>CAADGY010000415.1 GCA_900696665.1 uncultured Acidobacteriota bacterium
GATCGACGCAATCTTGTCCGTAACCGTCGAGTAGGTGTGTCCCGGAGCGATTACCGGGCCGACTTCCATTTCCGCCGTGGGATTTTCCCGATCAGTCGCCATGACGCTCCTCATTCGCCGCCGGCGTGCGGAATGCCGGGTTCGGATTCTTCAACGGGGCCATATAAGTGGTACGTGGACGTGTGTTCAGTTCGGTCAATACTCCATAGCTGTGCGGCTGTGCCCTCAACTTGGATACCCTGCTCGACGGATCGTTGACATCGCCGAAAACGATGGCTTCCGCCGGGCAAGCCTGCTGGCAGGCGGTGACGATTTCCCCGTCGCGGAGTTTACGGTTCTCTTTTTCCGCTTCGATTTTCGCCTCCGAGATCCGCTGCACGCAGTACGTGCACTTCTCCATGACACCGCGGCTTCGAACCGTAACATCGGGGTTATGCAACAGCCGCAGACTCTCGGTTGCCCAATCCGAATAAAGAAGAAAATTGAACCGCCGCACTTTGTAAGGACAGTTGTTCGAACAATAGCGTGTGCCGACGCAGCGGTTATAAACCATCTGGTTCAAGCCTTCATCGCTATGCGCCGTAGCGGCGACGGGGCAAACCACCTCGCAGGGCGCAGTCTCGCAGTGCTGGCAGGCCATGGGCTGGTTGTACGTTTCGGGGTTTTCGAATTCTCCCTTGTAATACCGGTCGATGCGGAGCCAGTGCATCTCCCGGCCCATCACTACCTGGTCCTTTCCCACAACGGGTATATTGTTCTCAGCCTGGCAGGCGACCACGCACGCACTGCACCCCATGCACACGTTCATGTCAATCGACATGCCCCAGGCATAGCCGCGATACTCCCAATCCGGATAGATATTCAGGCCGGCCGGAGGAGGAGGTTCTTCTTCGTTGGGGAACTTCGGATTCTTCTGGAAATTCTCGAACGTGCCCGAGCGCACAATATGACGGTTATGCGTGCGCCCGCTGCCTCCAAAACCCTCCTTGCCAATGGCATGGTGCGATTGCGTGCAGGCCAGAACCACTTGCGCGCCGGTCTTCCTCACCTCCAGACCTGAACCGAAATAGGGTTCTTCAGAAGTCCATAGCGCGTAGGCGTTATAGCCGATCCCGTCCCCGACCTTACCGGCATGGCTTCGGCCATAGCCGAAGAAAACCGTCACGCTGTCGTCAGCGTGGCCCGGTGAAATCCAGGCAGGCGCACGAACTGTCCGCCCGCGATACTTCAATTCGAGAACGTCGCGCTCCTTGACGCCAAGACGCTCCGCGGTGCCGGGACTTAGAAGCGCAACGTTATCCCACGTCAACTTCGTTATCGGCTTCGGCGTTTCCTGAAGCCAGGCATTATTGGTGAACTGGCCATCCCATATAGTGGCGTCGGGCCGGAACACAAGCTCGAGGCCGGCCGCCTGCGAATCGCGCGTACCCGCCGCAACAGGCGCCTGTAGGGCGGTTGCCTTTGCGTCCGCGGAAACGGCCCGAACGCCCGCTTTCGCTCCGGTATTCGGAATAAAACCGTTGTGAAGCGACCTGCGCCAGAAGGTGTCAAAATCGCCCTGGCGGTGTTGCGATCTCCAGTATTCGCGAACCAGATCGTGCGCGCTTCGATCCGGGTCGCCAGCCAGTACGGCGATTAACTCGATGGCGGTGCGTCCGCCATAGAGTGGCGAAATCAGGGGCTGGATGATGCCGATTGTGCCATCATAGGCCCGGACGTCACCCCAGGATTCCAGGTAGTGAGCCTGCGGGATCTGCCAATGGCATTGGAAAGAAGTCTCGTCATTGTACAAACCGAGCCGCACTCGCAATCTGACCTTGCTCATCGCATCAGCGAAGCCCAGATCAGCCGGAGAATCGTAAACCGGGTTTCCTCCAAGGATGATCAGAAGATCCACCTGGCCGGCATTCATCTCACCCACCAGTTCCCGGAGAGACTGCATCGGGCTCAAGCCGGCGTGCTGGGGTGCGGCGTAGTGGACGGTTGTTCCGACGTTTCCGAGCGCCTGATTGATAGCTTGGGCGACAGCATGCACGGCTGGAGGCTGCCATTCTCCGGCGACCACCACGCCGCGGCCTTTGTGCTCCTGAAGATCGCCCGCGGCAGCGGCGAGCCATTTCTTGGATGCCTCATCGCCCCCCAAACCGCCGCTGGCTTCCGCGTTACCTCCGGCGGCGCCAACAGCTTGCGCTAGCGAGCGGGCGAGCGACTCCACTTGGCTGGCTTTGAGCGGCAAGCGATGATCCGCCATGCTTCCCGTGATCGAAAGCACTGGTTCGGCCGCATACAGCCGGTTCATCGTCTGCTGTCCTTCGAGCACACGGCGCCGTCTGGCAAAATCCTTCGAATAGCGAACACTCCCGGGGCCCGATCCGAGAAAATCCGAGTCCAGCGATACGATCACATCCGCGGCGTCGAAATTGTAAATTGCGTTCTGTGCAGGTCCGGCCTGGCTGTTCCGCGCCGCGGCAATGGGATCGTACTGAATCCACTTCGCGCCCGGGAGTTGCGCCAGCAACCGCTCCATCTGTGCAATGAAGGAGGGCGAAGTCACCGTGTCAGTGAGTATGCGTAACCCGGCTCCTTTTCGAGTAACCTGGTCCGCGCGCTCCTTGGCCATCTCCCCGACAAACTGCAGCCAGTTGCTCACCGCGCCCCGGTTGGTGACGACTTGCGACCGATCCGGATCGTACAGCGTCAAGATGGATGCCTGGGCGAATATTCCGGTGGCCCCCAAAGAGGCCGGGTGCTCCGGGTTGCCTTCCACTTTCGTCGGGCGTCCCATGTGGCTTTCGACAAGAACCCCAGTGCCGAAGCCGTTCAACGGCATGGAAGTCGCGAACATCAGCGGCTTACCCGGTACGAATTCTTCCGGAGCACGAACGTAGGGCACAATTTTTTCGTCCGGCTGCTTGGTGCACGCACTGAGCCCGGCCAAGGCGAAAGAGGCAGCCATCAACCGCAGGAGGTCGCGGCGGTTCACCTCCGACGGGCGCGGCAACTCGTGCCGGAACTCGTTTTGCACAAACTGGTCAAACTCCTCGGTGGAGGCAAGTTCCTCAAGACTGCGCCAGTACTCGGGGCCACGTGCCTGTTCGAGCTTCGCCCGTATGGCGGCCATATCGAGCGGATTTGTGCGACCGCTGTCTCCGTTCATTATCGATGACACGTATAGCAGTCGATCAGACTGCGCACGTTATACTCTTTCACCAGTCTCTGTCCCACTTCCTTCTGATTAGCCGGGTAGCTGTACCCCATCGTGAACACCTGTTCACGTGGCCGGATGTATTGCCCAGGATCGCGATGACATGTTAGACACCATTCCATTTGCAGGGTCTCAGCTTTGACCATCAGCGGCATCTGGTCGACGCGGCCGTGGCACGTCTCACAGCCGATACCCTTGTTTATGTGAATGCTGTGATTGAAGTAGACGAAATCGGGAACGTCGTTTACTCGCGTCCATTCGAGGGACTTGTTGTCCCGCAGACTGGCTCTCACCGGCTCGAGCATCGGGCTATCCACCCAAATCTGCGAGTGGCAGCTCATACAGGTCTCGGTGGGGGGGATTCCGGCGAAATTTGAGGTCTCTACGGTGGTGTGACAATAGCGGCAATCGATACCAAGACCGGAGACGTGATGCTTATGACTGAAGGGCACCGGTTGCGGCTGGACCACTTGCACTTTGGTGACATAGTCGGAGCTGTTAATGCCGGCCAGCACCCATACCAGACCACCCAGCAGGAAGATACCCCCGAAAATCGTAACGCGAGCGATCGTGTTGGTGCTCGGATGAAAGACCTGAGCCATAGTTAGTGCTAAGGCTCGGAAGCGGCTTATCCTCGAATCCCAGACCCCAGATTACAGGGCACCCAGTAGCTCTCAGCAGCCCGGACTTCCGTGGCAACTATACCCCTATTGATTGAGTTCCCAGTTAAAAATGTTTCGCGCCTGCCTGGATCCGTTACAGCTCTCCAGCAAAAATTGCGGCGCCAAGCAAAAATATCTCAACTTTCGCTGATACCCAGTTAGTATAAGTGTTCCCCCATGCTGTGTCAAAAGTGTGACACAAAAAACTTGATGGAGGGATGGAAGGTGCTTGAAACAAAAAGCCCGGCAGCCAGGCGCCGGGCACATTGCAGGGGGTGTAGCCTCCGCCAGATTCTACTTACTCGATCACGCGGCATGCTCCATGTGGGTTGCCGGGCGCAAGTCATACGCCTTTCGTCCGACAAGCCGCCGGTTCGCTTCATTCACCTTTATTTTCCGGCCCAGCCTTTGACCCACGGTGCGCCGCGCACGCAACAGCCTTATTCGTACGGCCGTTTCAGTCCATCCTTGTTGCTCAGCAATCTCTTGTACTTTGTAACCTTCCAGGTAATGCCGCTGCAGCACCATTCTGTCGCTGTGCTTGCAGCACCTCAAAATGCGCCGGACATCAATGGCGGCAAGGTTCACTTTGGGGGGTGTGGATAACTCAGGCAAAGCCTGTAGCAGCGGTTCCCGGCGGATGTAGCTCCGATGGATATTCAGCGCAATACTGTTCATCCACGTCAATATCATCGAGGGATTACGGAGTTGGCCGAGCCGCTCCCAACCTTTGGCCCATGCTGCCTGCGCAGTCTCGCGTGCTGAATCATACGATAGCCCCTTGGAGACCAGAAACCGGACCGTCAAACTGAATCCCCTCTGGTAGGCATTTCCGTACTCTTCCTCAGTCATTGGCTGTCGCCCTTGTGTCGTCATTGTTGTCTCTTGATTAGCCATTAACTTTCCCCCAGCCTCAGAATGAATTCTCACTGCCGGCCGCAACCCACACCGCGCGGAAGTCCCCGCGGGACTTTATCCGACCGTGCCGCGCCGGAACGCCAGCCGGTAGAGCACCAGCAGGATAATGGCCCCAATCAGGGCCATCAGAAACCCGGCGCCTTCGCCGGGACCATACCAGCCCAGCGCGCGTCCTATGTAGCCGCCGAGCAATGCTCCTGCGATCCCGAGCAAAATAGTGACAATAAACCCTCCTGGGTCTTTCCCAGGCATCAGAAGCTTTGCGATAACACCTACTACCAACCCGAACACAATCCAACCGATGATAGAAAACATATTCGCCTCCGTCGGGACTGCGGTGCCTTCATCCGCACACCCGCCCAGTGCACGTTCCGCGCCAATAGCCGAACAACGTACCACCACGGGTCTGTTGACGCTGTCCGCGGCAACCTACGGGTTTCGCAGGAATTAAAAAGAGGAAACAATTTCCGGGACCGGAAAAAATTTCCACTGGTAACCGCCCGCCCTCCATCGGCGGCGGTTGGTTTAGCGGGCTAAGCTGTCTCAACCGTGAGAATCCCTTGCAAACTAGTACTTTGGTATGAGTGTTGCTGTTGACGCCCTGGTTCGGAAGAGCAGCAGATGACCGAGTTCGAGGAGTTACAGATTCCGGTAGCGGTGATCGAACGCCAGGTGGAACGAATACTTGCCAGTGATGTATTCATCCGGTCTGAACGTATGAGCCGTTTCCTCCGGTTCACGGTGGACCAGGTAATTAGCGGGTCTGGAGAGAGTTTGAAAGAATACCTGATCGGGCTGGCGGTTTACGACAAGCCGGAGACGCTCGACCCGCGTTTCAATCCGATTGTTCGCGTCGAAGCCGGGCGCTTACGTTCCAAACTGCGCGAATATTATGAGCACGAGGGACAGCACGATCCAGTCTTAATCAGTTACCCGAAGCGAAGTTACGCTCCGCACTTCAATTTCCGTCCAGTGCCGGGCGTGCTCCCCATTCGCGATAGCCACCCGGAGGCAGAAGCTTTGCGCTCTCTCGAGGGCAGGTTGCAGCATCCGGTGGCTTCCATCGCCGTTCTGCCTCTTATCGACCTGAGCCCCAGCCGCGATCAGTCAGAATTGTGCGAAGGTCTTTGCCGGAGAATCATCGACAGCATCGCGCAATCCGGCGGTATCCGGGTAGTGAAGACCGGCAACGAAGCGGGGGATGTCCGGATGATTGGCCGCCGCCTCGGCGTAGAAGCGGTTCTCGAAGGCAGTGTCCGGAGTTTCCATGCGCAGCTACGGGTCTGTCTGCAACTAAACAGCACGCGTGACGGCTTTCACCTCTGGTCGGAGACCCACGACGGCAACAAACGCCGGAAGCGGGCGCTGGAGCGGCAGGTGAGCGCTGCCGTGCTCGCCAGCATCCGGCCGGAATATGCAGGGGGGCGCCCGCTTCCCCGCGCCAGTTAACGGCTCTCTGTAACCCATCGATTCTGCGGCCCCGGGTCCCAGCGAGGGGTATTGGCTGTTCCACTTTTCCGGTATGCTACGGTAGCCGTTTAATGACTACATTTCTTTTCATCCGCCACGGGTTGACGGATGCTGTCGGTACCTCCATCGTTAGCTGGTTGCCGGGAGTTTCATTGAACGACCGGGGCCGTATGCAGGCGGAGGACCTGGCCAGGCGGTTGCAGCATGCCCCCATCGCAGCTCTCTACAGCAGCCCTCTCGAGAGAACGATGGAGACCGCGGCGCCCGCCGCCAAGCTCTTGCGGCTGGACATACAAGTAAGGGAGGCGTTTGGTGAGGTGCGCTTCGGGGATTTTTCCGGAAAGCGCCTCGACGCGCTGGAACTACTGCCGGAATGGAAACGTTACAACCAGTTTCGCAGCGGCATCCGGGCTCCGAACGGCGAACTGATGCTCGAAGTACAAGTCCGCATGGTTGCCGAGTTGGAGCGGTTGCGCCTGGAGCACCCGGGCAAGCTCATTGCGATTTTCAGCCACGCCGATGCCATCAGAGCCACCCTGGCGCATTACTCGGGGATTCCGCTGGATCTGCTTTACCGCATCGAGATCAGTCCGGCGTCCGTAACTGCGATCGAGATCGCGGATTGGGGGCCGCGCGTCTTACTAGTGAATCATACGGGCGAGTTGCCTTTCGTGACGCCCGGACAAGCCGTCTTATAATAGGGACAGTGAAAGCACTGCCCGCCGGCGTTAAGAGGAAACTCCATCCGGTTCTGAGATCCTCGCAGGGCTTCCACGATATGCTTTACCGTGTCCAAAGAAGCTTCATCAACAGAAACCGGCACGGCGCGATTGGCGTGCAGCATATACAGGTAGGCGGCATTCACCGGCCTTCCGCGCATTTTTTGAAGTGCGGCCGCATAGAGGTTCAATTGCAGAGCATATGCCGCCATCCTGTGCGGGTCCGAGACGGGATCGATCCGATCCGTTTTGTAATCGATCAGCACCAGTTCCCCGCCCTCTTCAAACCACAGATCGATTTGCCCGCGCACAACCAGGCCTTCAAACGACATCACGAATTCGCATTCGTGCCCGGCGCCGGTGGCTCGAAGCAGACGCCACCCGAATTCGCTGGTCTCAAAACGCCCGGCCATTTCCAATACGTCCGTCGGCAGGTTGTCACGCGGGCCGCCCGCCAAAACCGCGTGCACTGCCCGGCCGAAATCATCGGCTTCCATGGAGGTGCCGGAATCGAAGGCGTCTTCCAGAAACACATGCGGAGCCGCGCCATCGGTGGGCCATTGCAAATATCTCTCCAGGAAGTACCGCCGGGGGCATTGCCAGTAGGTGGTAAGCGAAGTGACCGAGGCCGTGGAATCGAACTGTTCTTCAAGTGCGGGGCGCGCCAGCATGAGAGGCTGCGCTTCGAGGCGCGTGAATCGGTCCCCCGCCCTGGATTCGGCACGCCGGTCCGGCCGGAAGACCTTCAGCCGGAACCCGGAAAATGTATCGATCTCAGCCGGTTCCGCCGGCCCGTCCAGCGCGATTCCGAAAGCTCCGGCAATCGCGGAAGGCCAGCCCGAGGGCGCCTTCTTTCCCACGGCAAAAGAAAGCACCAAATGTTCTTTTGCTCTTGTCATGGCGACGTACAGGAGGCGATCGCTCTCTGCCTTGTCGCGCTCTTTGGTTCGGCCGGAGTAGAGTTTATGAACGGTATCGGACACGGCTTCGCCCGAAACAGGATCGCACCAGCGCACGCCAAGTCCGGCTCCCGGCAGATAACACAGCGTGGGTGCGGACTGGTTCACCGCCGTGTGGAGGCACGCGACGAAGACCACCGGATACTCCAAACCCTTCGACGCATGAATGGTCATCACGTTTACGACATCGGCGCTCTGACCGGCGGGAGCTTCCGGCTCGGATTGCGATTCGCGCAACCGCTCCAGGTGATCTGTAAGAACGGCCAGCGGCATGGGCTCGCGAGCAAAAAGATCGCGGACGATTCCAAGCAGCTTCTCCACATTTGCGCGCGCGCGGGCATCGAGGCTGCACATATACCCGGAGGCGTCCAGTATGGGTGAGATCAGCCTGTCCGGTGAAACATAGCCGGATAACTCGCGTGCGCCTTTGAGATAGCCAAGCGCTTCGCGAAGGCGCGCCAACTCTTCGGGCTCTTCTACTATCGACTCGCACGCCGAGAGTCCTTCCGCTAGGTTGCCGCACACCTTGAGCCGCAGAAGCGTCTCGTCGGAAGCCCCAACCAGGGGTGACCTCAGGACGGCCGCCAGGCTGATCTCATCGCGTGGATTCGAAACGACCCGAAGCCAGTGCACCAGGTCTGTCACTTCGTCCGACTCGAAGAATCCTCTGCCACGGCTCACCAGCGCTGGTATTCCAAACTCGCGCAGCGTTCGTTCAATCAGATCCATCGGTTCGGATTTGCGCACCAACACGCCAATATCGCTAAACCGGAGCGGCCTTCGGCTGCCATCTTCTTCGATGGTGAGCGTCGCATGAAGATCGAGAATGCGGCGCGCAATCCAGGTCGCCTCCACCATTTCAGCCGCATCGGCCGTATCGCTTTCGAACGCGGCAATCACCTCCACGGAGGGTTCCGTTTTGTGTGCGGCGTTGCGGGCGGCAACCAGTTCGTGACGCTCGACACCCTCCCTAGCCTCGGCGACCGCTTGCACGGCAGCCAGTATCTCGGGGCGCGAGCGATGGTTCTCGCGCAACTCGTCTACCATCGCACCTTGCGCACGGATATTGTCGCGGTATCGCGCGAATACGGCGGGCTCGGCGTGGCGAAACCCGTAGATGGATTGGTTGATGTCGCCGACTGCGAAAAAACGGTAACGCCGCCGCACCAGGTCCATCAGCTCCCATTGCAACGGGTTGGTGTCCTGCAATTCATCCATCAGGACGGCATCGAACAAATTCGCGGTATTTTGGCGGACCCGCTCGTCTTCCTTCAGCAGCCGGATCGCCTGCTCTTCGAGGTCGGCGAAATCGAGCGTGCTTCGCACCCGTTTCCGCCGCCGGTAGATCTCATCCAGGCGCTGAAGAATCCGCTCCAGCGACTGGTGCTCGCTGGAGTAATATTCGGAGATCAGCGCGGACTTGAGTTGCGGCAGCAGGTCGTTCTTGATTTCGCGTATCGCGTCGCGTGCGGGTCCCGCCTTCACCTGGTTCAGGTTGAAGTTGCACTCTGCGATGAGGCGGAACCGGTTCAATCGATCGCCGTTGCTTTCGAGTGTTTGCAACCGCTCCAGCCAAGAGAGGATCTGACGCCAGGCTTCCGCCTGTCTGGGTGTCCAACCTCTTGTGCTTTGATCCAGAATTGTTTTCGCCCGCCGCAGAAAAGCCGCATAAGTAATGGTGTCTACCGGTTCGATGTCCAGTGAAGGACAAGCGCGCCGGGCTTCATAGACCTCCAGCAGGCAGGGTGTTATGTCGAACGCATTGAGACCGGAAACCAGACGCCGGAACCCAGCGGGATCCAGGCGGTAGTACTCATCCAGGGCCTCGCCGGCGGCGAGCGACAGCTCATACAAGGCCGTGCGTTCGTCCAGAATGGCGAAGTCCGGGTCTACGCCGGCCCGGATGGCGTTCTCCTTCAGCAGCCGCGCACAGAAGCCGTGCACGGTGGAAACATACGCCCGCTCCACTTGAGCGCGCAGGTGGGCATCCTGCGAGAACTGGGCGACAATTCTTCCTTTGATCTCGGTAGCGGCTTTCTCAGTGAATGTAATGGCCAGGATGCGGACCGGTGACACGCCCTGGCTCACCAGCCAGCAGAATCGCGAGACCAGGACCCTGGTTTTTCCGGATCCAGGCCCCGCAACCACGCAGACGTCCTGCCCGCTGCGCTCAACCGCCGCCCGCTGTCCGGTGCTAAGTGTCATTCCGCGTCTCCTGCCGCGAGCGCTTTGGAAACTGAACGCGCGCGGCACACATCGCGGAATTCGCAGTAACGGCAGATCTCGGGATCCGGGGTGGGCGTAATACGCCCCGCGCGGATCTCGGAGGCGGCTTCGAGCGTTGCCGCCTCACTCCCCTCCAACATCTCCATCAGTTCGCCGGATGTAATCGCCGTGCCAATTTTTTTATAGTCCGGCAGCGAGACATGCCAGCCGTCAACCCGGCAATCCCCCTTCAGACTCCAATAAAACATTCCCGCCGGTTCATGCCCCAGGATGCGGGAGGCCGCGAGCAGATAGAGGCACACTTGCACGTTCCTGTGGCTTTCATGACCCGCCATGATCCGCTTCAGACGTTTGCCGCCGCTGTACTTGTAATCAAACACGATGGCACGGCCATCCGGTGCGACATCCAAACGGTCAATGCGGCCCGATACGACCACGTCGCCCTGCAACCGCAGCTCGAACGCCTTTTCCGCGCTGGTCTTCCATCCCTCCGGCGCCTCCGCCATATCAGTGAACTTCATCAGGGCGGATACAATCTCGATCCGCGCCATTTCTCTCCGGAAATTGTCGGGGACCTTTTCACTGGAACAGATCTCATCTACCACGGCATTTACAAGAGACGGAATCTCCATACCGCCGTCGCTCGAATGCCACCTCTGCATCACGGTGTGCACCACTATCCCCTTGAGCAGAGCATCCAGACGCTTTTCCGGCGCAGCCGGCGCCGAATCGAGTTTCAGTGTGTGCCGCACGAAAAAGCGAAAGGGGCACTGCAAAAACGTCTCAACCGCTGTCGGCCGGAGCACGGCATGCCTGCCGCGAAGTTGCTCCTGGAGGAGGGAATCCGAAATAGACGTAGACGCCGAATAGGGGCGGGAGCGTGGCGGCCCGGATTGTGGCCGCACATCCCGGCTCAAAACCTTCGCCTGATATTTCGAGAGCAGAAACGACGGCAGGTTATCTTCTCCGCTGGGGTCGCGCAGGGGGTAACTCAACACCGTCTCAGCGGTGGCCCGGCTTACGGCCACGTCAAACAGAAACTGCTCCTCCCGCTGCCTGTCCGCCGTCGTGCGAAAACGGAATCCACTCCGGTTGAGCAGCTCCCGGGACTCGTCGGACAGCAAGGGGTTTTCTGAGTGGTAGCGCGGAAACTGCTTCTCGAGCAGCCCGCACACGAAGGCATTCCGCAACTCCCACTGCCGCGCTTCGATCGCGTCCATCACATGCACGACATCGCGCCTGTGGTCGGGCACGCGCAAGCTGCTCAATCTCACCACACCTTTGAGCACGCGCCAGAAAGCATCGAGGGTTACCGGCTGTTCGGGATCAAACGTGCATGCCGCGTCGCTCACAGCGGATTGAAACTGGCGAAGGACGACGGTCCGGCTTCGCCACAAGGCCGCAAGGTTGTGGGATACACCATCCCTGGGAGCCTCCAGGGGCACGAGGCCGGTGAGATCCGCAATCCGCCGCTCCCATTCAGGCGGCGTTAGCACTGCGCCTCGCCAGGAGTCCAACCGCTCGAGGTTTTCGAGCAGGTGCTGAATGCCGCCGGAGCGTGTCATCTCTCGCAACGGTACAATTCCCCGCGCCGGCAAATTTCTTCGAACCTTGAACTCAAACCGGTCCAGGGACGGATCCGCCGCAGCACCAAAGCGCAAGACGGGCAACAGCGCTTCGTGTTCCCATCCGCCGAGTGCCGCATCGATTCCGCCCGTCAAAAACTGAACCACGGGATGGCCGCTCAACGGACGCGAAAAGTAGAAACGTGCGGGAATGCCAAACCGCTCGAACGTAGCTTCAAGCAGCGGGACATAAGGCTTTTCCGATCGCAACACCACGCCCATTTCACGGAAGTGGACGCCTTCGGCATGGTGCGCGAGGATACGCCGGGCCACTTCTTCGGCTTCGCTGGTGATATCGGGAGCGGCAACCACTACGACTGCTGCTTCCGGCCTGCGCCTGGTGAGCGTTCGAAGTTGGAAACCCAATGAAAGCAGACGTTCCAGGGTAGTTGCCGAACCCGGAGAATCCGGCAGGGTGATCGTAAGATTCACCGTCTTCGCGAGCGCTTCGAGAAGTCTGATTTCGAGATTGGAGAACGAGGAAAAGCCGTCGAAATAGACAGCGCTCAACCCGGGCAGTCCATTGCTTTCGACACCGGAAAGAGTTGCAGTCAAGCGGCCCGCTCGCGTCGTTAGCCCGCGCCTGGCAAGGCGGTTTTCCACGTCCCGGTAAACGCCGGCGATTTCTTCTCCGCCCGGCGCCGTGCGAATCGTAGCAGAATCACATCCTCCCAGTGACAACTCTTCGATCAGGTTGGCGAGAACACGGCGAAATCCATCGAGATCCGCGACGGGCGTGTAGCCGGCGGGAGACACGCTTTCGAGTGCCTGATCCACGATGGCCTGGAAGGCGCCGCCGGAGGCCTGTCGCCGGCCGGGGGTCAGCTCCTCGATGAACTTCGAAAACGTCTGAATGAGCCCGGGACGAAAGACGTGACCTTCGCGCGCCAACCGGTTGCGGATA
>CAADGY010000416.1 GCA_900696665.1 uncultured Acidobacteriota bacterium
CTGCGGCTCGGCCTGGACACGGACCCGGCCCTGCCAAAAACCAACTAATATGAGGACGAAGCCGCAACCGGCAAACCCGGCAGACTGTCACCAATTTCAGTTGTCTCAGCCGAGGGGGTCAGTCCAACCCCAATTCGCCTAATCGGGCGAGTGACTGGACCCCAATTGCCTTCGAGGTGAGAGGAATCGCTGGCGGCGGGCACTTATCCAATACGATGCCCAGACTTCCGCGTTTCGTTTTACCCGGTTACCCGCACCATGTCACTCAGCGGGGCAATGATCGCCAACAGGTCTTTCTCGATGAACAGGACTATGGCGTTTACCGCCGCCGGCTGTTCGCCGCAGCCGCTGAGCACGAGGTGACCGTGCTCGCTTTCTGCTTAATGCCCAATCACATCCACGCCATTTGCGTGCCCAGGCACGAGACGGGGCTGACGCGGATGTTCCGGCGTCTTCAAGGCGGATTTTCCCTCTACTCGAACGTCCGCCGCGAGCGCTGTGGCCACCTTTGGCAGGAGCGGTTTTACTCCTGCGTGATGGACCACAACCACACGTTCCGGGCCATGGCGTACATCGAACAGAACCCGCTGAGGGCGGCCCTGGTCCAGCGGGCCGAGGACTGGCCGTGGTCCAGTGCGGGTGTCCACTTGGCTGGCGAAGATCCCGCTCGGGAACTCGATCTGCGGGCATGGAGCGATTTGTACACGCCCGCGCAATGGAAACTGGTGCTGGCGACGAGTCTCGCTGACGAGGCATGGATCCGCCGCTTCCGCAGCTCCTCTCAGCGAGGCTATGCCTTGGCGGATGAACAGTTTATCGCGCAGTTCCAAGCAGGGGCAAACAGAAACTTGAGTCCCGCAAAACCCGGATCGAGAGCGAAGCGGCTCAAGCATACCCGGCCAGACGCACGCAGCGCCGCCATCGCCCAAGCGGGGTGACGGGAATTGGGGTCCAGTCGCTAGATTGCTCAGGGGAATTGGGGTCCAGTCACCTGATGCCCTGATGCCCCTGCCTGACCCCTCGCTCGCCTTCGCTAGCCCCGCTATGCTTAGTTCAGCTGAGTCCTCTTGATTTCAACTGTGTATGCCGCCTAGACTTCTGTACGCGATCCCGACAAGTTGCACATCGTTTCGCTTCCAAAGGACTGCACGAGCGCACGCCCCGTGTACACATAAACCCCTTCTGAAACATGGGGAATCAGTCGCGCCCATTTTAGAGGAAGATTTGGAGACCAATCTCGTGTCTGTGAGCCTGAGGTGAACAGCTGTCCGCAATAGGAGTAGCCTTCCGTGGATAAACCAGATGTCCCGTAGCCAACGAGATGGGGGAAGCCGATTTGCATGTGATTGCCGCCGTCGAACAGGCCGAAGTCTTTCCAGAAGGCGTCCAGGCTTGTTATGTTGGACGACACATCCTTCGATTCTGTAATGGTGCCGACGTAGTTATCCGTGCCCCCGCACAAAAGTGGAGTAAAGGTGGTCTTCCTGCTGCTGTCCCAGCTCCACCACCCGCCGGCACCGAGGGAAGTGGTTACGTAGCGGGAGTCCCAACCTGCAGAAATATAAATAACGGTCGCAGAGATTTTGATGGCACCGAAACTCTCATCAGAATAGACTGTGAACACGCTATCGTTGCCGCCGGTGCACTGGTGTGACTCACCCCAGTCTTGAGTAAACTCAAGTGAATACTTATAATTTGCCCCATCTGGAACCCGCTCATCCTTGACCTGCACTGACACAGAGGCATTATGCCCCCCCGCCTGAACCTGCAGCGTCGCCGTGCCTTCCGCCTGGCCGGTGACCGTTGCGGGCGAACCCGGCGAGAACGAGATGATGCCGCCTGGGGGGACGGTCCAAGAAACATTGGAGTGCGTATTGCCGCATGCATCCTTGACCGTTGCCGACAAACTCTGGCTTGCACCAATGAGCAAAATGACGGAACTGGGGCTGACGCTGAGCGAAACCACCGGGCAGGAATCGGCCGTTACATTTACTGGAATCGACTTCTTCAGGCCGGCAACCTCCACCTGCAAAGTAGCCGTGCCCTGCGAAACGCCGCGCACCGTCTTCGCGCCGGGGTCAAACGCGATAATTTCGCCCGCCGGGATTGTTGTCCAGGTCAGGTTGGGATCTTGAACCAGATTGCCGCAGGCATCCTTCACGGTGACAGTCAGCGTCCGCGCCTCGCCCACTTTCAAGGTGACCGACGCGGGGGTGACCTCCAGCGACTCGATGCCGCCAACTCTAACATTGGCCGTGGTCGACTTCGACCCGTTCAGGCTCTTGATTATCGCCGACACAAGCACGGTCTCCGCCGGGCTGGTCTTCTCCATCAGGATTTCCAATTCTGCCGTTCCCTCGCCCGTGGGCGTCAGCCGGGCTGCCCCTGTACTTGACAAGTTCCAGGTGATCGGCTGCTTGCAGGCTTCTGCCTCCGGCGCATACTCCGCCGTGGCCTTGAACGTTATTTGCCCCTCGCAGAGCGGCGTCTGTTCTGGGTCGATGTCCAGTCGCTTCACTTCGGGCGCTACGATGTCGAGAGATTCCGACGCTGTCACAAACACTGTTTTCGCGGAGACTGTGGTCACGCCCAACTGCTTGCCGTAGATCACCCCGCTTGATTTGTCTTCGAAATCCGCCGCCGTGGGGTTTGAACTGGTCCAGTCGGCGAACATCTCATTCTCGTTGATCAAGATTTTGTCGCTGCTACCTTCGGTCGCCCAAATAATGGTTTTCAGGACTGCGGACGAGCAGGCGGCCACGTAGGGGGGGGCGTCAATTCTGGCGTGCACCTTGGTGTCCTTAGGACAGCCCTCCGAAGCCTCGCCGATCACAACGCGGAAGGTTTTACCTCCGCAGCTTAGAAAGGTCACCTGAACGTCATCCGCCACCAATTGACAGTCATCCTTGGAGAATTCGCCGCTTTGCGAGCGGACATGAATCAGCCCGCGCGTACAGGGATCGTTCGGATCGAGTGATTCATCGCCCTCGATTATGATCGTCCCGGTGTTGGCAGTAGGATCGTCTGCCAGGACGGATCGCTCTGCAAGGGTGAAAAGGCCGCCACCGGACGGCTGCCCGAATTGCGCGGTCTCGAAGATAACCCTGCCTTGGTCCGGATTGTAGACAAGGTTGGTGGGCGTCAGCCAATAGGTGCCACGAGCCAGAGCGAGGTGCGCCGTGAGCGGCAAGCCCGCGGGCGAACGGCCTGCGACGGGCAAACTGACAGAGACGGGCGCATTGAAGCGCAAATACGACGGTTTGGTGGCGAACCCGCCAAGGAATCGTTTGCGATGCGATACGGCGCTGCGCGAGGCGAGAATCAGGTCAATTTGCTGGGCAGTCGCCGGGAGATCGAAGATCTCAATCAGGGTATCCTGGCTGACTGCGCCGGGCGGGACATCCAGGATGATGCCGTTGGGATACTCCAGGCGGCCGCCCATGGGGCCGACGACGAAGTCCGGGGTGCCTTCGAGCCAGATGGTCAGGGAACTGCCGGGCGCGCTGGCAATCCAGACCTCAAGCGTGGCGGGGTCGGTCAAGTTCACGGGGAGGTGAAACTCTGACGCCTGCTGGTTGAAATGCGAGGGCCCGAGCATCAGTTTGCCGCTCAGAAGAACCTCGGCCGCCGAGACCCGATTCGAGCCATTCAGTTCTCCGTTCCGGACGTGCAGCACGAAGGGGGCTTTGTAGCCCTTGGTCGAGATTGGGACGGTGGCCTTCAGCGGTGCGCCCGTCGTGCGGACAAACCGGGCTGGGCCATAGAATGTGCGGAGTTGAGTCGCCGAGACGGTTGACTGTTGCACCTCATAGCCGGATCCGTCTCTCGGATCCTGACGATCGGGTGCAGTCTGGGCGTTCGCAGGAAATACGGCGATGGTGATCGCGATTGCGGGAATAATACGAAACACTACAGAATTCTTCACGGCGGTGCCTCCATTCCACGCCAGTATGGGCTCGCACCTCGGAAAAGAAAATGATCGAAAAATGATTAAAAACTGATTTTTTCCTGATCGTGTAAGTTATTGACGGACGGTGAGTTGCGCCGGCTCATTGTCGGACTTATGGGTCAAGATACTCCGTTTGGGCGTCGGCGGGACCTGTTACGGCTCCCGTTACAGCACACGAGGCCAATCGGGCGGCATTTCACACTCGGGCAGCCTGTCCAGGTAACAATGGTAACAGTCGCCCCAGACCGCCAAGAGCGGGCATTAGGGGCATTGGGCGACCCAATGCCCCTAATCCACCGAATGCAAATGAGCCGGAGCAAAAGGGAAACTGGCGAGTGTCTTCCAGGGCTGGCATCCGGTTGGCCCGCTAGCTCGAACTGAAGGCAGTTGCGCCTGTGGTCAGAGATCGACGAGCTTCAAGCCCGTCTTCTTGGCGATGCGAGCGAGCATCTTGGGGCCGATCTCGTCTTGATCGTGGAAAGCGAACTCATAATCCGGGTGATTCGGATGGATCAGCAGCCGGTGAGAGCCCCTCTGGCGCTTCACTTGCCAGCCCGCCCGTTCCAGCGCCGCGAGAACTCGGCGCGCCTTACTGGCCGGCCAGTTGCTCATCGGGAATCGAGAAGGAAACGGCAAGCGCGGAGGAGGCCATTTCACCATGAGCGATTCGGTCTGCAATCACCTCGATCGCCAACCGCTCCGTGTTGCTGATGGCCTCATCGCGCGTTTGGCCGTAGCACATGACACCGGGCAATTCGAGCGCTTCGGCAATCCAGCGGCCGTCGTCCTCGCGGTCCAACTCAATGGTCAGATGCACGCCTCCATCATAACGTGCCGGCCATTCGGATTCGTCGTGGCATTCGGTAACTTCTGGATGCCATTTCCCGCAACCTGGACTTCGGCTCGCGCCCTATCCCCGCCGAGGCGCTGGGGGGATGGCTCTCAGCGGATTCCTATTCGACGCATCACGCGCCGCTCAGATAAAATTCGCCGCCCGCCACGATCTCTGCCGGGCCTTGCAGCAGAATGTGGCCGTTTTCATACCGCAGCGCCAGGTCCCCGGCTAGGGTCCGTACTGTGACCTCGCCGTCGACCAGCGCCCGCGCGCGGGCCGCTGCGAAGGCCCCTGTCGAGCCGGTCCCCGAACTCATCGTGAAGCCCGCGCCGCGCTCGAAGAAGCGCACATCCAGCGTGCGGCGGTCCACCACGCGGACAAAGCTCACGTTGGTCCGGTTCGGGAAATCGGGATGGACTTCGATCTCCGCGCCGAGCGTCTTCCAGTCGAACTCGAAGTCCTCCACAAACAGCGCGCATTGCGGATTGCCGGCGTCAAGCAGCGTGGCCTCGCGCGTGCCGCCGCTCAGAATCAGCGTGTGCGCGAGCGCGACGCATCGCACCTCGCCCATGTCCATTTCGAACTGAAAGCGCAGGCCGTCGCGTTCGAGCAGCCGCAGATCCTTGAGACCCGCGCCGGTGCGGATCTGCACGTGCTCAGCCGCGTGGCCGGAATCAGCGAGAAACGCCGCGGCGCAGCGCGTGCCGTTGCCGGAGATCTCCACTTCGCCGCCGTCGGGGTTGAACAGGCGGATCGATGCCGGTTCAGCTTCGCGCGGCGGGCTGACGAGCAGCCAGCCGTCGGCGCCCACGCCCGCATGCCGGTCCATGATGGCGATGGCGGCCTCCCGCAGGTTTGCTTGCGGGGCTTCGTGGGCCCAGGTCAGAAGAAAATCATTGCGCGCGCCATGCGCTTTGGTGAATGGTATCCGGGTCATGGGTACGTCTCCAGATCTCCACGACGGGCGATCCCTTGGTGCTGATCATTCTCACACATTGATACCGCGGCGAACCCCGCCCCAGCCGGTGCATCGTCCGCGAAACCGCGTCGCCCGAGAAAGAAATGGCCCATTCCTCGCGCAAAAACAATTCGGGGCGCGCGGCGGCGGCCATCCAGGGGGGGAGGTCGGATTCGTGGAAGGATTCGCGGAGGGGGATGCCGGCGGCGCGGAGGATGCCGGTTAAGTCGCCGAACATCATGAAGATGCCCGCGCCGGGCTTGTAGCGCGGGCCGAGATAGGCGGCGGCTTCGGCGGTCCAGAAGCGGCGGTGCTCGGAGTTCACCTGCGATTCTTTCCAGCAAATAATGCGTTCCGGAGCGGGTTTTGTGGCCCAAAATGACGCAAGAATCGCGAAAAAAGCGGCTGCGGAAGTCCACTGGAAGCGTTTCGGCGCGAGCATGACCAGCGCGGCGCTGCCCAGCGCGGCTAAAGGCAACAGATTCAAGCCGTAGCGGGTGTTGTAGTAGCTGTTCGGCCACAGATGCGGCACGAAGATGGGGGTGCCCGAAGAGTACAGGCTGAGCACGTAAAACACTGGCAGCA
>CAADGY010000417.1 GCA_900696665.1 uncultured Acidobacteriota bacterium
ACGTGTATTTTCAGATCGGGCTGCTGACCACGCTCGGGCTCACGACCAAGAACGCCATCCTCATCGTGCAATTTGCCAAAGCCCGCGTGGAAGATGGCATGGGCCTGATCGAAGCAACGTTGGAGGGCGCGAAACTGCGCCTGCGTCCGATCATCATGACTTCCTTGGCCTTCGGCTTCGGTGTCCTGCCGTTGGCGCTGGCCAGTGGCGCCGGCGCCGGCGCGCAACGAGCCATCGGCATCGCGGTCGTGGGCGGCGTGGTGACCTCGACGTTCCTCGTGACCATCTTCGCGCCACTTTTCTTTGTGCTGATCGAAAGCGCTTTTCGCAAGCGAACCAAGCAGCCTTCGGAAATGCCTGTGCTAACTCCATCGCCGGAGGCGACCTGAAATGAAGACGAAGATGACTGTTTCCTCGACTTTGCTGGTTGAGCCGAGAGTCGGCACTACCTCAACGCCTCTCCCTCACCCCGACCCTCTCAAGCTGGGAGAAGGAGAATTGTCCTCAGGTGGTTGGAGCGATGTGAGTCGGCGTTGGCAGCACGATGCCACGAGTAACTCTGAGATCCGTTTGATGTCCCCTCTCCCAGCGGGAGAGGGTCAGGGTGAGGGAGAATTGGCTGGATTCAAGAACACGCTATTGCAACCCGCAGGCTCAACCCACAGATCCTTCATTCGGTTAATTCTCTCTTTGGTGAGTGTCGCTTTCATTGGAACTGGTTGCACCTTGGCGCCGAAATACACCCGGCCCGCGGCGCCTGTTCCCACCGCCTGGCCCAGTGGCGTCGCGTACGGCGAAACACAAACCGCCACCAACGTTCCCATCGCATCCGACCTCGGCTGGCAGGAGTTTTTCACGGACGAGAAGTTGCAGGAAGTCATTGGCCTGGCCCTGGCGAACAACCGCGACCTGCGGCTGGCCGCATTGAACGTCGAAGGCGTCCGAGCGCTGTATGGCATTCAACGAGCCGAACTGTTTCCCGTCCTCAACGCCAACGGCACCGGCAACAAAGCCCGCGTGCCGGCCGACCTTTCAAGCAGTGGCAGCCGCCAGACGGTCGAACGTTACGACGCCAATCTTGGCGTGGCGGCGTGGGAAATTGATTTCTTTGGCCGCATCCGCAGTTTGAAAGACAGCGCCCTCGAAGCTTTCCTCGGCACCGAGCAGGCTCGCCGCAGCGCGCAAATCCTGTTGGTGTCCTCGGTTGCCCAATCTTATCTGGCGCTGGCCGCCGACCGCGAGGCGCTGAACCTGGCTGAAACGACGCTGGCCGCCCAGCAATCCTCCTACGACCTGATCAAACGGCGCTTTGAACTTGGCCTCGTGGCGGAGTTGGACTTGCTCCGGGCCCAGACGCCACTCGAAGTGGCGCGAAGGGATGTCGCCATTTACCGGCAACGAGTGGCGCAGGACGAGAATGCGCTGAATCTTCTGGCGGGTGGGCCAGTGCCGCCTGAGCTTCTGCCGAACGCCTTGGACAAGGTCAGTCCACCGCACGAAGTGACCGCCGGGTTGTCTTCCGAAGTCCTGTTGCGCCGACCGGATGTCCTGCAGGCCGAACATCAACTCAAAGCCGCCAATGCCGATATCGGCGCCGCGCGTGCGGCGTTCTTCCCGCGCATTTCGCTGACCGCGGCGATGGGCACCGCCAGCAGCGACCTGTCGGGGTTGTTCCAATCCGGCTCGGGAGCGTGGAGCTACGCGCCGCAAATCGTCATGCCGATTTTTGACGCGCGCACCTGGTCGGCTCACACTGCCGCCAAAGTGCAGCGCGAAATCGCCGTGACCCAATACGAAAAAGCGATCCAGGCCGCTTTCCGCGATGTGGCCGACGCGCTGGCCGTGCGCGGCACCGTGGGCGCGCAAGTTGCGGCGCA
Source organism: uncultured Acidobacteriota bacterium (assembly GCA_900696665.1). GTDB lineage: Bacteria > Acidobacteriota > Terriglobia > Bryobacterales > Bryobacteraceae > CAADGY01. The sequence goes on from CAADGY010000417.1 coordinate 1,878, forward strand.
GGAGTCTTTGGTGAACTCCTTCGCCGACACCTATCGCCTGGCGAATTCCCGTTTTGACAAGGGCATTGACAGCTACCTGGGTGTGCTCGATGCGCAGCGCTCCCTCTTCGCGGCGCAACAGGCGCTGGTCTTCCTCCGCCTGCAAAAGGTGGCCAACGACGTGCAACTCTACGCGGTGCTGGGTGGGAGCTGAAAATGGGGCGCGGGAGCCATCAAGCCGCAGCCCAATTCACCCGAGTTAAGAATTCCGCCACCGCCATCGCCCTCGAACCATGGTCGAAGTGCATCCCGCCGTGCGGAGAAGCCGCGACGATCGGAAATCCCCTGCCTCACACTCTAACGAGGTGACTCATCTTCGAGGCCCGCCCTTCGGATCAAGGTTGGCGGCCATTTGCTCTGGTGTGACTGTTGATTGGACGCCGTCTTTCGGAATCTCAGCCTTCGCCACCCACAGAATCGCGTTGAGCACGAGCTTCCGGAATTCGTCGTTGGCCCAGTTCTTGTGGAAGTGCGCGCCAGTGAAGCCAAAGCCGCGTCCGCCGTTTGGCCGTTCCGCCGCCCAGGCCACATGCACTGGCTCGCCCCGGGCCACAATGCCGCGCACGGTAGGATTGCCGGAGTGGGGCCCGTCATTCCGATTGGTCGTGCTGCCATCCGGAACGGCGGAGAGAATCGGCGTCACGCCGTTCATGCCTTCGCGGAAGCGCATGTTGAAATACCATTCGTCGCGGATCTTGAACGGGTTTACGCCCTGGGTAATCGGGTGCTTGGGCAACTTCTTGAAGTCGCCGTCCCAATGCGGGTTGACCGACCAATGGATTTCAAACGCGCCGCCAATCCAGTCAAGGAACTCCTTCTGCCCCTTCTCCTTGGTCGGTTCGCAGGCGTAATGAATCGCCGCCAGCCCGACGCCCTTGTCCATCAGCGCGCCGATGGTCTGGAGCCGGTCACCTTGAAGAAACGGATGGCCGCCGCCACCATCGGCGTAAATCACCACTGCTGCGGCCCCGTCAAAGGCAGTGCTCGGGTTGTCCGGCCAGCCGTTGCTGTAAACGACCGAGGTGACGCCTTTGACGTTGTCCAGGCAGGCCTTGAGCAGCAGGCAGCCCGCGCGATGTTCATGTTCGCCGGGACCGTGGCTGGGCCGGCCAGCGATGAAGACGATTTTCTTGTCGGCGGCGGTGGTGGTCACCGCACCCAACACCAGTAACAGGAGAATTGCCAGATTTGACTTTTTCATAATCTTGATTCGCCATGGCCGGATGGCTCACGGCTTCTTGCGCTTGTAATTGACGAGGATATGTCCCGAGTCCGGCTCGGTTTTGAACGCCGCGGGCCGGGAACCGCCCTGGGTGGCGTAACAAACCCGCATCGAGTCGGGGCCGACCTCGTAGATGGCCAGGATGCTCCTTCCCGCATCGCTGCCGTTGCCCGGCAGCACGTCCATTTGTTTGGGTTGCCGCGCCGGATCGAGCTTCAAAGTGCCGCGATCCACTTCGTCGCCGCGGTCGGTTTCATACGTGTTGTCCCGCACCGTCACCTTGATGCCCGCAAGCGCGTCGCCCGGGATGGTCTGACCATTGGCTTCGGCGCTGGCGACCTCCCAGACACCCTGCATCTGGCGGAGGTCGTCCGCCGCGGACGAGCCGCCAGAAAGGGTTTTGAGCCGGATGTTCTTAAATGAAACCATCATGGGCGGACCGGCGTGCAGTTGCAGCGCCAGCACACCGGAATTTACCGCCTTGGCTTCGCACTCGTCGGTCACGTCCACCATTTGTCGGCCATTGATGAAGTGCTGGAAGTGATTGCCGCGGGCAATGATCACGTACTCGTTCCAGTCGCCCGGTTTGATCACCGTCTGAAGCTCCTCCGACTTGCCCAGCGTGCCGGTGACCTGTTTCTTGCAATCCTTGTCCCACACCACCTTCTCGCCACGGGCGGCCATGATCCCACGTCCGCCGGCGACGCCGCCTTCATCGTAAAGAATCCCCGAATAATTTTGTCCCGCCTCCATGTCCGCCTGATAACCGCCCACGGCCCAGGTCTTGTCGTTGAGCACTTTGCTGCGATACTGGATGCCGGTGTTGGCCCGGTCGTTGCCGGGCGCGATCATGTAGGAGAGCCGCAACTCGAAATCCGCCACCTCGCCGCCCGTCCAGATGATGAACGTGTTTCCCTTGGTCGGATTCTCGGCGGTGGTCTGACCCACAATCGCGCCGTCCTTCACGGACCAGAATTGCGGGTTGCCGTTCCATCCGGTGAGGTCTTTGCCGTTGAAGATGGACTTAAAACCTTCGTCGGATTCCGCGGCGGTTGTGGGCAGGCTGGCGGCCAACCAAGCCGCAGTCGCCGCCAGTGCCAGGAGGTAAATTCGTTTCATAGCCATGTCCTTGGACGTCATCAACGCAGGGTACGCTTCAAGAAATTCAGGCCTTTGACGGCGATTTCATCCCGGGTCGGCTCGATGCGCCGCCAGATGGCCGCCGCGCGGGCGATGACCTTGACGTCCGTGGTGAAAGATTCAATCACCACGTCGCCATTGTAACCGACATCCTTGAGCGCCTTGGCGATATTCTTCCAATCAATGTGGTCGTTGCCCGGCGTGCCGCGGTCACTGCCGCACGCGTGGAAGTGACCGAGCCATTTACCCGCCTTTCGAATAGCGGCCGCCTGGTTTTTCTCCTCGATGTTCATGTGAAACGTGTCGAGGTGAACCTTCAACGCCGGGCTTCCGACAGCTTTGACCATCTTGAGTGCTTGATCGCAGGTGTTGATGAAGTCCGTTTCAAAGCGATTGAGCGGTTCCAGGCAGACTTGTCTGCCGCGCTGCCGGGCATACTGACAGAGCTTCTTGAGGTTCTTGACGACCGTGGCCCACTGTTTCTTGTATTCGTCCGGCGGCACGGCGTCCGCGCGGCCCACGGCGGAATACACCGGGCCGATGAGCGACGGACAGTCCAGTACCACCATCTGGTCAATGATCTTCATCATGTAGTCCAGTCCGGTTTTCTGCTGCCTGGGTGTGCCGCGCAAATCCCGGTCCGGCCCCATGCAGGCGCAGACCGAGCCACAAACCAGGCCGTGCCGGTCCAGTTCGCGCTTCACGTGCGCAGGATCAATGTGCGACGGGTCCTCGACGGGAATCTCGATGGAATCGAAGCCCCACTTCTTGAAACGCGGGAACAGCTTCGTGCTTTGATTGGTGAACGGTGAGGTGAAAAGGAAAGTGTTAATTCCAAGTCTCATGACAAGCAGGCTAGAGATGGGCGTGGGGCGGTGTCAAAAGCAAATTGTTCACCGACGCGACCGGAATCAACTCCCACTAATAGTGGCAACCCGCTCCGGATCACAAGCGGCTCGCGCCGCGCGCCCGTGTCACGGGCAAATTGTAGCACGAACGCAGCCTGGTTTCGGGGCAGGCATTGGCTGGGTGCTCCTTTCTGTCAGGCGGAAGTCCGGGCGACGCTCCAAACGTTGCCGCTTGTTCCCGCGCGCAGTTGAAGCGAAGCAGATCCCTCCTCCATCCCATTCTCGTGTCTGGCCCGCTGTGCTGCTGTCTCCGAAGATTCCGGTTTCGCTTTGGCGTGCGATATGCGTATCATCCGGTTGAGTTGACGATGAGCCGTTTGATCTGGTTTCTGTTGTGCGCCATTCTCGGTCTGGCAATGGTTGGCTTGGGCTTGCTGTTGCCTGCGCACTTGCGGGCGGTGGAAACCAGTGTCCTCGAACAAGCGGGAAGAAACACCCCCACCGTGGTTGAGCACGGGTTGAAAATGGTCCGGGACAAGAACCTGGGCGCCGCCCGGTTGCTGCTGGAAACGGCCCAGTCCAAGGAACTACCAGAGCGGGACACGCTGGCCAGCGCCGTGGACGAATTGACCGCGCAACAGCCGGACTTGATTCTATGGGGACACGACGAACCGGGCTTGAAGATTCTCTTTGGCCGTGACCGTCTTCCGCCGGCCTTGAAATCCGAGCCGTTCACGGCCTTCATCGTGCGTCAGGACAACCGGCGACGGGCACTCGATCTCTTGCGGGCCACGCCCAATCTGGTCGTTCAGGAATTGCTCCACTTTCATGCGCAGACCAACACCGTCCTGTTTTCGCCCGCGGAATCGGCCTCCGGCCAGGCACTGGACGCGGCCGTGGCCATTGGCGGGCTGCTGCTGGAACGTGGTCAACTGAGCGCTGGTTTGAGCAACGCGATGCTCGTGCTCGCGGTCGAAGCCATCAGCCGGAGAGATTCTCAGCCGCTCGAACAAGTGCTGTTGGACCTGATGTCGCTGGGGCAACGGCTGGATTGGGGACAGTTGGTGGCGTTTATCGGGCGTATCGAAGACCCGGAAACCTTGCGGCGGCTGGCGGGATTGGCGCGACAAGATCTGGATTTATCCGTGCTCTTTGCGGCGGTGCAGCTCTGCCAGCGGCCGTCGGCCGTGGCGGATTATCTCATGAATTTCAGCCAGACCGGCCCGCGTGACCTGGGCGAGAGTCTGAGGTATGCTGCAGGCGGTCTGAATGAGCTGTTGCGTCGCAACGCGCGGCTGCTCGATACGGGACTGGGGCGGAGTCTGGCCAGCGACAGCATGCTCGGCAGAGGCTATGCCGCTGTGGCCGCCTACAGTTTGCGCGCTCCGCGGCTTGCGCTGACGCTGAAATGGCTTTTATATCTGGGCGGTGGATTTTTGTTGGCGATGGCCGTGCGTGCGGTCCGGCGGGTCCCGGCTTTGGAACAGCCGCTCCAGGTGCGCGGGTTTCATTTCGTCCGCGCTCTTTTGTTTGCCCTGGGTTTCCTGCTGGTGGTGGTGCTCCTGAGCGAGCCGTTTCTCGCGCAGGACAGCCAGAAGGTGGAGTTTCCACTCCGATTGCGCCTGCCCACGGTGGGCAGCGCCGTCCCGGCAGAAACCTCGGTCGCCCATACATCGTTTATGAACCAACTGAGCCTTTTGACACTGCTGCTGTTCTTCGTGATCCAATCGCTGATTTACACCGCGTGCCTGATCAAGCTGGCGGAAATCCGCCGCCAGACCGTGCCGGCTCGCATCAAGCTCAAACTGCTGGAAAACGAGGACCACCTGTTCGACGCCGGCCTTTACCTCGGTTTCGTGGGGACGATCATTTCCCTCATTCTCGTCTCCCTGGGGGTCATCAAGCCAAGCCTCATGGCCGCCTATAGTTCGACGTCGTTCGGCATCATCTTTGTTTCCATTTTCCGCATCTTCAACCTGCGCCCACTACGCCGGAAACTGGTGCTGGAGGCGGAGGCGATTTATCCCGACCCGGCCGTCGCGACCACGGCACCCATCCGCTTAAGCGGCCCCACCCTGTCATGAACCGCACCATTCTCATCGTCATTTGCGACTTTCTGCTGGTCAGTCTCGTGGCGTTTTCCACGGTGGACATCAACAAGGTGACCGACCAAAGCGGGCCGCGGCAGGTGACGCT
>CAADGY010000418.1 GCA_900696665.1 uncultured Acidobacteriota bacterium
CGCTTCCCCCATTGCGAGCGACGGCAAGATCATCACTGCCGCCAAGGGCGGTAAGGTTGCGGTGCTGAAGGCCGGCCCGGATTGGGAGGTGCTCCACGTCAACGATCTCGATGAGGAGCTTTGGGCGACGCCCGCCATCGCCGGCGGCCGCCTCTATGTTCGTACGCAGCAGAGCCTCTATTGCTTCGGTCTGCCTCCGGGCTGATTTTGGCAAGCCCCTTGCGTCTGCCGCCGGACTTCCATACAATCGACAAAACTTCGTAGGCGGGCTGGATGCAGACCCGCCGCTCCAACCGTTGGAGGTGAATGGATGACAACTGCCAGCCAGACCACGCTGGGTGCATTGCTGGACCGGAAGGGCCGCGAGATTTATACGATCACGCCGCAAGCCACCGTGTACGAGGCGATCGCGCGAATGTCCGAAAAGGGCGTCGGCGCACTTCTCGTCATGGATGGGGCGCGCCTGCTGGGGATCGTCTCCGAGCGCGATTACACGCGCAAAGTGATTCTGCAGGGGCGATCGTCAAAGGAAACGCGGGTCGAAGAGATTATGACCCGCGAACTTGTGGTGGCGCCCCAGAGCATGGTTGTGGACGATGCCATGCGCCACATGTCCCAGGCCCGAGTCCGCCATCTGCCCGTGATGGCAGGCGATCAGGTGGCCGGAGTCGTCTCGATCGGCGACCTGGTCAAATGGATGATCTCGGCGCAGGAGGAAACCATCATCCAACTGCGCCATTACATAGCCGGCGATTACATGACGTGAGTCAGCGCCTCTGGCAGCGCGGGCAGAAGTGTGTGCCACGCTGCGCGACGAAGATTCGGCGGAGAGGCGCTCCGCAACAGAGGCAAGGTTCGCCCGCGCGCCCGTAGACCTGGTGCCGCAGTTGAAAACTGCCCGGTGCGCCTTCCGCGTTCACGTAGTCCGAAATCGAGGAGCCGCCCGCGGCCAGCGCGTCGGCGAGCACGTCCGCGACGGCTTGGTGAAGCCGCCTCAGGCGGCGCCGGCCCAGATGCGCAGCGGCGCACAAGGGATGAATCCGCGCGCAGAAAAGCGCCTCGTCCACGTAGATATTGCCTAGCCCGGCGACGACGGATTGATTCAACAAGAGGGCCTTAAGGCTGCCGCGGCGGCCGCCGAGACGCGCTGAAAAAGTACCGAAATCGAGGCCAAGGGCATCCGGCCCCAGGTTTGGGGGGTCGATGCCGGGCGGCAGCCAGCGCATACGGCCGAACTGACGGATGTCGTCGAAGACCACGTGGCCCTGGTCCAGGCTCAGCACCGCGCGCGCGTAGAATCCGGGCGGGACGTTCCACAGCAGCTTCCCAGTCATGCGGAGGTGAATGTCAAGGGTGCCGTTGGCGAGCCGGATCAGCAGGTGCTTGCCGAGGCGGTCCAGACCGGTGATCCGCTCGCCACAAAGTTGAGCGCTGAGTTCCTCGGGGTGGCCGCCGGCGGCGAGTGGGGACAGGAAGCGCGCGCTCACAATCCTCCGGTCCGTGAGCCGCGGCTCGAGCGAGCGGCGGATGGTTTCAACTTCGGGCAACTCAGGCAAGGCGGATGTGAATCACTCCCTGGTGGATTTCCGTTTGGTAGCACGGTACGGCGGCACGGCCGTTGTGCGTGCAGGCCCCAGTGGCGGTGTCGAATTCCCAGGCGTGCCAAGGACAGACGACGAGTCCGTCGGCGAAGTTGCCCTGCGCAAGGGGGCCGTTGGCATGCGGGCAAGCGCCTCCGAGAGCGCGGATCTCGCCAGCGTGGTTGCACAGGAGCACGTCGTGGCCGTCCTGGTCCCAGTGACGCATGGCGCCAGGCGGAAGTTCTGCAACGGGGATCGTACGAATCCAGGGCATCAAGAAACATGGTGACACGCTACGGACTATGGCAAAATAGGAGAGCGGGCCACCCTAGCTCAGTTGGTAGAGCGGCTGATTCGTAATCAGCAGGTCGCCGGTTCGATCCCGGCGGGTGGCTCCAGAAAGAATTGAAACTAAATGGTTTATTCAGGGGGTCCCGAAAGGGGCCCCCTTTATTTTTGGCACAGCTGTGCCAAAACCCCGGAGAGATGCGCTGGCTGTGCCAAAACCCGGTGCCGGCGTAACTCAATGATAATGATCATCTTGGCACTCCGTCCTCGCGAAAGGTGGACATCCCACAACCGTTCTGCGTCATTCGTGTGACCGGGATGGCTTCCAGGAAGATGTTTGTTTTGAATTGCATAAGGATTGAGCCGCCAGTAGGCCCGCTGACTAATTGTCAGCAGCCCCATCAAAAGACTCCGTCTCTGTTCCGTCTCAGTACTTCCGAGGCCGCGACCGATTGGCGGGCGCCGGCAGGTTGACAATGAATAGGTCTGAGGAAAGAGGCCTTCTGGCACGTCAGGCAATCATTGCGGCGGCAGGCGGTCAGGTGAAGCGCTCTTGAACGCGCGACTCAGGAAAGCAGCGGTGTGAGGAACGATGGTTGTTACTCCAGGTCCATTGAGGGCGTGGCCCCGGCCTTCGAACCACACGATTTCGTGCTGCACTCTGGAGTGAACCAGGGCGGAGATCAGGCGCTCAGCCTGGCTCGCCGGTACGGCCTGATCCTCCCGCCACTGGAAGATCAAGACTGGCGGGCTGCTGTCGCGGACGAGCGTGACGGGGGAGGCACTCTCGACGAGAGCGCCGGTCCGGGTTGGGCTGCCCAGAAGGTCCGCAAGAAGATCACTGTCAGATTTTCCTGTGGACTCGCGCAGGGCCCGCTCGGCTGATTCGGACATTCGCCAATCCCGAAGATCCGTAGGTGCGGAAATGCTGATGATGGCATTGATCCCCAACTTCCGGGCCGGCTCGGGCAGGCCGGCCAGGAGTGCAAGATGGGCACCCGCGGAGGCGCCCATGAGAGCGACCTGGTCTGGATGGATCTTCCACTGCACCGCGTGATCTCGCAAGAAGCGGACCGCAGCAAGGGCATCCTCAACCTGTGCGGGGTGCCGCGCAGCGGGAGCGAGACGGTACTGAACGGTAGCGGCGACAAATCCCCTCTCCGCCAAATCGCGAATGATGGGATGGAAGGACCGCTTATTCCCCATGGACCACCCGCCACCGTGGAGACAGACCACGACTGGAAAGGGGCCGGGTCCATCTGGGGTGGCAACATCCATTTTCAACTCGAGATCATCGACAACGCGATAGACTACCTCACGCAACTCGGCGCCGCTTGAGGCGGAGGAAGCGATGAGCAGCAACAGGATCTGGAGTGGTCTCATGCGCCACTCCGGAACCGCTCGACCGACTCCATTGGATCGCCGGTGGCAGCCATCCAGTTTTGCAGCTTGCGATCCATGGCGGCTACTCTGCCGGCACCGCCACTGGTGGCTGCGAGGTTGTTGCGTTCGAGAGGGTCCTCGCTCAGGTTGAAGAGTTGAAGGCGCGTCGGACTATCCGTACGGTAGCGGATCATCTTCCAGTCGCCATCGGTGAGACCACGCTGGAAGTCCCGGTATGCGAAGAATAGGGAATCGCGGACTGAGGCGTTTTGATCAAGCATCAGAGGGGCCAGGCTGCGTCCGTCGAGATGTTCCGCGGGTGGAAGGTTGCAGAGTTCGCAGAGAGTCGGGAACAAGTCGAGCAAGTAGCACAACGCACCAGAACGGCGCCCGCGGGGGATCCCCGGACCGGACAGGACCAGTGGGATGCGGACGCTATGTTCGTAGAGGTTCTGCTTGCCCAGCAGACCGTGCTGGCCGGCGGCGAGACCATTGTCAGACGAGAAAACGATGATCGTATCGTCCGCCTTGCCAGAAAGTTGGAGTGCCTGCAGAACACGGCCGATCTGGGCGTCCATGTGGGAGATCATTGCGTAGTAGTGGGACAGGTACTGCTGGATGATGCCCGGCGTGCGGGGGAACGGCGCGAGCATCTCGTCGCGAATCCTCAGTTCGCCATTGTCGAATGGATGCTCGGGGAGGAAGTTGGCCGGGACTCCCATTTTCCCCGGAGGGTGGGCTTTGCGGTACAGCTCAGGCGCCGTGTGAGGGTCATGGGGCGCAGTGTAAGAGAGATAGAGAAAGAACGGTTCCGGCCCCTGGTGCTCCTGGAGAAAGCGAATAGCGGCATCGCTGAATAGTTCGCTGGAGTGTGACGTTTCGATGCGGTCCGGTTTTGCGAGGTAATCTCCATCCGGGCGAAAATCGTGGACAGGAACATTGTAATGGTCGCTTCCACCGCCGAACAGAATGTTCGCTCCGCTGCTGAATCCGCGGGCAAAGAGCGGCGCGCGGTTGTGCCATTTGCCTGTTCCGAACGTCCGGTATCCATGGGAGCGGAAGTACTCAGGGAGGAGGCTGAAGGGCCCTTTTCTGCCGCGTCCCGTGACCTCGGCGGTAAGCCGCTCATCCGCGCGGAAGAGGGTTTGCCCGGTGAGGAGCATGGCCCTGCTGGCAACGCAGACGGCGGGAGCGATACCGCCCATGTTGTGTGCCCGGTTAAAGGAAACGCCTCTCCGGACGAGAGTATCGAGGTGGGGAGTGCGGATGTGCGGGTTCCCGAGGCTAGAGATTGTGTCCGCCTGCTGGTCGTCGCTGAAAAGGAACAAGACGTTCAGACGTTTGGCGCCGGCCCGGATGAGGGACGGTACGCCAAGGGCACTGCCCAACATGGCGCGGCGGGAGATGGGGTGGCAAACGCTCATCAGGCCCCCGCTGGATAATCCGCACCCGCGGCGCTGGCCCGGCAGGATTCTCGCCAGGTTTTCAGTATGGCGCGCAGACGACGACATTCGTCTGGCCGAGAATCCGCCAGATTGATGGTTTCGGCACTATCGGTGTCGAGATCGTGTAGCACGTCCGGACTGTCATCTAGGTTGGTGAGCAGTTTAAGCGGGCCGTCGATGAGGCAGAGGCGGGGAGACCCGCGAGTGACGCGTGTCGTCTCGAAGGCGAGGGGCACGGACCGGGCTTTCGCCTTGCCCAGCAGGACGGGCATGAGGCTGACCCCATCGAGGGGGCGCCGATCGGGAGGATCGAGACCCAAGGCATCGAGGATGGTTGGGAAGTAGTCGGAGGTCGAAGCCGTGGCGCCGATCAAGCTGGGACTCTGCCTGAGCTGAGGCCATTCAAGCAAGCCAGGGACTCGGATCCCACCTTCAAAGAGGCTCGCCTTGCGGCCCCGGAGCAAACCAGCCGAGCCGGGCCAATCGGCGTTTCGCTGATCGCCTTCGGGGCCGTTGTCACTCGTGAACCAGAGCATCGTTCCGTCCTTCGGACCAAGGCGGCGAAGTTCGTTGCGAAGACGGCCGATCTGCAGATCCATCGCCGTAAGCGCCCCCCAGTAGTGCTGTTCCGCCTCGGAGTACATAGAGTATCGTCTGCGGAACTTCGACGCAGCCAGGACAGGCAGGTGTGGTGTATGCATCCAGATGACGGAGAGGAACGGCCGCTTCCGCTTGGCGGCGCGTTGCATGAAGCGAAGGGCGCGATCGACAATCAACCTGGAATCATCGCCGGTGAGTTTTGTGGACACGGGTTTGCCATTGTCCCAGTACTCTTCCGGCGGGGGATCCAGCGTGGGAACTTTACGGACTGTGGAGAACCAGTCGTCGAATCCGGCGTCGGCGGGTGAGGAGCGCTTTGGCCCGTCGAAGTCCCCAAGATGCCACTTGCCAAAATGGCCCGTTTCATAGCCGGCATCCTTCAGCACATGTGCCAGGGTGACTTCGCGAGAGGGTAGCGAATACTGCGATGGCTCGCCGGGCCGGCCGGCATTCGCGAAATGAATGCCGTAGCGGAAGGGGTGACGGCCCGTGAGGCAACTGCCCCGGGTTGGCGAGCACACCGGGGATCCGGCATAGAAGCGGTCGAAGCGAAAGCCGGAACGGGCCATGGAGTCGAGATAAGGCGTCTGGAGGGTCGGATGGCCGTTGTAGCCAGTGTCTCCCCAACCCTGATCGTCCGCCATCACGAGGACGATGTTCGGGCGCCGGCCGGCGGCACGAAGCCGGAGCGGCCAGACTGCGGCGGCGGCGCCGGCCAGCCATTGCCTGCGGGTGAGGGCGCTCATGGGGCACCGCCGCAGCGGAGCAGGGCGGCGGAGATAGCCTCGGCGGTCTGGTGGGCCAGCATCCAGTTTGCTTCTGCGCCAAAATGAACATTCCCAGGGGCCACAAAGAGTGACGGGGCAAAGGTCGAGCTGAGGGCGTGGAGATCGTTGACGGGAATCGAATGGGTGAGAAGAAGCCGCGCCGCGATGCTGTTATAGGTGTATTCGTCGCCCGTGAATCGTCCAAGTTCACCCGGCGGGATGACCGTAGTGCTCGCCCAGACGAGGCATGCACCGGAGCGCTTCAGCCGGATGAGCAGTTCGCTCAGGTTCTTCTCATACTGAGGGGGCGGGATCGAAACGGTTCCGTTCACTCTATCCAGTTGCCCGGGTGTATCCAGTTTCGAGTTGCGATAGGCGAGGTCATGCAGCCCAAAATTGAAGTGAATTACACTCCATTTGGTGGCGCCAATCCACTCATCGAGGGCAAGAAGGCCTTGTGCCGTTGAGCGGCAGTTGATCGGGGTATCCTTGGCGGGGTCAACGGGTCGAAAGATGTTGGCCTGCCCTTTGAGGAGATGCCGGACCTCTCGCGTGTATCCGATGGAGATCGAGTCGCCAAGGATGAGGACGTTTGGCAGGGCAGGGTCGGGGGTAGCGGACCAACCGCCAGATCCGAAGACGGGGAGGATCCCGAGAGCCTTTTGCGGCAGTGGGGCGGACCTGCGCATCAGGGCATCGGTCCAGTTGTCGGAACGGAAAGGCGACGCGGGCAGGCCCGCGCCACTTTCGAGGTTGGCGTCAGGGTTGTCCGCCCAGGCATACCTCACCGCAACCGGCCGCGCCACCTTAGGGCTTGAAACCACGACGGTATTGCCTTCGATCCGTGCATCCGAAGCTTCGAAGACCTTGTCCGGACCAGCAACCGAGAAGCCGCGCAAAGGCATACCGGAACGGGCGCGCAGTGCAGTGGCCCCTGAAAACCAGACGCGCAACGAACTAGCTTCGGCTGTCGCGCGCACGAATTGCGGGCCGTGGGATTCAACGGGTTCCTGGTAGGCGACGGCACGTGCGGCCAGGGCGAGGCGCTGGCCGACCGTTCGCTTGTCCTTGGGGTGGATATCCTGAGCATCGCCGACGTCAATTGTGACCGCCATGCCGGTTTGAGGGACTCTGGCTAAGGCGTAACGTTGCGCCTCGCGCAATTCCGGCCACTCGGTACCCGGACCAGTGCCCGGTCCCTCGTAATTGGCGAGTTGAACGAAAAGGAACGGAAACCGGCCGATGCCCCACCGGTCGCGCCAACCCTCGATCATGGCGGGAAACAGAGTGCGGTACAGGCGGCTCTCGGCGCGAGAGGCGTTGGTTTCGCCCTGGTACCAGATCACGCCACGGATGGCGAACGGAGTCAGCGGCGCGATCATCCCATTGAACAGACCGCTGGGGACATGAGCGCTGCCTGGGCCTAACGGGGCCCTGGGCCGCTGGCTTGCCACCTTCCCCGATTGCTCCCAACGCTGCATATCCACCTCATACCGCTTGGAAGCTTCAGGGAATTCCTGGAAGAGGCGGGACCACTTCGTGAGATAGAAGCTCAGGTCCGGAGAGGCGAGCAGTTCCTCGCGCCCTGTCCAGGCCTCCGCCGGCGTGCCACCCCGAGCCGCCTGAATCAGGCCGACTGGCACTTTCAGATGACTCTGAAGATCACGCCCGAAGAAGTATGCAACTGCAGAGAATCCGGGAAGTGTGGCAGGCGAACACTCCTTCCACTCGGCCGAAACGTCGTCCATGGGCGCTTCTGCGATCCGGTGCGCTACCTTGAATAGCCGGATATTGGGGCAAATCGCGGCCGCGGCTTCTTCATTGCCGCTCAAGGAGAGCCGCAGCGGCCATTCCATATTGGACTGACCGGATGCCACCCATACATCGCCGATCAGCACATCCTGCAGAGTGATCTGATTCCGTCCAGAGATGATGATGTTGCCTGCCTGTCCGGCCGGCTGCGGGGGAAGAAAGACTTCCCACTTGCCCCGGGGGTCCGCAGAGGTGGACCGCTCCACGCCGCGCAGGCGAACAGTGACTGCTTCTCCTGGATCAGCTACACCCCAGAACCGCAAGGGCACATCGCGCTGCAGGACCATCCGGTCAGAGAGGAGTGCGGGAAGCTGGACATCTGCCCGCAGGGGACAAGCTGCGAACAGGCACGCCAGAGAGAGGAAGGCCCCAAGTCCTCGAAGTATCTGTTTTGTCATCACTCACCTTTCAGCTTGCCAGCAGAGGGGGCAGGGGTCCAGGGACTTCCGAGCACGACTTCGATTACCGGCACAGTGACGCCGGGCGGCCGGGAAGTCAGAGCAAAGACATAATCGCCGCCCTTGCGTGCAAATTCCACAGGCTCCCCGCCTGCCAGCAGACGGGCGCGTTGAACGTTCGCCGGTAATCGTGAGATTGCGAGTTTGCCGTCATCCGGCCAATTGAAGACGTGCAGATAGATTCGATCACCCTTCGCGGTTGAGCGGACCGCCTCGAGGCCCTGGACAGGTCCGTAGGTGGTTTCGTAGATGGCGTCGCCGTGAAGCCTCAGCCATCGGCCGATATCACGCAGCCGCTCCTCGACTTCAGACTGAATTGTGCCGTCAGGTTTTGGGCCCACGTTGAGCAGGAAATTCCCTCCGCGACTGGCCACTTCCACGAGGATCCGGATGAGTTCATCGGAGGACTTGAAGTTATGGTCCTTCGGGTTGTAGGTCCAGGTTTCGTTCATCGGGATGCACATTTCCCAGGGACGGAACTCCTCAAATGGCGGCACGGCATCGGAGATATCAGCCCGCACGATCCGGCTCGGCGTACCCTGGACGATGTGGCGGGTTTTTGTCGGGATTCGCCGGGGGAAAACGTTCTCGCTAATATCGAAGTCCGCGGGAACGCCCAGCCGGTTGTTGATCAGGGTCTGAGGTTGCAGGCTGCGGACCAGGGGTTCAATGCGTGCGGGGCTATACGGGGTCTCCTTGAAGCCGTCGAACCAGAGAACCGGCACCGGGCCGTAGCGAGTGAGCAACTCTTCGAGTTGCAACTCCATATACGCGATATAAAGGGGCCACTCGGGGCGGTGGGGCTCGCCTAAGTAATTGTCTTTTGCCGGACGCGACGTATCGCGATAGCCGGGGTGGTCAAGGTCGGGGGGCGAGTAATAGAAGCCCAGCGGCATTCCCGCCTTCTGGCAAGCAGCAGACAGTTGCGCGAGGACGTCCTTGCCGTAGGGGGTCTCGGTGACCTTGTAGCGGGAGTACCGGGTATCGAAGAACGAGAAGCCATCGTGGTGTTTCGTGGTGAAGACCATGTAGCGTTGCCCGGCCTCCTCGGCGAGGCGAATCCAGTTGGCTGGTTCAAACCGATCCGGGTTGAAGCGTTGGGCGAATGCGCGATACTCATCATCGGTGACATTGCCGAGCTTGGGCATTGCGCCCGGCATCATTATTGGCCAGGAGCCCTCGAGTCCTTCCACGGAGGCAATACTCCAATGGATGAACATCCCGAAGCGGGCTTTCTGGAACCATCGCATCGTTTCCGCGCGGTCCTGTTCTAGCGTGTTTGTTTGCGCGGTGGAGACTCCTGTCAGGAGCAGGAGAGACAGCAATCCCGGCAGGAGGCGCCGTATTGAGGCGGCGGTGCGGGCATAGGCATGCCGGAGAAGGGCGTACCTGGAAGATTCACAATAATCGGGCATCAATTCTCCCCAAGGACCAGATCATAGCTTTCGCCCTGTTTCATCGAAACGATCAGGCGTCCATTATCAGAGACGGGAAGGCGGACGGTCCTTCCCGCGTGAAGGGCTTCGCGGACGCGCGTACCCGGCGGGAGGCGAAGAGCATACTTGGCGCCGGCGGTGGAATGTAAGGATATGCGAACCAGTTTCCCCAAGGCCCACTCCGCATCCACGGTCAGTCCGCCGCGGGCCCTCAAGCCACGAAAGAGCCCATCCTGCCACTCGGGAGGGAGTGCGGGAAGGATCTCAATTTCCCCTTTCTGGCTCTGCAGCAGCATCTCGGCGATGCCGGCGGTGCCTCCGAAGTTCGCATCGATCTGGAACGGAAGCGGGCGGCCGGCATAGCACCCGCTCATCATATTGGGGTTGGTGTGCTCGCGGAGGAGGGCGTTGATCATGTCATGCGCGCGCGTCTTCTGCCTGAGACGCGCGAAGAGGCTGGCCATCCAGGCGCGCGACCAGCCGACAGTGCCTTCGCCCCTCAGTTCAAGCGACCGCACGGCGGCGGCGGCGAGGGCCGGGGTTGTTTCCGGGTCGATCTCATTTCCAGGGAATAGCGAGAACAGGTGTGAAACATGCCGGTGTTCTGGTTCCTGCTCCATGTAGTCGTCCACCCATTCCTGCAACTGGCCGCGCTGCCCGATTCGAAGCGGGGGCAGGCGCGCCAGAGCGGATTTCAACTCTTCCCTGTAGGCGGCGTCGGTGTCAAGCATCTCGCTGGCCTGAATCACACGGCGGAACAGAGTCCGGGTGATCTGCGCATCCATGGATGCACCCATTGTCAAAGTCCCCTTCGTTCCGTCGGGGAGCAAATAGCCTACTTCGGGTGAGATGGACGGCCCCAGCAGCAGAAGTTCGCCGTCCGGGTCCTTCACCAGGTTTTCCAAAAGAAACTGCGCCGCTTCCTTGAGAACGGGATAGGCGCGCCGGCGGAGAAACTGGAGATCCTGATTGAATTCGAAGTGGTCCCAAAGGTGCAGCGAAAGCCACGCTCCTCCCGTCATCCAGCAGCCCCAAATGGCCCCATCGACCGGGACCGTGTCAGCCCAGATGTTCGTGTTGTGGTGAGCCACCCATCCATTCGTCCCATAGAGGCGACGGGCCGTAACGCTGCCGGAGATCCGCATGCGGTCCAGAAGATCGAACAAAGGCTGATGCATTTCGGGGAGGTTGGCAACCTCCGCGGGCCAGTAGTTCATCTGCGTGTTGATGTTGATGGTGTATTTGCTCTCCCAGTTCGGGTCGAGACGTTCGTTCCAGATGCCCTGAAGCGTTGCAGGGAGAGATCCGGGACGGCTGGAGGCCATGAGCAGGTAACGCCCGAAAGCAAAAAAGAGAGAGGCCAACTGCGGATCCTTTGTGCCCTCCCGGAACTGCCGGAGGCGTTCATCCGTAGGTACGTCGGAGCGGTCAATCGTTCCCAGTCGAAGGCCAACGCGGTGAAATAGCGCCTCGTGGCCGGACACATGCGCGCCACGGATCGCTGTGTAATCCGCCGGAACGCCCGCGATGAGTCTCCGGCACTCCGCGGCCGGATCCTCGGACCGGAACTGCGAGGAGGCGGCGAGCAGAAGGGTGACGGCGTCGGCATTGCTCACGATTAGGTGGCCGGCCTCGGTGCGGACAGAACCGCCATCCGCGCGTGCTTCCAATAAGGCCGCGAAACCGCCCCCGGTCATGGGTTCATCCGGGTGCCGCGGAGTCCGGGTGATGGCTTTGCCTTGCAGAAGGATTGCTGTTTGTCCGGCGCTTTCGGCCGCGGCGTCCGCTGGCCGGCTCAATGAGGCCCTCAAGGTGATTGCTCCGGGCTTGTCCGCAGTGAGCCTGACAACCATGACCCCGTGGACCGCAGTCGTGAACACTTCGCGGGTGTAGACGATGGAATCGAGTTCAAAGCGGGTCGAGGCGATGCCCGCTCGCAAGTCGAGTGACCGTTGGTAGTTACTATGAGCCCCGGAGAACTGGCCGAAATCGAGGTGGAGGTCGCCAAGCGTCTGGTAGGGAGGAAGGCGCTTGGGGATGGCGATGAGGGTCCTTTCAGCAATCTCCTCCGCTTCCCGCGGTTTGCGCTGGAGCAGGAGACGCCTGATCTCCGGCAGGCGCTTCAAGCCTTCCGGATTGAGGCGGTCGCGTCTTTCGCCGGCCCAGACGGAGTCCTCATTCAACTGAATCCGTTCCCGGGAAACGCCCCCAAAGACCATCGCGCCCAACCGGCCATTTCCAAGCGGCAGGGCCTCGACCCATTCAGCGGCTGGCTGGCGGTACCACAGCCGTTCCGGATGCGCGTCCAGACTGCACGCCAGGAGGAGAAGAAGAACAATCAACATAGTGTGTTCAAACCTTTAGCACAGAGCCGGAGGGGAGAGCTTCCCTCGCTCACTCGATTTGCGGGCAGCATTCGAGCCGTGAGACACATCCCCACTTGAACTCCGGACGCTTCCGCAACCTGTGCCGGATCCATTGGAGCGTACTTGAAGGCACGCTCCAATGGGCGGCAGTCACCGTTAGTAGCGCAATCTCAGCCCGAACTGGAAGGTACGCGCATCAGCGGCGCTGTTGATCGTGCCCACGACGGCTGGAACGCTGATGTTGGCCGCCGGCAGTCCAAAGTTCGCCCGATTCGGCAGATTGAACACTTCGGCGCGGAACTCCAGAGACATCCGGTCGGTCAAAGCGGTGTTCTTGAAGAGACCTGCGTCCCAGTTGAAGTAGCCAGGACCGAAAAGCTCATTGCGAGCGGAATTGCCGAAAGTAAATGGGGCTGGAACCGCGAAAGCACCGGGATTGAACCATCGGCGGATGCTCGGATTCGAGAGTTCGGGGTCACCGACGATGTCCGGCCGGCTGCTCGGCCAGCCCACGACTGTGCTGACGAAACTGGGAGAGAAGGGCTCGCCCGTGCCGGCACTCAGGATCCCGGAGAGCTGCCAGCCGGAAATCAGGGTGTTTACAACGGCTGGTGCATCGTTCGCCAGCGCTTTCCCCCGGCCGAAGGGCAGATCGTAGACGTAGTTGGCCGTCGTGACGTGACGGCGGACAAAGTCGAGGTTGCCACGGTCGAGCCTGGCGTTGCGGAAGTCCATCGGCTGGGCAGCGAAGGTGTTTTCACCGAGCGCCTTGTTGAACTGGTACTCCACCTGGAAGGAGATACCGTTGCTGTAACGTCGGATGAGTCCAGCCTGAATCGAATTGAGGATTGAGTTTCGGCCAGTTTCCTGATAGTTCACTGGGCCGAACGGCTGAATCGGTCGGTTGAGCTGAACGTTGCCCGGCATCGGAATTGAGTTATTCAGTGGAACGACACGGTCAAGTTTCGTTCCGCGGTTCCCGATGTACGAAATCCGGAGGCCCGTGTTCTTCATGATCTCGCTCTCCAGCGTGAAGTTCCACTGTTGCTGGTAAGGAGCGACGCGATTGCGGGCCCAGGCGGCAACACGAGGTCCCACGGGGATTCTGCCGTCGCCCGGGAAGGGATCGGCAAACGTGAGCGAAGGCACATTGCCCGGGAGCGCATCGAAGGTTTCGGAAGTGATGAACGGCGGGTTCGAAGGCATCCCCAGGAAGGAGTAGCCCCCCACGTCGTTGTAGTAGATCCCGTAGGCGGCTCGAATGACCAGCAGGTTCGATTGCAGAGGGCGATACGCAAGACCGATCCGGGGCCCGAAGTTGTTCCGGTCGTTGTTATACCAGTTCGAGGGAGTAATGCCGATTTCCGAACCTGCAATGGTTGGAAACCTCGCCATCAGGCGCGGGTCGGGAACACCGGAAATGAGAACGACCTGCTTTCGATCCACATCCCAGCTGGACATATCTCCTTTCGCGTTGCTGAACAGCCCGAAGAAGTCGTAACGAAGACCAAGATTGATGGTCAGATTACGAGCGGCCTTCCAATCGTCCTGAATATAAGCGGACCAGCGGTTGCTCACCATGTCGAGTTCCGCATTCCTGTTGGACCGGCCCGTCTGCGACGTGGTGCCGACCAGAAAATCAGCGAAAGGATGGCCGGCATAGCGCCCGTCGAATCGGAAGCTGCCGCGGAAGGGGGCGACGTTCTGCCAGTTGTTCGCCGAAGTGCTCTGGAACTCGAAACCCGCTTTCACGGTATGAGAGGACTTGATCCAGGTCGCATTCTGGAAGTACTCGTAACGGGAGGACCTGTCCCCGGAACCGGGGCGGTCCTCAATGGTGCGGAAGCCAACGATGGTGACTGTGGGCAGCCCGCCCAAACCGGGCAGGGGCGGAGTGAGACCCGGGATCAGCGTGCTGGGGTCGAGGTCCCCGTTTTGTGGAGTCCGGAACAGTCTTGCCCTCTGGAACGCGAACCGCGCCTCTGTAATCAGGCTCGAAGTCAGGATTCGGGTGTAGCTGCCGATCGTGTTCTTCGTGGCGGTGCCGGTACCACCCCAGTTTCCGAACCGGTCGGTGCCCCCCCCGGCTGCGACATAGGGGCCATTATCAACCTGGAAATAGCGCACGGAGAGGCGGTCCTTGGGGGAGGCTTCGTAGTCTGCTCGGACCGTGTACCGGTCGTTGAACTCACGCGTGGGGTTGTTTACCACGAAGTTGTTGCCCAGACCGGCCACCCCCGTGCCGGGCAAGTTGGGATCGGAGAGGTAGGACATCAGGCTCGTGGAGATCGGGCTGACCCGCTGCGTCGGGATCAGGTTATTCGGGAAAGGCGCGCCGCTGGCGAAGGGATCCCGGACAGCCGGCAGGCCAGCGAAATTCCCGCTCTTCAAGGCAACGGTCGGCATGGCGACGAACGAGGTACCTGTGTTCCGCTGCTGGAGCCCTTCATAGGTGCCGAAGTAGAAGAGCCTGTTCTTGATGATCGGTCCCCCGATCGAGCCGCCGTACTCATTGCGGTTGAATGTTGGATTGGGGAGACCCGTGGCGAAGAAGTTCTTGGCGGCCGTGGCCCGGTTCCGGTTGAACGCGAAGAACGTGCCATGCACCTCGTTCGTGCCGCTCTTCGTGGCCACGATGACTTGCGCGCCGCCACGGCCATATTCCGCCGAGGTGCCGTTGCTGACCACGCTGAACTCAGCCAGCGATTCAAGTGAGGGAGCGATCGGCAGCAGCCGCGCACCGCCCACATCGGTGTTGGATGCCCCGTCGACGGTCATGTTCACCGAACCCGCCCAGGTTCCGCCCGCGACCAGCGGATTGACGGATGCCCGCGTGAACCCCGGAGCCAGGGCCATGAGCCCAAACATGGAGGTCCGCCCATTGAGGGGCATCGTACTGATTTGCCGCGAATCGACCACACTGCCCACACTTGCCTGTTCGGATTGCACGACAGGCGTTGTGGCTTGCACCTCCACGGTGGTTGTCACCTCGCCGACCTCCAGGGTGACATCCACCCTGAGTTTCTGTGCGACGAACAGCGTGATTTCCCGAACAGTCGTGCGACGGAAGCCTTCGGCGGTGACTTGGACCTCGTACTTGCCGGGGTCAAGATTGATGAAAGTGTACTCACCGGAGCCGGTGACTGCCGACTGGCCCGTCACCCTTGTTGCCTGATTGATAACGGTGACGGACGCTGACGGAACGATGGCCCCGCTGCTGTCGGAAACCCTTCCCAGGATGCTGCCTCTCGTCTCCTGCGCGAAAACATGCCCGACACCCAGCACCGTCACTATGGCGATGCATAATGCAGAGCGCATGTGAGAATTGATCATAGTTAGAACCTCCTTCGACGGCTGAATCATCCAGCCACATTCATCGGGCATCCGGCGCTCTGCCTAGTCTTAACAAGCCTGCCCGCAATGGGATGCCTTCGGACGGCCATTCAACCATGGCCGGGGACATGCCGCACTCGGGCCAGTTCAGATTGCTAAACCAGCAAGAGGGAGCGGTGCCCTCCGGCTTCTCTCTGACATGGGCGCGATGTTGCTGACGACGAATCAGAAAAATAGACTTCTTCATCCTGATTTGGGACTCGGCCCGCACGGTCGGATGATGAAGCGCGTACTTGACGGGATCGCCCTTCTTGAGCTTGACCAGGCCTCTGATATAAGCGCCTATGAGCTTACCAACGCAGTTGCCGGTATGGAGTCTGTCATGCATAAGCGCTCAGGAGCACAGTCTATCGGAGGTCGAATCGGATGTCAAGCGTTTATTTTGTGCTTGTACAGCACTTTTCAAAGTGATAATCTTCCATTTGAGCGCCCATATGGCTGAACAACCTCAACCGGTCGGATTATTAAAGGAGCAGCTAGCCGCGCAGTTGAAGTGCGCAATCGTAGACGGGAGGCTGATTCCGGGTCAACGGGTCGTGGAAGGCGCTTGGGCGCGTGAGTTCTGCGTGGCGCAGGCCTCTGTACGGGAGGCGATCAATCTATTGATCGCTGAAGGCTTCCTCGTGAAGAACGCGGGCCGAAGCGCTCGAGTTCCGCGCTACTCAGAACAGGATGTCATCCGAATCTACGAAGTCAGGGGAGCTTTGGAAGGGTTGGCTGCGCGCCTGGCGTCTGAAGCGAAGGCCGACCTTGCGGGCATGGAGTCCGCCGTGGCCCGCATGGAGGCGGCATCTGCCCGCGGGGACCTTCGAGATCTTGTCGAAGCCGATCTGTCCTTCCACCTTGCGCTGGCGGAAGCCTCAGGGAATCCGCTGCTGATCGATATGCTGAACCGCCTGCTCCGCCCGCTCTTTACATTCATTCTTGTGCGTGTCGGCGAGATCCGAGAGACGACCCTCAGCTGGGCGCCGGACCTTCCCAAGCACCGTGGAATGATCAGTCTGATCCGTGAGGGCAATCCATCCCTGGCTGGTCAGTATGTGGAGCATATCGTCGGCTGCTTCGTTGCGTCCGCGCAGATGGTGTGGTCGCCGGATGCTCATCCGAAGCGCCGGAAGCGGGCCTGACATGTCAGATCGGGAGATCCGCCTGGCGCTGATTTCGGGGGGGATGTACGATTCTCTATACCACCGGATCCCCGAGTTCGAACGTGCCTTTGGGGTAGCAGTCCAGATCGGCTTCGGGGGTACGCATCCTGAGCTGAACGCGCATCTTGCCGCTTTCGATGATCCCCCCTACGACCTGATCAGCACCCACACCAAGTATGCGCCATCCCAGAAGCGTTTCCTGGCCCCTCTGGACAGGTTCAATACCGCGGGTTTCTTCCCCTCGGTCATCGGTCTGGCAACCATCGGCGATGCGCTGTATGGCGTGCCGCGGAACATTGACCTCCGGTTGCTGCACTACCGGACGGACTTGATGGGGACTGCCCCGCGGAGCTGGGAAGAACTGGTACGGACCGCTCGCGAGTTGACGCGAGCGCCGGACTTGTATGGTTTTGCATTCACCGGCATGGAGTCGGGCCTCTTTGGCACGTTTTTCGAACTTGTCGAGTCGGCGGGCGCAGCCCTTTTCCCCAACACGCTCGTGCCCCAGGTCGACAACGAGGGTGGCCGGTGGGCGCTCAGCGTGCTTCGCGAACTCTATGAAGGCGGAGCTGTGCCGCCTCAAATTGTGGACTGGCAATACCATGACGTGCACCAGTGCTTCCGCAATGGTGGCGCGGCGATGGTCGCCGACTGGCCCGGCTACTATGCCTCTTATACGGACCAGAGATCGCCCGTGCGCACGCGGTTTGCCCTCGCCCGCCTGCCCGCCGGCCCGGCGGGACGCGTCTGCTGCAATGCGGGATCTCACACCTTCGCACTCACCCGGAACGGCGCTGTCAAAGATGCCGCGCACAACCTGCTCGATTTTCTCACCGCGCCGGAACAACAACTGCTTGAGGCGCGCCAAGGCTCGGTTCCTGTTCGTCAGTCGGTGATGGAGATGCAGCGGCACATCGCGACGGGACCGGCGGCGGAACGGCTTGCACTCCTGGATCACTCCATCCAGTCGGACCTGATCATCCCGCCCAAGCTGGCGGACTTCCCGGGTATCGAAGCCATCTTGTGGAGGACAGTGCGAGATGCCTTGACGGGCCGCATCCAACTGGCGGACGCACTCGTACAGATCGAAAGACAGGTCGCGGAGCGAGTCGCGAATGCTACTTAGAGACAAAGTCATCTTTATCACTGGATCGGCCTCTGGCATCGGCCGGGAATGCGCCATTGCCTGCCTCCGGGAAGGTGCAACCGTGATCGTGGCGGATGTGGATCAGGCCATGGCACGAAAGACAGCGGAGGAAATCGGCGGTTCCGCCTGGGCCGTCGAATGCGATGTCGCCGATCGGGCGTCCACCGAGACAGCCATCGCCGCAACTTTGGACCGTTTCGGTCGAATCGACGGCGTTCATAACAACGCCGGCATCGCGACTCCATCGAAGCCCCTCGACGATACCTCTGAAGCGGAGTGGGACCGGCTGTTCAACGTCAACCTCAAGAGCATTTTCTGGTCCACTCGCGCCGCGCTGCCCGCCTTGAAAGAGAGCCGCGGAACCATCCTCAATACCGCGAGCATGGTGGGGCTCATCGGCCAGTCCAACCACGCCGCCTATGTCGCGACAAAGGGCGCAATCATCGCGCTCACGAAGTCGATGGCGCTCGATTACGCACCATTTGGAGTCCGAGTGAATGCGATCTGCCCGGCTGGTGTCTGGACACCGATGCTTGAACGATGGGCCGGCGAACAGCCCGACCCCTCCGGAATCAAAGCCTATCTGGATCAGATCCACCCTCTCGGCTACTGCCCCCGGGGTGATGTGGTCGGTGACGCCGCGGTGTTCCTCCTCTCCGGCTACGCCCGATTCATCACTGGTTGCATCCTGCCCGTCAGCGGGGGCGCCGAACTGGGGTACCGAGCATGAAGTCATTCACGATCAAACGCGTGGACGCACTGGACTTGCGTTTCCCATTGCAGAATGGGGAGGGTTCTGATGCTGTCCACACCGGGGCGCAGTACGCCTTCGCCGTCACTCGGCTTCAAACCGCCGGTGGGCCAGCAGGTCATGGCCTCACGCTCACCCTGGGTGCTGGCAACCAGGAAGTGTGTTCGGTGATCAAGAGCCTCGGCGACCTGCTCACCGGACTCGATATCGAGGATCTCATGGCGGAATTCGGCGCCGTTTCCCGGCGCTTGGCCGAGAATCCGGCTCTGCGGTGGCTGGGGCCCCACAAAGGCGTCGTGCATCTGGCGCTCTCCTCGATCGTCAATGCCTGTTTCGACCTCTGGGCGAAAGCTCGCGGTGTCCCCCTGTGGCGCCTCCTGCTGGACCTCTCACCTGAGCAGTTGGTCGCCCTTCTCGACCTCAGTTATATTGATGACGAATTGAGTCCGGCAGAAGCCCTGGCCATTCTGCTCGATCACGCTCCCTCGCGGTCGCAGCGTGAGAGAATCCTGACTTCCGGATACCCGGGCTACGACACCTCCGTGGGCTGGTTTCAATACTCAGAGGAGCAGATCCGCCTCAAAGTCGCCGACGCCCTGGCCAGCGGCTTCCGTGCATTCAAACTGAAGGTCGGGTCGAATGACCATGGCCGCGACCTCCATCGCGCTGCCCTCTTGCGGGAGGTTGCAGGCTCGGACTCGCGGTTGATGTTCGACGCCAACCAGCAATGGAGCCGTGCTCAAGCCCGGTGGATGGGCGAGGCCCTGCGCCCCTTCGATCCCTACTGGATCGAGGAACCGACCCACCCCGATGATGTCGAAGCCCACCGCCTCCTGGCGACGGAACTCGCCCCCATCGGGCTCGCGATTGGTGAACATGTCCCCAACCGCGTCGTGTTCAAGAACTTCATGCAGGCTCGCGCTGTCAATTTCGTCCAGGCTGACTGCACCCGGCTTGCAGGGGTCTCCGAATTCCTGAGCGTCAGTCTGCTTGCTCGGAAGTACGGACTCCCCGTCGTTCCGCACGTCGGTGACATGGGCCAGATTCATCAGCACCTGGTCATCTTCAACCATGTCGCCCTCGGGCACGAAGCGCTCTTCCTGGAACACATACCCCATATGCGAGACAGATTCCTCCACCCCGCCTGCGTCTGCGGGGGAGTCTACCGCACGCCCCAGGAACCCGGCCTCTCCTGTGAATTCAAGGATGCCGTCATCTTATGAGTCGCGCCCTCTGGCTCGGGCTGCTGCTGACCCTCTTCGCCGGCTTGCTGTCCGGCAATTGCATGCTGCCCATGAAGTTCACGAAGCGCTGGGCTTGGGAGAATACCTGGCTGGTCTTCAGTCTGGTCTCCCTCGTCGTCATTCCCTGGGGGCTCGCATTCACCCAGGTGCCTGGGATCACCGGCGTTTATCGCGCTTTGCCGGCATCGGTGTGGCTGGCAACGATGGGTTTCGGTGCCGCGTGGGGCATTGCGCAGGTTCTGTTCGGACTGTCCATTGTCCGGCTGGGGTTGGCGCTCGGCTACGCCATCATCGTTGGACTCGGCGCAGTCTTGGGCACTGTCGTCCCGCTGCTGGTGCAGAACCGGGATGTGATCGCTACTGGACGGGGTGCTCTCATCCTCGCCGGAGTGGCCATCATGGCCCTGGGAATCGCAGTATCCGCGCGGGCCGGCAGGCTCCGGCAAGGCGCAACCCGGGCAGGGACGGAGCGTGGCTATCGCACGGCGCTCGCTCTGGCCCTGCTCTGTGGCTTGATGGCCCCCATGCTGAATTTCGCCTTCGCCTTCGGACAATCCATCGCCGAAGCAGCCGTGCGCCAAGGCGCGGCTCCTGCAGCGGCGGGCTACGCCGTCTGGCCGGTTGCACTCCTCGGCGGCTTGCTCCCGAACCTGGCCTACTCCGTCTGGCTCCTGTCACGCAATGGCACCTGGTCACGCTTCCAGGACTCCTGGTCTCTTGATGCGGGCCTCGGGTGCCTCATGGCCGTCCTCTGGATGGGCGCCTTCGCGATTTATGGCGTGGGTTCCTTCTATCTTGGGAAGCTCGGAACCTCGGCCGGATGGGCCCTTTTTCAGATCTTCATGATCATCACAGCTAACGTCTCCGGCGTCCTCGCCGGCGAGTGGAGAGTCGCTTCCATCAAGGCAAAACGCGAACTCTGGGCTGGACTTGCGCTTCTGTCCCTTGCCACGGTGATGATCGCCGAAGGCAACTTGAACCTTTAGAAGGTCTCAAACTGAACGAAAATACGCAAATTACATTTCGCTCGCCGACTCCTTAGCTCTGGCCGACGTCGGCGCGGGTGCGGAGGCGGAGGATGATGGGGCGGTCGTGATCGGCGAGGTTGTAGTTGAGCCCCTTCGTCGCAGTCCTCGCCGCCGAAGGAGCCCACGCGGGCCCCCCAGGATGGCGACGCTGGAGCCGGGCGGGAGCTTTTCGGGGACGATGAGGTTGTCGGGCTCTGCCCTGCGTTACTTTCGTGGCGCCAGATGGAACAACGACGGGGGGGCGTAACTACAACTGCCGCGCGGCGACGAGCCTTTGGGGGGCAACAATGCCCATTGGGTAAATTAGTCCCCCTATTTCGACACCAGATCCACTTGCGTCTGCTTGTCGCGACTTCAGATTCCCGGTGAGCTCGCCGGCTGCTGTCGCCTCCAAGTCATTTGCAGCAACGGGCTGCTGGGAACATGAACGTCGACAGATCGTGGAGCCAGTTCGACATGCGCATTACACCTACGAATTGGCTTCTGCCCGACCGAGGCCATGGTGGCTGTACGGTCTACTGGATGCGGAAACGGCATCTGGAAGCGTCCTTGACCCGGTTACGCTCGACAGCGCATTCGGACAAAGCAAAAAGGTTGCTGTTCTCAGAAGACGCCCCTTATCAAAAGTGGCGGAAGTCGTGTAGAACCGACGCCATTTGTCCGTGCCAGAACTGTGCCAAAACCCTGTCTCTTTGTGGGTCTGGAAGTTGTGAAACATGTGCAATCAGCCGCCCCAAGTTGTTGAAAACAGGGAGTGCCGAATAGAGTGATTGGAGCGCTTCGAACCGGTTCCAATTCTTTGTAATCAGCAGGTCGCCGGTTCGATCCCGGCGGGTGGCTCCAGTTTATTCTCGCCCTGTCAAATAGATACGGGCACCCCTCACTCCCTTTTGAAATCTGTGATTTCGGCACTGTGACTGGATATGTGTCCGCCTTGTGCCACCGGCGAGCCCCGATCGGCACTTTGCGACTTGTCCATTGGGGCGCAGCCGGCTGGACAACCTTCGCGACGGCGTGCCCTACCGGCCGAGACCCTTTGTCCACGTCCGCATGGACCCACATGCCCGCGCGGGCTTGGCTTCATGAAGCGACCGTCCCCGCTTGGTGCGATGACGCTCCGGGGCGGGAAGGTCTGGCCTTTCTGGCGGCGACGCAGGCTTGACGTTCTGTGGGGGCCGGTGTAGTTGTGGAAAGCATGAAAAGGTTGGCGATTGCCTTGGTGCTGGTCCTGCCGCTGTTTGCAGGGGAGGTGGAATTGATTCGCGACCGGTGGGGGATTCCTCACGCTTTCGCCTCGAACGAAGCGGATGCTTTCTTCGGGATTGGTCATGCCGCGGCGGAGGACCGCCTGCTTCAGATGGATCTGTTCCGGCGGCGCGCCACAGGACGCCTTGCGGAAGTGTTCGGAGAGAAGTTCCTGGATTCGGATCGGAAGTTCAGAGCCGCCGGGATGGAGCGTCACTGCCGGGAAGCGGCCTCGGGCATGCCCGCCGACATGCGCGCCTACCTGACCGGATATGCGGCGGGCGTGAATGCATGGGTTGCGGCGAACCCGGACGAAGCGGCCCGGCGCTTAGCGCCGTTGGGGACCCCGTTCGAGCCCTGGACGGAGGCCGACTGCGTCTGCGCGTGGATGGCGGTGGCCGAGAACTTCGACCGGCTGTTCGACGAGGGCGCCGCGCAACTTTATCACGAATTCCGGCGACTGGCTGCCGAGGTTGGCGAGGCGGAGGCGCTGAGACGCCGGGGCATGATGATCGACGATGCGGCGGCGGTCGTCCCGGAATCCGAAATGGCAAGAAACGAGGCCATTTACGCCCAACTGAAGGCGGCACCTCCGCAGCCCGGATTCTGGCGCCGCAGCCTGCCGGACGAAATGCTTCAATTCAGCCATGCATGGGCCGTAGCCGGGAGCCGCACAACGACGGGCAAGCCGCTGCTGGAAAGCGACCCGCAGACCCCGGTGAGCAATCCGCCGTTGTGGTACGAGTTCCACGTCTCGGGCGGGCGGTTCGACGTGCGCGGCATCGGCGTCGCCGGTTCGCCCGCAATGCTGATCGGCTTCAATCGCTTCATCGCCTGGGGCGCGTCGGCCCTCGGGGCCGGTTCAGGTGTCACATTCATAGAAAAACTGACTCCGCAAGGCGACGGCTACATGGACAGGGGCGTGGCGGCCAAGTTCGAGCGAAACCTCGAGACGATTCAAGTGAAGGGCGCGGAGCCGGTGACGCAGGAGGTGCTGCGAACGCGCCACGGCTTCGTGTTCAACTCGCTGGTGAAGAATCCGCCGGCGGGCGAAGCCTGGGTCTCCCACTTCAAGCCGATAGAGGACAGGGTGTCTTCCATTCTCGGTTTGCTCAACATGATGGGTTCGGGCGATTGGAATCAGTTTCGCGAAGCGATGGAATGGTACTACAGCCCCGGGCTGCACGTTGTGTATGCCGATGTGCATGGCCGCATCGCATACCAGACCCTGGTGCATGTGCCGAAGACGAAGCGGACGCCGAGGATGGCGCTCGAAGGATGGACCGGCGAGGACGAAGTGATGGGCCGCATTCCTCTCGAAGAGATGCCCAACATGGCGGACCCGGCGGCAGGCTTTGTCAGTCACGCGAATAATCTGCCGGTGGGATCCTGGTATCCGTACGACCTCGGGATCGCTACGGGAGGCATCGGGCACACCGCGCGCTCGTTGCGCCTTGTGGAGTTGCTCGGGGGCCGGCAGTTGTTCAGCGTGGAGAGTTTCGAAGCGGCCGTCCACCGGGATGACGTGCAGGCCTCGGTGGCGGCGATGTATCCGGTGGCGCGGCAGCTGGCCGAAGTCGTCACGGAGCGCGACGTGGCCGCGCTCCTCGATGCGCTGAAGAACTGGGATCTGCGGTTCCGCGCTGACCAGGCGAGCTATCCCGCGGCCTCCGCACTGGCGCGGACGGCGCTTCTGAGCTACCGGAGGTCAGGGTTAAACGAGCGGCTTGGCGGAGGCGAAGGCGGAATCGCGCACCTGGCGCGGCTGCTCAAAGCGCAGTTCGGAGCGGGTCCGGCAGCGCCTCACGACGAACAAGTCCGCGCGTACCTGCTGTCGTGGATTCGGGCCGCGGCCCAGGAGTTCGCCAAGAACCCGCGCGGAGCCGGCAGGCAACATATCATGCCCTTCCAGACGAATGGTCCGCTGGGGCTGCCATCCCTCGACCAGGCGCTGGACCTGGTTTCGCCGCCACTCTCGTGCCCGGAGACAGGGACGATCTGGTCGCAACCGGGCAACAGCTACACGCAGATCGTCGATCTGGATGATGTGGACAACTCCCGGACATTGCTGCCGCCAGGGATCTCGGAAGACCCGGAAAGCCCTTTCCACACCGACCAGATGGAGGCCTGGGTTCGAGGCACAACGCACGAGGCGCCGCTTTCCCGGCACCGCGTCGAAGAACTCGCGACTTCGCGCGTTACTCTTGACACTGGCCTGCCACAGTACGCATCGCCGTTCCGGCGGGCGCCCGCCCGGCCTCCCGCGGGACGGTTCATCGCCGCCATTCCCGCGGGCGTGAAGCAGTAGCCGGGCCGGAAACCGAATGACCACAGGCTCGAGTCAGGGCTGCGGTACCTGATCCGGACGGCAATCAGATGGAGTTCCAAGTGGACAGTCTGGAATCAAGTGAGGATGCCAGCGCTTTCATGGCGGCGTTATTCTCGACCAATCCCATCGGCGTCGAGTGCAATCCGGAAGACTGGCTCACCCGCTTGCGTGCCGGTGCGCCGGAATCGGATCTGCTGGTACGGAAGACTCACGAGCCTGTCTCCCCGATCCGAGGCGCGATCGCCCAGTATCTCGGGCCGCAGCAGGACGCGGTGCCCGCTTCCTGACCACCGCGGCGCCAATCGCGTGGTCAGATCCCGTGTTCCAATTGCCGGCTGTACTCAGCCGCATCGAAATGGCCTTGCGAAGAAGCGATGAGTCCGTCCCCTCCGAAGGACCATCGCTCGAAGCCCCTGATGAGGACCCTGCGCAACGTCCCACCCGGTCCGGTGTTGGTTCCGGAAAGCGTCCAGTGATACTCAGGCTCCCCCGCCTCGAGCCGGACGTCCGTCATGGCGACGCAAAGATCGGGGAACGCAACCATGAAGGACCGCGCCACCTCGGCGATGGCGCTCCGTCCGACGGCGGGAGGATGATCGTTGACCCGGAGTGAGCCCTCCGGCGAGAAGAACCCGGCGACACTCTCGGGGTTCTGGCTGCACCAGGCCGCGGTGTAGCGCGTGGCGAAATTCCTCAAGTCTACGGAGTCAAGCAGCATGGGCGATAGGCTGACACTGAGCGGCGGGCGCTGGGGGATTCACCGCCAGAGGATTAGCCGTGGAGATGGAAGACCTTGCTGATGATTTTCCACTCGCCATCGACTCTGAGCAAGGTAAACATGTCAGTGAAGCGGTGGCCGCCCCAGTCGTCGAGTTCGAGACGGGCAGTGGCGACCGTTGCGCCGATGTCGATGGAGGCGATGGTGCATTGAAGGCCAGCGGCGGGGGGATTCTGATCGACCCAGTCGAAGAGGCCCTGAATTGGGCCGCCAATGAAATCGGGACCGAGGTAGCCGAAGATCGTTGCGCCTTCATGGAAGGCTGGCCTCATCTGGTCCGCGCGACCGGCAATTCCTCCGCTGATGTACTGCTGAAGCACTTGTTCGATAGCCGCGCGATCGCTGGCGGCGGTTGTCGATAGGTTCATACAGCCTCCTCAACCCAGTTCAAAACTTTTGGAGAGGATAGCACAGGAGAGCAAGAGACCGAAGGGACTCTGCACTTCAAGTTGTCCGGTTTGGTGAGTACGAGCGCAGTCTGCCGGAGCGCAATCGTGCGGCCGGAGACGTGCTCCGCTGACACGTTGCCGCGCAGGAGGGCGGTGGACCACGACACTGGATCTATACAACGCACGCCAACTCAAGGTGCCCTCGCATCGCCTGTTCCCGTTTAACCAGGGTAGGACCGGCCCCCAGATCACGGGTAGATGTAATGTGAACCGATGCCCAGCGGCAGGCCTGCGGCCCAGAAGGCAGCGAGCAGCAGCAGGTAGACCGCCAGGCAGGCAGCGCACATGGGCAGGGCGAGCGAGATGATGGTGCCGATGGATTGGAGCGCCCAGGACGACGAATCCTGGTACGCGGCAGTCGTACGCGACTTCGGCCTCAACACCCGGCCGCTGCCCGCCACCAGCGCGGGACGTGCCGGCCATTAGTCCGTCCTGGTCAGGTGTGTCCCCGCAAGTCGAAAGACCGCCCCGCCGGATACCCAAACACGCTTTTGCGACCACACCCCACTCATCGCTTCATCGCGTGAACACCTGATCCCCGCTGTTTCACCCCAGAGTGCTCGATGAGCAACCGGCTTCTTTCGGGGGGATTGCGAACAGGAGTCATCTTGTCTGCAACTGGAGGTCGCCGCCGGGTTTCGGGAGGAACTGGTAATGGTCGAGCCGGAATGGCGACCAATAGCAGAGCCAACGCGGGTCCGACTCCAAGAAAGACGCCATCCGGTCGATGAGGCCCGCGCGGGCGGTGGTGTGCTCGGTCGCGGTGGAGGCGGCAAGGTTGA
>CAADGY010000419.1 GCA_900696665.1 uncultured Acidobacteriota bacterium
CGGCGCTGTTGCGTGAGATGAGAATCACTTCTACCCTGGCTGTCTCGGGACTGTTCAACGCCAGGAGCTTTTTCGCGAGGGGAAAGGCAACGCCGGGGGCAAGGGGCTCGTCTTCCTTCTCGATCTGGTGCCGCGAGTAAGCGTCCTCACCGCCTGCCTCGAAAATGCGGTGGCTTTCGTCGAGATTGAAAAGTGCACGCGAGGAGATCGCCACCACCAGCCTGGCGTCCTGCGGCATGACGTTTCCCGGTTCGAGCCTGTTCATGGTCTGCTCCAGTCGTTTGAGCCAAGGATAAGCCGTCCCAAGCTCACCGGATGAGACTTCATTCTTGTAGAGTATGCTCCAAGAATACCGAAAGCCTCCCGATTCCGCCATGTCCGCCCGTAAACCCGCCTCCCCAGCCCCGCAAAGACAGTACCGGCTGTCGAAGTCCCGCCTGCTGTCCTTTCTGCAGTGCCCGAAGCGGCTGCACCTGGCGCTCCACCGGCCCGACCTGGCGGAAGAGGATGAAAGCGCCGCCCGGCGCATGGCGGCCGGCCACGGGGTGGGCGAGATCGCGCGTAGCCTGCAGCCGGGCGGGATGCTGATCGGCCACGACGACGACCTGGGGGCGGCGCTAGCGGAAACCGCGGATAGGGTGAAGGCCTCGCCCCGCGTGCCGCTGTTCGAGGCGACCTTCGAGCACGAGGGAGTGCTGGTCCGCGCCGACCTGATGCTGCCGCAGGGGCGTGGCTGGCGCATGGTGGAGGTGAAATCCTCTGCCTCGGTGAAGAACTACCACCTGCAGGACTGCGCCATCCAGACCTGGGTGGCGCGGCACGCGGGGATACGGGTGCATTCGGTGGCCGTGGCCCATGTCGACACCGCCTTCGTCTATCCGGGCAGGGACAATTACCGGGGCCTGCTGAAGGAAGTCGACGTCGACGGGGACATAGAGGCGATTGCCGAGGAGGTGCCGGGCTGGGTGAGCGAAGCCAAGGCGGTGCTGGCCGGGCCGGAGCCGGCGATACCGGTGGGGAGCCAATGCGATGACCCCTTCCCCTGCCCTTTCTACGCCCACTGCAGCCGGGATCTGCCGCCCGGCCCGGAATATCCGGTGGAACTGCTGCCGGGTGTCGCGGGCAAGCGGCTGGCGGCGGCGCTGCGCGCCTCCGGTATCGACGACCTGCGCGACGCCCCGGAAGAACGCTTCGAGCACGATCAGTTTCGCCGCATCTGGCAGGCGACGGCATCGGGCGAGGCGTTCCTCGATCCGACGGCGGCCAAAGAACTGAAGCGTCTGGGCTGGCCGCGGCACTACCTGGATTTCGAATCGGTCCAGTTCGCCGTGCCCATCTGGGCCGGCACCCGCCCCTATCAGCAGGTGGTGTTCCAGTGGTCCTGCCACACGGAATCCAAAGTCGGCAAGGTGATGCACCGGGAGTTCCTGGAAACCGGCGGCGGGGATCCGCAGCGCCGCTTCGCCGAAAACCTGGTGGCCGCGCTGGACGACGACGGGCCGGTATTCGTCTACAACCAGAGCTTCGAGGCGACGCGGCTGAAGGAACTGGCCGAGCTGTTTCCTGATCTGGCCGAAAAGCTGACGGGGATTGTCGGGCGCATGGTGGATCTGCTGCCCATCACGCGCCGCCACTACTACCACCCGGAAATGAAAGGCTCCTGGTCGATCAAGGCGGTACTGCCTACCGTGGATGGCGAGCTCTCATACGATGACCTGGATACGGTGGCCCATGGACAAGAGGCGCAGGCGGCCTACCTGGAACTGATGGCGCCTGACATTCCCAGTGAGCGAAAGGCGGAGCTGGAGCGCGGATTGCTGGAGTATTGCAGGAGGGATACGCTGGCGTTGTTGAAGCTCACCCGCAGGCTGACTGGCAAGAACTGAAATACTTGTACAACCCGTGAAAACCGTTTTAGGCATTGATGCGGCATGGACCCCCCGAAACCCGAGTGGCGTAGCCCTCGTGCAGGGCGTCGGGCGAAAATGGAAATGCCTCGGCGTTGCGCCCTGCTACGAGAGTTTTATTTCTCTTGCCGATGGCTGTCCGGTCGATTGGGGGATGAAGCGTTTCGACGGGACTCCGCCTGATGTCAGCCGCCTGCTGCAAGCCGCCAGGAAGCTCGCCAAAAGAGAAGTCGACCTCGTTGCTATCGACATGCCAGTCTCGAACGCCCGGATCACGGGCAGGCGGCGTGCGGACAATAGGGTTTCGGAAGTCTTCGGTGGCAGAAACTGTGCCACCCATTCACCGTCCGCGGAACGCCCGGGAAAGCTGGGAGAGAAAATCGCCAAGGATTTTGCGGACGCCGGTAACGAGCTTGTTACCGATATAGCTTCGCCTCCCATTTCACCCGGTCTGATCGAGGTCTATCCTCACCCGGCTCTCTTATCTCTGCTCCAACTCAATGAGCGGGCAAAATACAAGAGTACCAAGACGCGCAGCTATTGGCTGGAGGCCGGCTTGGATGAGCGGATACGGAATCTGATTGCCATGCACAAGAAAATCAGTGCCGCTCTCTCGGAAAGATTCGAAGGCCTGAGTGACCTGATTTCCATTCGCGGCGCCGAGAGTCTTTCACATCTGAAAAAAGTCGAGGATGCACTGGATGCACTGATATGCGCCTGGGTCGGCGTTGAATACCTCGCCGGAAGAACGGTGCCTCTAGGCGACCGCACCGCAGCGATCTGGTGCCCGGCTGATGTGGTGAATTCATAGCGACCTGCATAGGTCGTGCAGTCAGGCAGCAAGATTGATCGCGCCACAGTTTCAGGCAAGTAGATCCTCCTTCAGCGTGAGCGAGATGGTGTCGGAGGGATCTATCGCCAGCGCTTTTTCGATCCATGCCAGAGCTTCTTCCCTTCGCCCCAGCGCACGTAGGCTGGCCGCCATGTTGGCGGCGGCACCGGGATTATCCGGCTCGATTTCCACCGCCCTTTTGGCCGCCGCAAGCGCTTCCTCCTTTTCGCCCAGCTCGCCCTGACACCAGGTGAGTTCCATCCAGCCGCCAGCATCATCGGGCTCACCCGCCAGGTACAGCCGCCACAGCCTGGCCGAGAGCGTCCACTCTGCAGCCATGCGGGACAGCAAACCCGCTAGCCAGAGCGCCTTGCTCTCGATCGGTTCGACGACCTGGGCGATGCGCTCGCACTCGAGCGCCGCTTCGCGCAGCCGCGCCCTGTCCTCCTCCGGCAACCCATGCGGGTCCCGGTCCGTCAGCACGCGCATCGGGGAAAACCGGTCCCAGATCGCCTTCAGCCGCCAGCCCAATATCAGCATCAGACTGTCACGGTTCACCACCCCGATGTAGTTTCGCCTGCCCGTCTCCTCGTCGAGGAAGGTCGCCACGGCGTCATCGACGGACAGGAACTTCATTCGCCTGCCGCAGGAATCCGGAGCAACATAATGCGTGTCCGGCTCAGCCTCCGGGGACCAGCCTGGCGGCCCGGTCAGCGGCGTGTCGGGCGCGCCCTTCAGGCGGGCTTCCGCCCAGTGGTCCAAGCGGCGGAAATCGAGCCAGCTGCAGGGCGTGGTGAGGCCCTCATGCGAATCGGCCACGACCGCGTCGCGTTCGGCACCCTTTTCCGGGAAACGGATACCGGCCGGCTTGAGCGTTTGTTGCACCCAGCATTCGACGTCACCGGGCGTCATGAATTCGACGGCGGCCAGGTGCCCGTCGCAGCGGTAGGTCTTGTTCGGCGCGGCGGCGCGGTAGCCCGTCTCGCCGCCCGGCCACTTTCGCTCGAGGACTGCGACTGGAACAATGACGGCGCGGGTCAGGACGACAATGGCCATGTTGGTTTCCCGTTAGACCTGGGTCAGATCCGGCTGGTCATGTTCGGCAGCCATCTTTCGATCTCCAGCAACTCGATCAGGAGGCCGGCGACCCGGCGCCAGAGGGCTTCACCCCTGTCGGATTTCTCCGCCTGCCGAGGTTCGGCGCGTTTGCGCTCCTGGTTGTACAGCGCCTGGTCGGTGCATGGCTTGGCCTCTCCGGTCCAGCGGTCGATCACCACGCACAGCTCGCCCGTCCGCAGGGCACCGGCTTGGGGCATGACGATCTCGTAGCGCAGGAATTGCGCGAGCGCCCCCAGAAAAGTCAGTCCCGCCAAGACGGCGGCAACCCCCATGCGCGCCCTGCACGGCGGAAGGCCGAAGCCGGCGCCGACCCAGGCGAACCCGCGATCGAGCGCGGCAAGCAGGCCGAGCAGGAGTCCCAGCGCGGCCGTACCGATTGCCCAGAGTGTCAGGACGTATTCGATCTGTTCGGAAAAATTCCACTCCTTGCCCGGACCGATCCAGGCCCAGGCAATTGCAGCGGGGACAAGCAGAGCCGCTCCGGCGATGAAGAGGCGGCGCCAGCCGCCGGCCTGCCCGATCTTCTGCAGGCGGATATTTTCGGTAATCATTCGGCAGCTCCGTTTTCGCGCAGGAACTCGATGTTTGCCTGCTGCATGAGTTCCGGCTCGGCGGGATGAATCCCGCAGGCCGCCGCTTCCGGCAGGATCACCCAGAAGAGATCCTTGCACGGCGCGTCCGGGTTCAGGTATTCCTGCACCACCAGCGCATGGCCGGGATCGAGATGCCGCTGCAGGGCAGCGATCCGGCCGCGGGTGTCGTCGATCCGGGCAAGCTCACTTTGGTCATCCAGCAAGTCCAGCCCGGCCTTTCTCGCTATCACGAGGGGCGCGCCCGGTTCCATGTCGCGGACAAAGCAGAAAAGCTGTGCGCGGTCGCCGCGCCGCCTGCCCTGCATGAGGTCGAGGTCTTCAATCAGTGTCTTGATGCCGTCATCCTCCTCGAACGCTTCTTCGTCACGGACGGGGAAAGCGCAGGAACGGACGCTGCCCAGGAAGGGCCGCACGGGCGAGGGATAGAACGTGACCTCGCCCAGCGGTTCGCCAGAGTCGTTGACGTCGGTGGCCATCGAATCGATTCCTCAGTGCCTGGGGATGCGCTTGTCGCGGTGACCGACCGTGATGACTTCTCCCGTCCCGGCAACCACGGCATAGGCGTCGAGATAGCGTTCCAGGTCGCGGATGCGGCGCGCCCGCTCCAGCCGCTGGCGGGCGGCCTTGTTGAAATAGACGATGGTGCTGCCGCGGTGGTCGTGCTCGCCGCGCCCGTAGGCCAGGAGGGCCTCGACGACGGCCGGTGGAATGGCCCGCTGCTGCATGCGAGCTCGGGCATGTTCGGTAAGGCGCAGTTCGGTCATTTGGGCCTCCTTCAGGATACGGATGGCCCATTCTTGCAGGGGGCAGTCTCAGGGCGTGAGCCTGGGCCGGCCGCCTATCCTGCCCCGCGGGGAAGCCATTCACTTCTCCCGAAAAAGGTCGTGTTTCATCAATTCGAGCATGCCGATGAAGTCCAGGGGCCTGTCGATTGGCGTGGCGAAGGGCCGGCACTGTCCAGGACTGCCGACCAGGATCACAACGGATTCGACGTCCGGCCGGCTCAGGACATATTCCCTCGCCTCCTCGATCACCTCCAGGGCAGCCTTGTTGGAAGCCCTGCCCCGCCCGATCCGGATCAACTTGTTCATGTCGTACCTCGCCCGGTTAACGCTGCCAGCTTAGGCCGCACCAGGGCTCACCTGGTGAGCCCGCGAGAGCCGTGCTCGAACCTCAAGCGACCACACGGGCCGGCTTTCAAATTTCCTGTTTGGTCGAAATTAGGTTTGAAAATCAGCCGAAATCCCACGCCAGTCGCGGACCTCGAAGTTTGTTTGGTTTGGATTGGTTTTGAAACCGCCCCCACCGATTGCAGCCTATTTTTCGTCGACTGGGATCCTGAGAATCACCAGGGAGACCAGGAAAATACCCAGACCAAGCAGAATGACCACGCCCGTCGAGTAATAGAAAAAAGCGTCCACCATCATCCTCCACATGATTTGTTTTCCAAAGCGATCGCGGTCAGGTTCATGGCTGCACTGCCCAAAGCGCACAGATCAGACCCCAAACGCCGGCGAACCCTGTGACGGCAGTGACGAACTGCCACCGGGTTTCAGGCCTGGTTAGCAGGATCCCGCTTTTACTGAGCGAGATGCCGGCACCTGCGCCGATAAAACATCCAACCATGAATTGCCATTCGTTGGCAGTCGGCATACCTTTCTCCTATGTCAGGCAGCATGGGTTCAATTAAGTCCCAAACGCTGCATGACCCAATATATGGAAACAGGCCGACCGGTTTTGGAAATTGTTGCGAGCAATCCATGCAAGGTTTCGTTGCTTGACATATTTCAGGCGATCATTACGATTGGCGCATCTGTGTCGTGCTGGCACCGACGGGCTGCGTGGAGAGAGCTCGCAGTCCAACCAAGTTGGGCAGTATCTCCAACAACTTCGCCCACTCCAGTTAGTGGTGCGACAATCCGCCAAGCTGGTAACTGGCGGAATTCCCAGAGGTCCGCGGACCTCTACATTCAGATGACTGACTGTCATCTGCCCCTACCTAGGGTTAAGGGGTATCTCTTTGCCGTGATCAGACTTGCATGAGCAAGTCTGTACGATCGGCAACACCGGAACCTTACCATCGCACCTAACCTCGGTGCGGACTGGCTAGTCCATTGCGGAGTTGCGCAAGGCTGCCATTCACAAAACTTGAACTCGCCTTGGCAGGGCGCCACTTCAAGGATGGTTGCGGTCTCACAAGGTCTCAGGCGCTCATTTGCATGACGCGCTGATCTTAATATCTGGGTCGGTGCAATTAACAAGGGGGATTCCCATCGGGAGTGCTCCCCGGACATCGGTGCTGCATTCCTTGCAGCACACCTACCCAAGACGCGTTTTCAGTCACGCGTCTCCCGTCTTACTCCCTCTAGGGAACGACGCGGGAACACGCTTCTCCATTCTTACCACTACTGCCAGACCAGCAACAGAGCACCAGGCGCTCAACTGCGCCTTGTTTATACATTTTTTAAAGGAACGAAAATGGCTACAAGTTATATGAGTCATCTGCCGCAATTCGTCAAAAGCGAGTTGCTCCGCATTATTGAGCAGCACAATCGTTTGCGTAGCGGAAACTCAGGGAAACAGGCATCGACAAAAACGCAACGTGAGCGTAAGCAAATAATTCTGCTTGCCTTCGCCCAGCTCTGGATGTTGGGTTACAAAGTCCAGCACCCCGCATCCATCGGAGGTCGACACATTGAGTGCCTTGCAAAGTACTGGCAGCAAAGCGGACTCGCCGCACGCACACTGCATGCGCGTATGTCTGCCCTAAGAGTCTTCGGCCGCTGGATACAAAAAGGTGGATTGGTCAAGGGCAACGAGGCGTACTTTCCGCCCGAGGCTATCAAAAGGACTGGCATCGCTACAACCAACAAGGCTTGGCTGCCAAATGGCATCGATCCTCTCGCCATTATCAAGAAAGCTCGCGAGATCGACGAACGACTCGGGCTGTTCCTTGCACTCATGTATTTTTTTGGTATTAGGGTCAAGGAAGCAATCGAATTTCGCCCGCTGCACTCGATGATCGAAAACGGGTTCGCAATCGAAATTCGCGAAGGGACCAAGGGTGGGAGACTGCGACATGTACCACTCAATACGCCCGAACAATTGGCGGTTTTCCAGTGGGCGTGTGCCATTGCGGAAAGATCGCCCAGTGGGAGACTGCGCTGGCCCGACATGACCTGGCGCCAGGCTCAGAACCACTTTTATCACTTGCTGCGCTACCGGCTCAAGATCACCCGCAAGGTTGTCGGTGTCACCGTACACGGCCT
This sequence comes from uncultured Acidobacteriota bacterium, assembly GCA_900696665.1. Classification (GTDB taxonomy): domain Bacteria; phylum Acidobacteriota; class Terriglobia; order Bryobacterales; family Bryobacteraceae; genus CAADGY01. Next base: position 7,721 of record CAADGY010000419.1, read on the forward strand.
CCGCCATAGCTTCGCGCAATGGAAATATCGACAGCTGACGGATCTCCCGACGCCCATTGAAGGTGGCGCTCTTGGCAAGATCGATCGCGACACGCACCAAGTAGCCAACATCAGCGTCTCACGGGCCCTCGGTCACAGCCGCACGGCTGTGACCTCCATGTACTACGGTTCGTACGGACATGCGCTGCGCGGATCAGGCGTTCGTGGCGACAACATTAGGAACAGCCAGGACGACGAGCCGGACCCCGTACCTGTTATTTAAGAATCACAAGGCTGACTTCTGTAAGTTGGCCGGAAGTCAGCGAAATTTAGACGACGAGACGACGAGACCCCACCAACAATCTTCAAAGGGTACTCAGATGAACACCAACAAAGAACAGCTGCAAGCCTCGCTTGTCACCATCAACAAGCTCTCCGAGCTCACCGGCTACTCCTCAGGCGCATTGCGCAAGAAGATCGAACGCGGCGTGCTCGTCGAGGGCATGCATTACGTGCGCTCCCCGGACAGTCGCATCCTGATTTCCCTGTGCGCATTTCAGGCATGGGCATTGGGAGTTTCGACTGAACCCCTGAGCAAAATGGCGAAGGAGGTGCGTCATGCCTAAGGGGATTGAAATCCGCGACGGGAAAATACGGCTTTCGTTCATGCGGGACGGGATCCGGTGCAGGGAGGTTCTCCCCTTGGCGCCTACTCCTGCGAACCTGCGCCATGCAGAACGGCTGAGACGGGAGATCGTCGACAAGATTCGGCTTGGCTCGTTCAGATATGCCGAATATTTTCCAGACTCGTCGCGATGTGGCGCAGACAAATCCGCGCCAGTAACGTTTGGCGACTACGCCAAGCGTTACTTGAACCTGCGTACCGACCTGGCCAAGTCGACCCTGAAAAGCTATCGCGCTGCGCTGAACAGCTTCTGGCTGCCGGCCCTGGGGAAGATGGTGCTTACCGAGCTCGTCTTCACGGATGTTGCCTCGGCCCTCGCCGTCAGAACATGGAAGTCCAACAAGACGCGTAACAACTATCTCATCGTCCTGAGGAGAGTTCTCGACGCCGCATTCGTGGACGGAATCATCGACAGGAATCCGGCGGACCGGGTGCGCAATGCCAAGGTTCAGCAGCAGGAACCGGATCCCCTTCTGCTGGAAGAGGTCGAGCTCATTCTTGCCAAGATGCTCGAACGCTATCACGAGCACGTTGTGAACTACTTCGATTTCGGGATCTTCAGCGGATTACGCACCAGCGAGCTGATCGCCCTGGAATGGGGCGACGTCGACTTCAGGCGGAACCAGGTCTGTGTTCGAAGGGCCTTCGTGGAAGGCGAGGTCAAGACCACCAAGACGAGTCGGATCCGTCATGTCGACCTCAACAGCCGGGCGAAGGCCGCGCTGATGCGCCAGAAGGGCCTGACCTTTCTGGTGGGCGGGCACGTGTTCCTGAATCCGGTGACCGGCGCGCCGTGGGCCGACGATTATCGCCAGCGCATCAATTACTGGCATCCGACGCTCAAGGCGCTCGGGCTGCGCGCAAGGGACGCCTATCAGACCCGGCACACGTATGCCACCTTGCTGCTGATGTCGGGCGCCAATCCGGCCTACGTGGCGCAGCAGCTCGGGCACACGACGATGAAGATCACGCTGGAGCGCTATGCACGCTGGATGCCCCGCGCGGACAATGGGGCGGAGATCGCCAAGTTCGAGGCGCGCCTCTCGTCGGAAAATGTCCCGAAAGTGTCCCGAAAAAACAAAGCCGGCTGATAGCCGGCTGTTTTTTCTCGGAAATTCTGGCGGAGAGGGTGGGATTCGAACCCACGGTAGGCTTACACCTACGCCTGATTTCGAGTCAGGTACAATCGACCACTCTGCCACCTC
>CAADGY010000420.1 GCA_900696665.1 uncultured Acidobacteriota bacterium
TACCGCCGCCGGCACGTTATAAAATGAACTCCCCGGAGCCAACTGGTCCAGAAACCACAGCCGCTGCTGCGCGAACGATAGGGGGGCGGAATCGTGAACCGGTTTCCGCGAAATGCTGAGATCCTGCACAACCCCTTTCGCCGCTCCACGCAGTCTCAACTCGAGAAGCGCCCGCTTTTCCGGCGATAGCCTGGACCTTTCTGCACGGGTTGGAGGACCGGATTGCATTTCAGCTTCTCACCGGCTGCGGTTCGCTGGCCCGCAACAGGCGGCGCGCCTCCTCGTCACTCATTTGTTCCACCTGCGCTACAAGCGCCTCTTCCAGCACGACGGCCAAAGTGGCCACCGTGGGAGCTTCAAACAGCCGGCGCAGGGGCAACTCCACTTGGAACGTGCTGCGAATGCGGGAGAGCAGTTGCGTTGCAAGAAGCGAGTGCCCACCTAGTTCCGTAAAAAAGTTGTGTTGAATTCCTACTTTGTCCACGCCCAGAACCTCCGCCCAAAGACCCGCGAGTGCAGCTTCAACCTCAGTGCGCGGCGGCGCGCAATCCTGCAATGTCTCCTGCCGGACATCCAGGGCGAGCAACGCCCGCCGGTCCACTTTGCCGCTTGGCGTCAGCGGCAAAGCGTCGAGCGGCACAAACGCCGACGGAATCATGTACTCCGGCAGATGTTCTTTCGAATGGACACGCAACACGGCCGGCAGGTCGCGTTCTACCGATGCCTCCACCGGATTGTTGGCATAGCAGGACCAATCCTCGCCTACGGGAGCGCTATACTGCTGCCGTGCGAAAAGCATTGGCGCCCGTCCGGCTTCGCTGCGCCGCGTAATAAGAGCATCGAAGCGGCCGGCGCTTTCTGAAAGACGAAGCGCAACCCAGTAGCCAGCCCGCTCACCAGCCGCATAGATTTCCTCGGGATCGATCCCGCTGTTGCTCACCTCGCGGGCGGCATCACGCAACTCGGCGACCGTTGCCGTTCCGTCCGAATCTTTCATCAATTCCAGCAAGTCCAACAGCCTGAATGCAGGTTCCAGACGCTGGTTGGGCACATTCGTAATCAAAGCTTGCGCATGCCCCTCCGCAAACAACCGGTCGAGAGCTTCCCTGGAGAAGCCGTCCTGCCGCCAGTCCAGAATCACGCCAGGTTCGGGATCATGCATCACCGAATCGACGTGAAGAATTACGTTATAGCGAAAACAGTTCATCTCGTTGCGGGCGTGGCCGCGCCGGGGCTGAATCTGGACGCGGGAGATACGCGGAAACTGGCGCCCGAGGGCCGTGAAGAACGCCGGAGACAAAACCAGCTCCCGCTCTTGCACAATGCGCTGCCGGACACGATGATGGAGTTCGCTCAACCGGAGAGTGGCGCGGGAGCGTTCTGTTTCCACGGAAACATGAAACATCTCGAGAAGAGGATGGCTCCGCACGTCTCCTACGAAGACAATTCCGCCGGGCGCAGCCGCCTTTACCGCGCCTTCCAGCACCTGAAGGAGATACCCGGGTGATGGGAAATATTGTGTGACCGAGTTAAGGATGACGGCGTCAAAGCCGCCATGTTCCACCCCTTGGAAGTCGTCCGCGAACTGGTGACGCAATTCGACATTACGCAGACCCTGGTTTTCCAACTGCGCTTGCACATACCCGATCGCCGCATTCGAAAAATCCGTGGCGATGTAGCGCTGGCAGTGCGGCGCGATCCTGAAAAGCAGCAAGCCGCTGCCGCAGCCGATATCCAATACCCGGCCGGGGGTCCATGACAGGATCTCGCGGATTGTGCTCTCGGCCCATTCCCGCATTTCTTCGGGGGGGATCGGCAGCCCCGTGTAGCTGCTGATCCATCCATTGATGTTTAACGTGGGGTCCGCTTCCGTCGGGGGCTGTGAGTAGATCTCATCGTAAATCCGTTGCCACCGCAAGACATGCTCGAACTGTGGGTCGGCCGGCGCGTCCGCGTCCGCGGAAGTTCCGCTCGGCTGGTCCGGCACGAAGAATGCGATCAAACGGGCGCCGCCCGATGGATCTTGCGCCGCGACGACCGCAACGTCCTTTACGGTGGAGTGCTGCTTTAACACCGCCTCGATTTCGCCAGGCTCAATGCGGAAACCCCGCACCTTAACCTGGTGATCCAGGCGCCCCAGAAACTCCACGTTCCCATCCGGCCGGTACCGGACCAGGTCTCCTGTCCGGTACATGCGGGCCCCGGGATCCGCCGTGAATGGATTCGGAAGAAATGTAGCGGCCGTCAGTTCAGGGCGCCCACGGTATGTCCGCGCCAGCCCTCGTCCGCCGATGTAAAGCTCGCCCGGAACGCCGGCGGGAACGGGATTCAGATGCTGATCCAGTATGTAGATGCAGGAGTTCGCGATAGGCCGGCCGATGGGCGGAGGCGAACCGTCTTCCGTTTCTCGAACGACCGGTGCAAACGTTGTCACCACGGTGTTCTCTGTGGGGCCATAATGGTTGACGATCTCAAATGGAAGCGGGCGCCTGGGGGGATTCCTCAGCCTGTCGCCTCCGGTCAACAGATAGCGCAAAGCGCAATCTTCCGCCCACGGTTGCTCGACAACGGCTTCGGCAAGCGTGGTGGGGATGAAGCAGATCGTGATCCGCTCGCGGACGAGCCACTGCGCCAGTAATTCCGCCGAACTCCTTACCGGATCATCGGGGAGATGGATCGAGCCGCCGGCGGTGAGATAGGGCCAGATCTCCCAGACGGCCGCGTCGAACGCCGGTGTCGCGATCTGGGTTGCCCGGTCCTCCGCGCTTACCTTGTAAGTGCGTTGGTGCCAGTGAATCAAGTTTGATAGTCCGGAGTGTTCAATCTCGACGCCCTTGGGAGTGCCGGTGGAGCCGGAAGTGTAGATGACATAGGCCAGGTTATGCGGCAAGATGCGATGAGGAAGATTCGGAAGCGTCCCGCCGCCGTCTTCCAGCAAA
>CAADGY010000421.1 GCA_900696665.1 uncultured Acidobacteriota bacterium
GATACCAATCGGGTAGTCCGTCCGTTTGAATGGGGGTTGGAGTGGCTGGGCTTTCAAACCTCCAACGGGCACTCGTCAGCGACTGAACTCCGGCGTCTGGCCCGGCAGAGCCTGCTAAATTCCGGTGAGTTTTTCGCCCATGAGCGGCCCCGGGACTTCAAACTCAATGGTGACCTCCTGACTTTCACCAGCCCCCTTCATTCGCCCCACGCAGAAAACAATACCGTTTATGGCCGCTTCTTCCCGGCCAGAAACGCGCGGGGCCGGGCCGTGGTGGTCCTCCCGCAGTGGAATGCGGACGCCGAAGGCCACATAGGACTGTGTAAGCTTTTGAATCGCTTTGGCCTCTCCGCTTTACGGATGAGCATGGCGTACCACGACCGCCGCATGCCTCCCGAATTGGAGCGCGCGGATTATCACGTCTCCAGTAACATTGGGCGCACGATACACGCCTCCCGCCAGTCGGTGATGGATGCCCGCGCCTGTCTGGATTTCCTCGAAGAGCAAGGCTATACGAAGTTGGCTATTCTGGGCACCAGTCTCGGCTCCTGCATCGCCTTCATCACCACGGCGCACGACCGTCGAATCAGCGTGGGCGTGTTCAATCACGTCTCCATGTATTTCTCCGACGTCGTGTGGACCGGTCTCTCCACCCAGCACGTGCGCCGTGGGTTTGGAGAGGAAATAACGCAGGACGACTTGCGCGACTACTGGTCGGTTATCAGTCCGGCGAGCTATTTCGATCGTCTTCGCGGACGAACGCTGCGGTCGCTGTTGATATGGGCCGGCTTCGATACCACTTTCCTTCCGCTTTATTCGCGGCAGGTCCTCAGTGAATTCAGCGCGCGCGGACTCGACCATTCCGTCGTGAAATTGCCGTGTGCCCACTACACGACCGGGCGCTTCCCTTTCAATTGGATGGATGGCCTGGCGATGTGCCGGTTTCTCCGCCGCAGCCTGTAAGCGTCTGGATATCTTCGCTTTCTTTTTCGGGTGCGTTGACAATCTAAACATCCGGGTCTAGGATGAAGTTATCACTGAGGAAGGAGGTGGTCCAGTCGAATGAATTCAGACGGTAGTCCTAGTAAATCGAAATCCACGCATGAGGTGATCGACTCTTAAGTCGACTGCTCTCACGTTCAGGTTTCGCTCAGTGCCGGAACCGCTTCACATGTGGAACGGTCATCTCACTGCGTGAACTAATGCTACCAGAGGCCCCCGCGACGGGCTCCCGTCACGGGGGTTTTCCTGCTTTAAGCAAGCCAACGCCGCGCTTTGTTATACTAATCCAGTCACCAGCAACGAAAGGGAATTATTATGAAAGCTGGGATTCATCCCGCTTACAACGAAGTAAACGTCATCTGCGCCTGCGGACATACGTTCCGCACCCGTTCCGCCCATAAAGGCGACATTCGCGTAGAGATTTGTTCGAATTGCCACCCGTTCTTTACAGGGCGGCAGAAGTTGATCGATACTGAGGGCCGGGTCGATAAATTTCAGAAAAAGTACCAGAAGGCGAGAGAGATCCAAAAGAGCAAGGAAGCCGCAAAAGCGAAAGTGTAGGAACTTGCGTCAGGAGATGACGTCTGGCTCAGCATCCAGGCGCACGGCTCTTAGACTGCCGCATCTTCTGTTCGCGTTCAATTCTCATTTTTTCGTACTCTTCCCGCTGAGAATCGTTCAGAATCAACCGGATCTGCTTAACCTGCTCCTGGCGGATCGCCTCGCGTTCGGGCTTATAGCGATCCCACAACTCCCGGTAGCGTGTCCTGGTCGCATCCAATATGGCATTCAGTTCCGCCAGTTGGCGCTCGTTGAGGTTTAACCTCGTGCTCATTTCTTCGACATAGTGCTTTCTCCACTCCTCGGGATTCCTCGGGGGTGGAACTTTCGCGTCGACTGACACTGATGTGTAAATCCGGTGTCCCAGGGCTCCCACCGCTATGCCACTGGCAAAGACAATTGCCATATATAAGGCCAGAACTGCATTAGAAAGCCTCATTGTTCAACCAAACTTCCCCTCATCGAGTCTCGCCGAAAGACTCGTAACGGACATCCGCATAGACCAATTGGTCTGGTGCATGATCTTGCGCCAGCACATCCACATAGCTGGAACTATAAAACGCGGATTGTGACGAATCCGGATACACGAGCATCACGCACAGCAGGATGCACAAAGCGACGGCTGCCGTGGCAAACGCCTTTGCCAGACGGAATGCGGAGTTCCGGCGTTTGTCGATACGGTCCCACAATCGGGGCATGAACTCGGGACTGGCGTCTACCTCCGGAATGCTTGCCGCATAAGCGTGCAAAAGCGCATCCAGATCCTTCCCGCGTTCCTTCCAGGCCGAACCATTAGCGTCCATACAGACTCCTAAACTTTACCAAGCTCATTTCGGCTTTCCGCCTTCGCCAAAGATTTCAGAATGCGCTGGCGGGCCCGGTACAGGCGCACTTTCAGGGCGTTTTCGTTAACGCCGTAAATCGCTTCCAGTTCTCTCAACGACAGACCTTCCACTTCTTTGAGGAGCAGTAGAATCCGGTCCTCTTCCGATATAGTACCGAGTAGCGACGATACCAGAGCCCGAACCTGCGCCTGGCGTTGCTCCTCGTCCCGCTTCTGAGTCCCCGCCGCGGCGTCAGCCAACAGC
>CAADGY010000422.1 GCA_900696665.1 uncultured Acidobacteriota bacterium
AACACCCCGGCTTGAGCGGCCGTCAATGTGTGCGAAAAGCTGGCCGCGGCCGTCCAGGCCGCCCCATCGTAGGAGTATGCCTGGGTCCACTGATTGCCCTGCCGCGTGACGCGCATGTAGCGCGGCATACCGGTCGTGATGGCGCTGTTGTGCCAGGATGAGGATACTCCGTTGGTAGTACTCGCCGCAAAGCTGCGTATGCTCGAACCATCGTGGTAGAAGTCGAACCGCAGGTAGTTGCCGGCACTCTGCTCAATAAGGACGCCTTGCATCTGGTAACCCGATGTGACATCCGACAGAAACTTCACCTCAAGCACAAAATCAGTGTTTGAGATTGCGCGCATCACGCGTGGCGCATTGTAGCTGTTGTTCCACGCATCATGCGCCACCCCGGCAGGCAGCGAGATCTCCAGCCACGCCTCACCGCTGCCGGCCCCCACGACCCGCCGCGACGACTTGCCGAGCGGATCCATGAAGGTCCACCCCCCCTGCCCTTCATTCAGGCTGCAGGTGTTGAAGTCGTCCGACACGAACGCGGGGGGCTGCGATTGAGCGGCAGCCGACACGCAGAACAGCCACGTCAGCAAGACAACAGATTTCGACAAGCGGCGCATGTGCCTGTGTACCTGATACAACGAAACCATTTGTTTGGATTGCACGTCAAGCCTCTTTCCGGTCTAAACAACCACCGCCTAAAGGCGGTGGGGTTGTTTGGCGACTGAAAGTCGCGGGTTGCGGCTAAAGCCGCCTGAAGACCGCCCCGGCTGAAGCCGGCTCAAGGCGCGGTGATCTTGAACCCTTGGTCGTCCTGGTCCCACTTCTGGTTCTCGATGTACTCCCGGATCGTCTTCTCATCCACCGCGCCCACCGTCGCCCAAAAGTAGCCCCGCGCCCACAGGTGCTGCCCCCAGTACCGCTTCCGTAGGTCCGGAAACTCGTCCTGCAACCTCCGTGACGACCGTCCCTTGATCAATTGCACCAGCTTCGACGGCGCCAGCTCCGCTGGCGCCGACAGCAGCATATGCACATGGTCCGGCGACACCGCCCCACGCACAATCACCACCTCCCGCGCCTCGCAGATCTGCCGAATCAAGTCTCTCACCCGCTCCGCTACCCGGCCTTTCAACACCTTGTAGCGGTACTTCGTGATCCACACCCACGTGGTACTTGATGTCAAACACCGCGTGCGCACTCCGTCGATACTCGACCATCCCTCCATTCTGCAGCACTGTGGCTGAAAGCAGCCCGCCTGAAAGGCGGGGGGTGTAGACCCGGCGAATGGAACTAGAATCCGTTCTCTCTCGTTGTCGAGGAAGACAACGCCCATCGCGGCCCTAGCGGAAAGCCCCTTCGCAGTGAGCATGAATCGTCTCTGGTCGGGCGAGGGGTTGGATGCGCAAGGCATTCTGGTCGATACTAACGACCCGTGCCGTGTCGAAACCCAGGCGGCGGGCGTTCACTCTCCCACAGCCAATCACCGTTACGAAGTTCCGGCTATATGATTACCAACGGATCAAATCTCGCAATGCGTTGTGTGTCGCGCCTAGCCAATCCAGGCCCGGGTTATGTCTCTGGAACTGCTGATGAGTTTCTGAGGGCCTCACAGCTTTAGGATGTTCGGATCGCCTGCAGGCGAACCAGTATCGCCTTGACGCTTCGGTGTCCAGACAACTTCCCGATCAAGCGCTTCGAAGGCGGGTCATCGCCACCTAGGAACAGGTCAGCGCCGACGAGCACTCCTAAGCTTGTCAGCAACAGTGCGGAGCCAAAACCGACGAGACCGAACCAGCCCAATTCGCCCAAACGACTTCGTATAAACAAGCCGACAAGGCAGATCACTAGTCCCGCAAAATAAGGGAGCACGATACTGCGCCCCAACTTCCTCGCGGCGGACGATCCGAAGGCATAGAAGCCTCCAATCACCACGGCGAGGAAAGGTGATACTGATCCGGCAAGGTAGGCATAGGCTGCACCCACCACTCCGTACACGGGAATCAGACGCAGACCTGCTGCCACTGTAATACTAAGTGAGGCCACGATCCATACGGTTACATACCAGGGTTTGCCTATACCACGGTAGTAGCTCGCAACCGGAGCGAAGGCTCCTTGGGATATCAAGAAAACTGCCAACAGTCGACCCGCCATGCCGCCCTCCTGACCAAATTCTGGGCTAATCCACAGTCTGAGAAAATCGGGTACCAGAACAATAAATGGGACGAGCAGAATTAATGAGAGGGCCGAAGCAAACCAGAGTGCATTCCAATATAATGACTCCCTTGATTTCGGATCCCGTTCGGCGCTGAATCTCGGCACCAACGTTTCTGTACCGGCGACGACCACCCCGTGTAAACGCTGGGCCAAATTATCAGGCGTACCCAGGTACGCTACATGGGCCGCACCGAGAAACCTCCCCATCAGCAACTTTCCGGCCTCGCGGTGCATGGTGTGAAACGCCCATGTCAGAAAGGCAAAAGCGCTGTAGCCAATCGTCTCTCGAAGGCCGTGGAATGAGAACGAAGGCAGAAGTCCCAGTCCAGGAAGCAGACATCTGGCGACCATGACCGAGACGAATGCGAACCCTGTTTCCAATACTACGTCCCATGCAAACAACCAGATCAGATCATAGCCGGCGATTGCGAACGCAACGTAGCCCGCCGTTTTCAACGCATTGCCGACGATATTGATTTTGCTGGTTATGTCAAAACGCTGTAAGGCGGGTGCAATCATGCCATAGGTGCTGCCGATGATTCTGATGCCAAATGCCAGTGCAGCTAGCCGTATTACCCAGACAAACATCTCAAACTGGTCGGCTTGGACGTTAGAATCGAGGACTGTCGCAATCATAGGGGCTGTGGCGAAAACAACGACGAAAACGACCACAGCAAGCACTCCGTAGAAAGACAGCGTAGAGGCGAAGATCCTGTTCACGCCAGCGAAGTCGCTATCGCCATGGTACGCGGCGACATAGCGCACTGTCGCCTCTCCCAGTCCAAAGTTCATTATAGACAAAAGCCCTGTGAAGGACCCGATTAACAGAAACATTCCATATTTTGAGGTGCCGAGGTTGTAGATCAACAGAGGAGCAGTGATAAAACTGATGGCGATTGCGGTAAGAACACCGACAATATTCCACGCCGCATTCTCCACAGATCCCTTAGGGTGCGGCTCCGTGAATTCCGAAACAGGAGCTTCAGAATCACTTTCCCTTCCTCCACTTAAATTAGTCATTCTGATAGTAAGCGTCTGACCAACCTGACCGACTCCATCTTGACGAAGCCGAATGGCCTGGCGTACGCTTGGCGGGCGGTCCGAGCGGCGCGTGTGAGTTCCGGCATCTTGCGAACACTTACGCCAGCCAACCTGGGCAGCACGCAGGACAAGTAATCCCGGAAGGGAATCCCAAACCGTTGGCAGCTTGCAAGGACGGAGAGGATGGAGGCCACATTCGGATTGGCTTTGGGGCTGCCCAGATGCACCCAGTCTTTCCAGCCCACCGCGATCGGAGGCATCAAGTTTCCCGCCACGTTGGTGCTCAGTTCCAGCACCGGGTAATCCAGAAAACGTAGGAGCTTGGTCCACAATCTGAGCCGGTACTTGATCGCCTTGAGATCCTCAGCCCTGTCACGATGACAAGTGCCGCAGTAGGAAGCACAGCCGCAGTCAGGGTCGCCACCATAACGTCGAAAGAAAGCGGGGCGCCGGAGACAGGGTTTACGCCAACCGAATCATGGCGGCCGGGTTAGTGCGCAACCTAACGGAGGCTCGCTTCCCCCAAGCCGAAATTCATCAATGCAAGCAGTCCACTAATTGAACTCTAATATTGCACGAACATGCTAATAGGCAAGCATGAGAAGACCCGTGCCGTTATCCTCAGGTCGGATCGAGTGCTTCCAACTCCTTTTGGCTGGATGAAGACGCTCGCTCCCTTGCTGTTGGGTTCACTCCGGTGCACCCTCATGCAAGTGTCACGCCGCAGCCTACTATGTTTGGAATTCGAAAAGAGCTACATTCAAGACGAGTGCCCGCAAGCCAGTTTCAGGCCGATGATGGGAAAACTGTATCACGAACCACCAAGAAAGCTTCGTGCAAGATAGTTCTCTTCATGGTGAAAAGCCATCGCATCACTTTACTGGTGGCGACGATGCGCGTACGGAAGGCCATCGGGGTTCGAAGAACGGCGCAGACGTATCCTGCTCCTAGACGAGTGTACGTCGCTGGAAAGACAGCACCCCGCTTCGGATCGAACCACGCGGCGAGAAGCTTCTCTATATCTGTCCACTTACGAGCCGCATTCTCAGCGGCGATGACTGAACCTTTGGGGTGCTCCCTCCGAAGGAAAAGCGCGTCACCAAGCTCTATAAATGGACCAAGTAAAGCTAACTCAACCAGCAAGAGCGTATCCGACCTGGGAAAGTTTGCGATTAGGCTCGTGCATCGCAGGGCGGAACGACGAATTAGTCCGAAAACTGGAAAGCACATGTGCAGAAGTGACTTAGAATAATCGCCAGGTCCGATCAAATTCTCCAACCGCTCTGCGGGATTGGTGCCTCCCTTCCGAGTTGCCTCCTTGTAAATCCGTAGCGCGGTGCCGCTGGCATCAATCAGGAGCGTCTGCGGATAGACTAGAACCACATCATCGGGAGATTTGTCGAATGCGGCCACGCACTTTTCCAAAAAATCAGGCGCCAACATGTCATCGTGTGCGGCCCAGTGGAAAAGATCTCCAGTTGTATGGCGAAACACATAGTTGAAATTAGCCGCGGCCCCGAGATTCGCTTCGTGGCGAATATAACAGATGCGAGGGTCGTTCGCGGCATAGCTGCGAGCAATCAACTCGGTGCGATCATCGGAGCCGTTATCCGAGATAAGCACATCGAAATCCCGGAAAGTCTGCGAACAGATCGAATCCAATGCTGCGACAAGATAATTCTCTCCGTTGCGAACTGGGAGACCAATCGAGACCCGAGGCATAGTGTTATGTTGACCTAAGAAGCGGCAGTATTTACTAGCAGGCTGCTCAAAAACCCGCCGCGCCGCGCGCCGATGAACTCTTGAGGCGGTCGAAGTGGTAGATTTCGGCTTTCGTATGGCTGAATCGAGGCTTCCCCAACTCCCGCAGTTGGTTGGCAGGGACGCCGTCGCCCCTTGCCGCACCCCTCACGCGGCTGCCGCCGCCAGATTTCGCATCCCCACCAGGTTGTAAACAGCCGCCGCGAACGTGAACATCAAGTCGACCCGTTCTCGTCCTCGTAACTTCGCCTTCCTCATCGACGCCACCGACTTCAGCCACCCTAAGACTTCCTCCACCCGCTTCCTCTGCCGCTGGCTCACTTCGTAGCCTTCGTGCCTGGTGGTCCGGCCATCTATCGCGCTGCTTCTTTTGGTCGTGTTCTGCGCCACATCCGGCGTCACGTTCAACTCTCGCAGCTGCTCCACGAGGCCCTTCGTGTCGTGAGCCTTTGTCCGCCCCCAACGTCACCCGCTGAGTACCGCCAGGAATCCGCTTCGCCATGGTCACTGCCGCCTCCCGCACCGCCGTCAATGTCGCTTATGTCAACGCCGTATCCACGATCAGCCCATTGCGATTCTCTCTCAGCACGTGCCCGAGCTACACGAGCTTGGCTTCCGCCGAGTTGCTCTTCCGATTCAGGCGCGCCGCTGGATCCGTGTTGGATTCGTGCGTCTCATTTGTCCGGTTCTGCCCGTGATAGTTCACTGTCGGGCTGCTGCCCGGCGCCGCTGGCGGTGGCGGTTTCAAGGCATCATCGTTGCTCTTCGGCTGAAAGCTCTTTTGTCCCACCCATGTCTCGATCATGGTGCCGTTCACCGTGAAGTGCTCCGACTACAACATTTGCTGCCATCGTGCCTGCCTCAACACCTGCTCAGTGAACTCCCGGGCGATGTGGCCTTCCAACAGCCGGTCCCGGTTCTTCGTAAACACTGTCGGATGCCAGACTACCTGATCCATGGACAGGCCCACGAACCACCGGAACAGCAGGTTGTAGTTCAACTGCTCCATCAGCATCCGCTCGCTCCGCACCATGTACAACATCTGCAACAGCAAGGCCCGCAACAGCAGCTCGGGCGCAATCGACGGCCGACCTTCATTTCGGTAGATCGCATCGAACTTCGGACTCAGGGCCTTTAGTGCCTCATCCACTATGCCCCGGATCGGCCTCAGCGGATGGTCCTGCGGGACTCATTCCTCCAAGCAGCCATAGCTGAGCAGGTTGTGCCGCTGCTTGTCTTCGCCCCTCAAAGTCGCCTTATCGGTAAAGGCCTCCGAAACAATTCCCAGGTCACAGGTTTCTCTGGTTTTTCAGCAGCCTGCGAGCGCGCGCCCATTTTTCAGGCACTTCAGTCGCAGGACTCCCAAGAAACATCTGACGTATTTTATAACCAACCGAGCCTGTTGGACTTATAGCCGGACAGCAGTGAGTCAAACAATACCAGCCTTTTCAAGTGCACTAATGTGGAACTTCACCAGAAAGGGACGCGACGCTTGAGAAAGCCTGCAAAGCGCAACAGGATAGGACCCCAGACTCGCGGCGTCCAACGGTCACGCCTCATGCGGGCCAACACGCGGTAGGCTTCCCGGAAACGGAGACTCTTAATGCGGACGGCAATCCAGTCGACGTATTGGCCGCACAAAGCTTGGCGAACGTGATCTACAGTGGGATCATTGGCAGAAGAAAGCGATAAGCATTTTGATAACATCGTGATCTTCGACTCGTATGCACTGTCTTTGCCTTGCACATAAAGTATCGACAGCCGATCGGCGTTAGAAGGTTGATCCTCCACTACAACCAGGGGTCGGGCAACGTAGCAGAATCCCGTCTTCTGTGCCAATCGGAACAGGAGATCCGTATCCTCGGCGACAGTAAGGGAGGGATCGAACCCTTGTAGATGAAGTGCCAGCGCACGGTTGAAAACTAGTGTAGAAGTGTGCATGATGTGGTTGTGCCCCATGATTCGTTCAATCACTCGGTCTAATTGGCCGACACGGCTCTCGTTTCCAATGACGAATCCGGCACGTTCGAACAGCGTAGTACCGTATGTTCGGAGCAAACAGTCCGAAAAACACACCTGACATGCTCCTCCAAAAGTAGACAACGCATCTATCTGGATGCGTAATTTTTCGGGTAACCACTCGTCGTCTGAGTCCAAAGTCGCGATCCATTCGCCTTGCGCTTCGAGGATCCCTTTGTTTCGCGCAGCACTAACCCCTGCGTTCTCCTGTCGAATGTATTTCACACTGCACCCGCTCCGTTCTAAAGCCTCCTTTGTCCCATCTGTCGAGCCATCGTCGACCACGACTATTTCAACTTTCCGATGGAAGTCTTGCGCCAGAACGCTGCGCACGGCCTTCACAACCTGATCCGACCGGTTGTAAGTTGGAATCACTACGGATACAAGAGGTCGCACCGCAAGAACCGCTCCTTTCGCCTGGATTAAACACAGCGTCTTAAATCTTCGTGCATCGTCGACTCAGGGTGCCGTTCCCTCTGCGCCATTGGTTGAACTGGGTTTCGACGTCCGTGATCAGTTCTGATAGTTGGCTGAAGTATCGGTTGTGCAGGCCACTCCGCCGAGTCAATTTCCAAACCCGCTTGATTGGGTTCATGCCCTGCGCTACCAGCAAAACGGCGTGTAGGAGGTGGTCATAACGGGACTCATCTGTCCGGCAGATTTCGTCCTACAGCGCCAGAACGGCCACGGGTACATTGGCGATCGTCAGTAGTCTCATACAAACATGAAACCACGAAGCTGTTCAACGCATATACTTATGACCCTGCGTCTAGTTCAGTGTACAACGCTACACTTGTTGTTCACCGGCCTCGGCTGGGCGATCTTCGGCCCCAGAGAGGGCCGTCTTGGTACCCATGGCATCGCCAGCCATGCACCGATCGATGTAAAGACAGCTGCCGCTTTGGCCATTCCAATCAATGACCAGTATCCGAATCTTAGTGCTGCCATTGCTGGACAGAGCGTCTTGAATCTCTGTGTATCGTCGGCGAATCGTCTGGCTGCCCCGGCACCATCTTTCGAACTGCTGATTTTCCACTTTGTGGATGAGATCTTCCAACAGCAAGTGAAGTGGTGTTGAATCGAGAAGGAATCAATATCGGCGTTTGCCATACACAAGAATCGAGGCTTGCCGGATCAGTCAGAGCACTATCGGATTTCCTGCCGCGTAGCCTTCCAGTATGCAATTATCCGTGCGGCTTCGGGAAGGTTCGCGACAGAGTAGTCGGCCACAATCAGGTCCTCCTCCGAGACTTGAACGCTGTAGGCGTTCTTTACGATGATCGTCGTGGCGCCGATTCTGGCGCCGAGGCGAACGTCGCAGGCGTTATCCCCGATGAGGAACGATTCGGCCAACTCGAATCCAAGCTCACCGGCCGCCTGGAGCGCCAGACCTAGCTCGGGTTTCCGGCAATGGCAGCGGTCCTCGGGAATATGCGGACAGCAATAGAATCCATCAATCACGACCCCGGCGGCGGCGAGTTCTTCGCTGATCCTTGCGTGAATCCGCTCGACATCTTCTATGGTGAAGTACCCGCGGCCAATCCCGGACTGGTTCGTCAGCACAGCGAGCCCAAAACCAAGCCGCGAGAGATTCTGCAAACCCTCCACAACGCCCGGCAC
>CAADGY010000423.1 GCA_900696665.1 uncultured Acidobacteriota bacterium
GGATACACGGACCTTGAGCCATGTGCAGCCGAACCGCAGGGCGGAATCCACCGCCTTGCGCATGGCCCGCCGGAACGCTACACGTTTTTCCAACTGGAGCGCGATCGACTCTGCCACAAGCTGCGCGTCCAGCTCCGGCTTGTGCACTTCCTGAATGTCGATGAAAATGTCCCGCTTGGTCTTCCGGGCAAGATCCTGCTTCAGCTTCTCGATCTCGGCGCCCTTGCGTCCGATGATGATGCCCGGCCGCGACGTGCGGATCGTGATGCGCAGTTTGTTGCCCGGCCTGTCGACTTCCACGGAACTGACGCCGGCGGATTTCAGCCGCGTTCGCAGGTTCTCTTTCAACTCCAGATCTTCGAGCAGCAGTTTCGCGTAATCCTGCTTGGCGAACCAGCGGGATTTCCAGGTCTTGGTGACCCCGAGCCGGAATCCGTAAGGATGAACTTTTTGACCCATGATCTACTCTTCCGTCTTCCGGTCGCCGACCGCGACCACAATATGCGCGCTTCTGCGCTGATACCGGTAGGCGCGGCCCATCGGGGCCGGCCGGATGCGCTTCATTCGCGGCCCCTCGTTCACGTAGGCCTGCGTCACCAGCAGCGCATCCACGTCGACATCGTTAAAGCGGTTTTCCGCGTTGCTGATCGCCGATCGCAAAACCTTCTCCACCGCCGGCGCGATCCCCTTATTCGTGGAACGCAGGATCGTGATGGCCTCACCCGCTTTCTGGCCCCGGATCTGGTCCACGACCAGCCGCGCCTTCTGCGGTGAGACCCTGATGTACCTGGCTTCCGCTCTCGCTTCCATAACACTCTCTTCCTTAGGAGGGCCTCGAGGACTTCTCGGTCTTCGCCGCGTGCCCCTTGAAGGTCCGCGTGGGTGAGAACTCGCCCAACTTGTGTCCCACCATGTTCTCCGTGATGTATACCGGAATGAACTTCTTGCCGTTATGCACCGCGATGGTGTGCCCGATGAACTCCGGCAGAATCGTGGAACGGCGGGACCACGTCCGCACAACCTTCTTTTCGTTTTTCGAATTCATCGCTTCCACCTTCACCATCAGGTGGCTGTCCACGAAAGGTCCCTTACTTAAAGAACGTCCCATATGCTATCCGCCGCTACCTCTTCTTCGACCGGTGAGCAACCACCCACCTGTCCGTACGTTTGTTGTTCCTTGTCTTGAAGCCGCGCGTGGGCTGGCCCCAGGGCGTTACCGGATTGCGGCCACCCGACGTCCGGCCTTCGCCGCCGCCGTGCGGGTGATCCACCGGATTCATCGTCACCCCCCGGTTATGCGGCCGCTTGCCGAGCCAGCGCTTCCGGCCTGCCTTTCCCAGGGAAACATTCTCGTGATCGAGGTTGCCCACCTGGCCCACGGTTGCCATACATTCCAGTTGCACGCGCCTGACTTCGCCCGAAGGCAGCTTCAGCAGAGCATATCCGCCTTCCTTCGATACCAACTGCGCCTGCGAGCCGGCCGAGCGCACCATCTGTCCACCCTTCCCGGGGCGGAGCTCGACGTTGTGCACGAACGTTCCGGCAGGAATCTGCTGCAGCGGCAGAGCGTTGCCTACCAGGATGTCCGCATCGGGTCCGGAGAGCACCTTTCCGCCCACCTGAAGCCCGACCGGAGCGAGGATGTAACGCTTTTCGCCGTCGGCATAATTCAGCAGCGCGATGCGGGCAGAGCGGTTGGGATCGTATTCGATCGCCGCCACCCTCGCCGGCACACCGGTCTTGTCCCGCTTGAAGTCGATGATGCGGTACGCTTTCTTCGCCCCGCCGCCAATGAATCGCGAGGTGATCCGGCCCAGTGCGTTCCGGCCGCCGCTGCGCTTTTTTCCGGTTACCAGAGACTTCTCCGGCTTGTCCTTTGTGACCTCTCCCCGGGAAACCACCGTCTGGAATCGCCGGGTCGGCGTCGTCGGACGGTATGTCTTGATCGCCATATCGCTGTCCTCAGATCTCGGCGTACTCCGGCATCTTCTCGCCGGGTTTCAGCCTTACGTATGCCTTTTTCCAGTCCGGGCGGTATCCCGTAAACCGGCCCCGCCGCCGCAGTTTGCCTTCCTGGGTTGCGGTGCGGACCTCTTCCACCTTCACTTTGAAAAGCTGCTGCACCGCCTGGCGGATCTGTGTCTTGTTCGCATCGACTGCCACTTCAAAACAGAGCGTCCGCTCGTTGTCTTTCTTCTCGACACCCTTTTCCGTAATAATGGGGCGGCGAATCACGTCAAAGCGGTTCATAAAGCCAGCGCCTCCGACAAATTCCTGGCCGCGCTCTCCGACAGCACCACCTGCGTATGCCCGAGCAGGTCGTACACGGTCACCTCGCGGCTGGCGACCAGCGTCACGCCCGGCAGATTCCGGCAGCCGAGCTGTAGATTGCGGTTCTCCTCGTTGTCGACCAGCAGAACTTTCCGGCCGGCTTCGATCTTTCCGAGCGCCGACCGCATAGACCGCGTCTTATGGTCCGGCAGTGTGAACGCCCGGATCACCTTCAGTTCGCCGTCGCGCAGCTTGGCCGACAGCGCCGAACGCAGCGCGCCGAGCAGCATCTTGCGCGGAAGCTTATAGGAATAATCGCGTGGCTGAGGTCCGTGCACAGTACCGCCGTGCCTCCACAGCGGCGAGCGGATGGAGCCGACGCGCGCGCGGCCGGTTCCCTTCTGCCGCCACAGCTTTTTGCCGGAACCCGACACTTCCCACCGCGCCTTCGTCTTCACGGTGCCGCGGCGCCGGGACGCCATATAGTGACGAACGGCCTCGTACATCAGCGCTTCATTGACGGCGGCGCCGAAAACCGAATCGGCCAATTCCAACTCGCCGACCTTTTGATTATTCAGATCGAAAACATCAATACTCGGCATTCCCGCTACCTCTTCGCCCGCCGGACCACGACATAGCCGCCATTCGGCCCGGGCACCGCGCCCTTCACCATCAGCACGTTGTCTTCGGCATCGATTCCCACAATCTCCAGGTTCCGCACCGTTACCTGTTGCGTGCCCATATGGCCCGCGCCCTTCATGCCCGGAAAAACGCGAGATGGATAGCTCGAAGCGCCGATCGATCCCGGAGCACGGTGGAACATGGAGCCGTGGCTCCCTTCGCCTCCACGGAAGTGATGGCGTTTCACGAACCCGGCAAAACCGCGTCCCTTGCTGATGCCGGTCACATCGACCTTTTGCGCGGGCGCAAACTGGTCCACCAGAATACGGTCGCCCGGCTTGAGGTCGTCGTCGCCCGGCCGGATACGGAGCTCCTTGGTAAACTTCACACCCTCGACATTGGCCTTTTTCAAATGACCCGCGGCGGGTTTCGATAGCCTGGACGCTTTTACGAACTCCATCAGACCGAGTTGCACGGCATCATAGCCATCCACAACCGGTGTTTTCCGCTGTACCACAACACAAGGGCCGGCTTTTAACAAAGTCACCGGCACCACTTGTCCGTCAGGCCGGAACACCTGCGTCATCCCGATCTTCTTGCCTAGAATCCCTGGGCTCATACACTCACCTGTCGTCGCTGGTTCTCTTCCCGCGGCACGCTGAGGGCGCCGCTGTCAGGCAACCCGGCGATCTACTTGCCTTTTCCGAACGCTTTGATCTCCACATCCACGCCCGCGGGCAGATCGAGCTTCATCAACGCGTCGACCGTATCCTGCGTGGGCTCCAGAATATCCAGCAGCCGTTTGTGAGTACGGATCTCAAACTGCTCCCTGGACTTCTTGTCTACGTGGGGCGAGCGCAAAACAGTAAAACGATTCTTGCTGGTAGGCAGCGGAATCGGACCGGCGATCTGCGCCCCGGTTCTCTTCGCCGTCTCCACGATCTCGGTGGTGGATTGGTCCAGAACCCGGTGGTCGTACGCCTTTAAGCGAATGCGAATGCGTTCTCTAAGCATTGTTTCCTGTCCGAGCCGGACACTGCCGGCCCGCTTAACGATTGGGCCCGGGGTCCCGAACCGAACCTCTGTCCCATCCCGGGCCAACCTTCGATGCCTGCTACTCCAGGATCTCCGTGACCGTTCCGGCGCCGACCGTGCGGCCGCCCTCGCGAATGGCGAAACGCAGTCCCTTGTCCATGGCCACCGGGGTGATCAACTCCACTTCCAGGTTCACGTTGTCGCCC
>CAADGY010000424.1 GCA_900696665.1 uncultured Acidobacteriota bacterium
ACCAGCAATTTCATGATCGGCGTCACCGCCGCCGCCAGTGCCGGCGTGTATTTGAACCGCGGCTATGTCGACCCGGGACTGACGATGCCCGTCATGCTGGGGGTGCTGCTCGGGTCCGTCGCCGGCGCACGGGTTTTGAGCCGTACGCGTGCGCGTGCGCTGCGCGTGGTGTTCGGTGTTGTCGTTGCGGTGCTGGCCTTTCAGATGATCTACAACGGGCTCAAAGGAGGTGTGTAGTTGTTCCGCGACTGGAAGGATGAGGATGTTGACGGACTCCTTGGCGGACTGCTTCGAGTTGGCGTCGTGCTCGCAGCCATCGTTGTATTGGCTGGCGGGGTGGTGTACCTGCTCCGGCATGCAAACGAACCGGCGCAGTACGGTGTGTTCCACGGTGAGCCGGACGATTATCGAAGTCCTTCAGCAATTCTGCGGGGAGCGCTCTCTTTGCGAGGCCGTGGCTTGATTCAATTGGGCTTGCTTTTGTTGATCGCGACGCCGGTTGCCAGGGTGGCGTTCTCGGTGGCTGCATTCGCCATTCAGCGTGATCGTATGTACGTCGCGATCACGGCGGTAGTGCTTTTTCTTCTCCTGTTCAGCCTCTTTGGAGCGCGGTTGCCGGTGTGAGATCCCGTTATCTTCCGAACAGCTTCAACATGCGGTCGCGCGCATGCTCGATATGCGCTGCCATTGCTTCGCTCGCCTCCGCTCCGCGCCGGCTGCGGAGAGCGGCAATGATCTCGCCGTGCGGAATCCAATATGGATCGCGCCGTGTGGACAGGCAATCCAGCCGGTGCTGGTATTCGAGCGTCAGCCGGAGTTGATGGAGCACGCGTTGATTGCCTGCGATCTGCGCGATGCCCAGATGGAATGTGTCGCTTGCACGAACCACCTGCGCAATGTCGGCGCCGGGAGTCACTTCCGGCGCGATCACTTCCTCTAGCGCATCGAGTTGCTCGGGCAGCGCCAGTTCCGCAGCCTTGCGCGCGGAGAAACACTCGAGGATCTTCCGGTACTCATAGAGCTGCAGCAGATCGGCAATCGAAACCGGCGTAACAATATAGCCTTTGTGCCGCACGCGCGAGAGCCATCCATCCTGCGACAGCCGGCTGCAAGCCTCGCGCACCGGCGTCCGGCTCGATGCACAGCGCCGCGCGAGATCCATTTCGGATAAGACCTGCCCTGGCGCGAGTTCCCCTTCCACCAGCCAGTTCTTTAACAGGCGGTATACACGCTCAAGCTCGCCTTCTTTGGTCAATGTGCCTATGGATTCAGGTTCCGATTCGATCATCATAACGTTTACGATTCCAGGATGAAGAGAGCATGGTGGCCGATGGTATTAGCGCGCATGCGGACAGCTCCCGGCACGATCTCCCACCGGAACTGGTTTGCATCAACCGCCTTCACGCTTTTGGGAGCGCCACCAAGCACCCGGACAGGCACCTCCACCGCCACCGGACCGACCTGTGGATGCGGCACCGCTTCGCCGGAGATTACCATGCCCGCGTAGTGGTTGACCAATGAAACGACGTGCATCGCGTCCCTGCGCCCAAGCACGACCTGCACGCCCGCCGGGACCTGTGCCGTCACGGGCAGATCCGTCCCGTATTTCTTGACCGCGTACACAACGATGCGCTTCAGCCACGTATCGTCACGCGACGCAATTTCGGAGCCGATGGGACCTGCAATATACAGCACCTGCCCTTTGCCCACGCGGTTCAGTGTTACGAGCGGCATACCAGTGGGTTTACCCCAGTGGGTGTAAGAGGTTTCACCGTCCGTGAATACTTTCGGGGTGCGATGCGCCTCGGGATACAGCAGATCCGCCAGCGGCTTCGCGGTCGTGCATTCCACTTCCAGGACCGGAGTGGTGAACAACACGGGATAGGCGGGCGCGGAATCGCGCAACTCATCGCCGAGCCAGCCGTAGTTGGCCTCGCTGAACGGCGAGACGCCTTTAAACCGCACTCCGAGCAGGTCGTTCCAGGCAAAGTCGGACAGGCGCTTGCCGTGCGCGTCGCGCAGGCTGGTCTCGTGGGTGGCGATCAGCAGGCCGCCGTTTTCAAGAAAGCGCTCAATCGCGGCACGCAATTCCGGAGGCGGCGCGAATGCGTTCCCGAGCAAAAGAACACGCTGCTCGGCCGGCTTCAACAAATGCGCGGGCATGACATCGAAATGCAGTCCGCCTTCCGTCAGTGCGTTGTGCAGGCCAGAGGTCTCTGTTCGCGAAGGCGTAGCGGGCGTGCCCGGATTCGGCCGCACCGCCAGGTCCGATTGCGCATCGTAGAGCACTGCAATCCCCGGAACCGAGCGCAAGCCGCGCAGCCACGGCTCCCGTTCTTTGACCTTTGCCAGCGTCTGGCCGATGTTGCGAAATTCGTCTTCGCATACTTTGCCGTTCGGCAGCGGATTCACGCCGATGCAGATGCGTCCGGCATGAGCCGTCGCGACGGCGGCGGTGATGTCGAGATAGGGTGAGGGAATCAAGTTCCACGCCGCCCACGTTCCCGTGACGGCGGACGGCTGCATGCGGATGAAGCCGCCGTAGGTATGAATCTGGTAACGCTTGCCGAGCGATTGGAGAATCTTGGCCGTGAACGAGATCAGGCGGTGTTGCTTGGCCTCCGAAGAGTTGTAGGTAACCCGCTCGCGCAAATCCACGGGCGTGAAGTTCAACTCGTCGTAATTGCCCGCACCGTTATAGCCCATCTCCATGGCCGGATCGATGTGCAGCAGCATGTCCGTCAAGTCGCGGAACATCCTGATGCGGGCCTCGTGTCCGAAACGGTTGATGCGGCGCCTGATCTCCCAGTCGCCGGACGTGACGGGCATCTCTTCGCCGAACTGCGACTTGTAAGCGGCGCGGCAGTATTCGCAAAAGCACGCCGCGCCCGGATCGTACGAGCCTAAGCCGTATGCGTTCGGCATGCCCAGAATGTCGAACCACATGCCGGGCGGCCTCACCGCTTCCTCCACCTGCCGCACTTCGCTTAGCACCACGTCACGCCACGGCGACCGGATGCACATCCAGTTGTAGGCGCGAAAACCGATCTTCGGCTGGCCTTTCGGATCGAGACAGCGCCACTCCGGTTTACGAACGGCATACCAGTTGTCGAGGCCGACATTGTAGTAGGCGATGAACTGGATACCCGCTTCTTTAGCGAAGGCCGCTGTTTCCGTGGTCCAGTCGCGATGGCACGGACGGCCTTTGAACGGGAACATCGCGTCGCCGACGGCATTTTTCGTCTTTAGCTCGATGACGTCGACATGCGCCTCACGGCAAAGCTGGACGAACTTTTTCGGGTCGAAATACTTCCCCAGGTCGCTTGCCCATTCAGGCATATCGACCATGGTGTGAACGGCGGTGAGTCCGCCCGGGCGGGCCTCCACGGCTATCTTCCGCGCGCTACTTTTGCTTTGTGCGGCTAGCGAACGTGCGGCGGCCGTGGACGCGCCCGCCTGTAAGAAAGTTCGTCTGTTCATGACTCAAAGATGAGTTTAACCGTCTCGAACGCCGAACTGGTGACGCTGGTGTTGGGCGGTGTGAACTCCGGATGGTTGAAGCCGTTGAAAGCGTCCGCACGAATTTGCAGGTGGACACGCCCGGAGAGATTCGTGTCGTTCAGCAGCGAAGAATCCCGCTGATGTACGCCGCCGGAGCGGACCCCGGAATAGCAAGGCGGACCCCGAAAGAGACGGTTCGGTCCTGCGAAACTGAGCGGAGTGCCGTTGTGGGGTGACAAGGTCCGGTACGGCATGGGGTCGTCCGCATTCAGATATGTGAGCGCCTCCATCTCTCGCGACCCTTGCTGGGATACGGAGAGAACGGACAGCACGGCGGCAACAGAAATAGCCGAAAACAGCTTGCGCAAAGGCATGTGGCTCTCCGCATTCAGGCGCCTGGTATTGTACACTAGATGCATACAATTTCGTCAAGGCAAAAATGATAATAGAATGACGAGAGCTAAGGCCACGCCATGACGAAAGCCATCGACGCACACGTTCATGTCTGGACAGACGACCGCAAGCGCTACCCACGCGCCGCGGGCGAGGTCCAGTACCAGCCGGACCGGTTCACGCCGGAGGATTATTTTGCGCACTCGAAGCCTTCGGGCATCGCTCGCACCGTGTTGATTCAAATGAGCTTCTATCGCTTCGACAACTCTTACATGCTCGATACGATGCGCGCCTACCGAGGCGTATTTTCGGGCGTCGGCATTGTCGACTCGTCCTCGCCGCATCCCGACAGGACCATGCGTGAGCTGGCGAAACACGGCGTCCGCGGATTCCGGATTACGCCCGGCGCTTCACCCAAAAGCTGGTTGGATACGCCCGGCATGGAAGCGATGTGGCGCTGCGGTGCGGAGCGGAACCTGGCGATGTGCCCACTGGTGGGGCCGGATGCTCTTCCGTCAATTGACCGCATGTGTATACGGCATCCGGCTACGCCAGTGGTCATCGACCACATGGCGCGGATTGGCGCCACGGGAGAGATTCGCGATGCCGACGTCCGGCTGTTGTGCGGGCTATCCAAACATCCGAAAGTAGCAGTGAAGGTCTCGGCATTTTACGCGCTCGGCCGCAAAACGCCTCCCTACGCAGACCTCGCGCCTCTCATTCGCCGCGTATTCGAGGACTTCGGACCTCGCCGGTTGATGTGGGCGAGCGACTGTCCTTTTCAGGTGCAGAAAGAACACACGATCGCGGCATCCATCGCGCTGATCCGCGAAGGGCTTCCGTTTCTGTCCGCTGAAGATAAAGAATGGCTGCTCACCCGAACCGCCGAATCGATTTTCTTTACCTGATCCGGCAGCTTCACCGCGCGGGCACAGAGCGGGCCAGGCGCATACCGTTGAACGGCAGGCGGCGGTCACGCCGCTCGGCATGGCGGAACCATGGTGCAAGATAGACGGCGGAATCGGCGAAGCCGCCGCCGCGCAGCACCCGTAAGCCCGGCGCATCGGGCGATTCCCGTCCATCCCCCGGGTCGTAGGGGTAAGCCTTCATCAACGTGGAGCACCACTCCCACACGTTCCCTGTCAGATCAAAAATGCCGACCCTGTCCGGTCTTTTCGCGCCAACGCGCCGCGGTGCATAGGCGTCGAGTTCGCGAAACTCGCCGGACCCCGCCGCCGTCATCGAGTTCTCCCGGTACCAGGCCCGTTCACCAGGATCAATGTCTTTCGATGCGGCGCACGCGGCAGACTCCCATTCCGCCTCGGACGGCAAGCGGAACCCGCCACCCGCAACGCGCCCGTTGAGTTCTGCAATCCACCGCTGTGCATCCTCCCAGGAGATGTTGTTGACGGGAAGATCGTCCCCGCGGTGGACACTCGGGTTGGCGGGATCGAGCGTCATCCACACCCCCTGCGTCAATTCCGTCCGCGCGAGATAGAACGGCGCGATGGAGACCGTATGTACAGGGCGCGCGGACGGCTGCGCATCATTGCCCAGATCCGTTTCGCCGCCCGGTATGAGCACCATCTCCACTGGCATTCCGGAAACACGGACGTGCAAGGGAAGACCCGTTTCGGCATCGAACTGATCGTCAAGAATATCGAAGCCTGGAAGGCTCGGGTTCAGGCGCCGGTTCACCATTGCGAGATGCGCTGAAGCCCGCGGGTGGTTCGGATACAGGCGCAGTGCCGCCTGGAGTTCCTTGCGGGCTGCATTCCAGTTCCGCTGTTCAATGAGACTCTCACCCTGTTTGAGGTGCGATTCGAACCGGCGGAGCACGTCGTCTTCGCTGCCGCGCGCGGGCAGGTTGGTCGCTTTGGGATGAAAAAGCGCGTGCGGATCGTGGCAGGATTCGCAGGACGCGCGGCGCTCCGTCTTCGGACATCCCTGCGTATGGCAGGCCTGGCACAATCCGGCGATTGCCGCGCCCAGCGGCATCTTGTCCGGCTTCACATGATTTCGTTCGTCGGTCACGTGGGCCTTGGAAGGACCGTGGCATTCCTCGCAGCCGGTAGCGGCGCGCGGGTGTCCGGATACGGACCATTCCAGCACTTGTGCCACGTGACAACGCGCGCAGACACCTGCCTGCTGGAAGCGTTCGGGATTTGTAGAGGTCTGCGCCGCTGCTGCGATTGCCGCCAGCAGTAAGAAGATCAGACGCGCATAGTGGACCAACGGGTATCGAGCCATCTGTAGCCAGGAGTAAGCCAGTTTCCGGAAGTGGCGCGGGCAAAACGGGCGGCGCCATCAAGAGCCGCTCGCTCCTCGCGTGAAAGTTCCAGGTGGCGCGTGAGCCCGGCATAGTTCTCTTCGAGAGTATGCTCTTCGAACATGCCCGGCATAGCGCAGGTTAAAAAAGGACGCGAATATACAAAACGCATAGCGGCCTGGCAGAGAGTCTCATCGGGCAGGCGCGCCAGACTTTTTGTCAACTCGGAGACTACGGCGGGATGCAGCGGACGGTACTTCTTCTGATAGAGCTGCACGACATTGGATTCCGGCCGGGAACCCTTCACCACACGTGTATCGAGCTTGACGATGGAGCCGGCCGCAAGCGGTTTGATCGCGATCAGCCCAACGCCGCTCGCTATGGCCGCGGGAAGGAACTCCGTATAGTCGGCGCGGGCGTGAATGAAGTTGTACGGGAACATGATGTAGTCGATGCCTTCCAACTCGCGCAGCGCCGCAACCATCAGGCGTTCATCATGCGTCGCGATACCGATAGCGCGCACCTTGCCGGCCTCCTTCGCTTTGCGCAAGACATCCCAATCGGCAATGCCCCTGGCATCGAGCGCAGCGCCATCGTTGATGTAGATGCGGTACATATCGACGTGCCCATAAAGGCGCGCCGCGCGGTCGATATTCTCACCGACGAACATGGGAAGCTGCCGGCACAGCGACACGAGCGTCGACTGCCTGCGAGGCCGGATGACTCGCGCCACGTGTTCCCATTGCCCTTCGGTTTCGTAGGTATCAATCATGTTGACGCCCAGATCCAGAGCACGGGCGAGCATCCGGTCGCGCCGCTGTTGTCCCTCTTCTGTGAGGACGCTGCCGTATTTCACTTTGCGCTTATAAGCGGGATCAGTGTGTGACCCGAACGAGAGCAGAGACGGGTAGAGGCTGGTTTGGCCCAGACGGCGATAGACCATGCCGCCGCGGCGGTATTGGGTGACCGGTGCGGGCGCCCCCGGCGCGGAGACCGCTGCGGAGAAGCCAGCGGCAGCGGCAACAAAAGCCCGGCGGGACAGTGTGCGCATGGAGTGATCTTATCACCACGGGGGACCGGGCGGATCCGCAGGCTTCCATCGGATCCACCCCTCCAGTTTCAGACGGGCCCGCTCGTGCAGCATGATCTCCCGGTTCACGCCAAGTGGAACACGCTCAGTCCCGGACCTTGTGGTATGAACGCCCCCGAATTGCCCAACCGGGCGATGCCGGCTGCCGGAACTACAAGAGTGGATGTATCCGAACCACCGCCTTGCGAGCGTTCGTGGGCCTGCTTTAACGCATCTTCCGTGCCGCTCCAATCGCCCGCCATGCTCTTCGCCCAGGTCAGGTGCGCCTCTGAACAGAGCCGAATGCCGGTGGGGCAGCGCCGTACTCTGTCTCCGTCCCCGGGAAACCCGCAACCGCGCGATACCGTCTAATATAGT
The DNA here is from genome assembly GCA_900696665.1 of uncultured Acidobacteriota bacterium. Lineage (GTDB taxonomy): Bacteria > Acidobacteriota > Terriglobia > Bryobacterales > Bryobacteraceae > CAADGY01. The sequence goes on from CAADGY010000424.1 coordinate 7,611, forward strand.
TTGCCGTGGAACGCGACGAAATTCTCACCAAACTTCGTGAAAGGATCATTGCGTTCGTGGCATCTCGCGTAAGGAGGGACGGCGCGGAGGATGTTGCGCACGAAGTCCTGCTCCTGCTCGAAGAGAAATATCCTCACGTTACCGCCCTCGAGGAATTGGTTCCGCTTTCCATGCGGATTGCGCGGTTCAAGATTACGGCGCTTTACCGGAAGGCCACGCGGAGAGGGGAAGGGTCGGCGGTCTCGGTGGACGAAATCCCGCTTCCGGATTTCGCACCGGATCCGGAGACCCTCACTTCCCGGCGCGAGTTGCTCGACCGGATTCGCGCGGCGCTGCCGCAGGTTGGGCAACGCTGCCGTGACCTGCTCCGTCTCAAGTTAGAGGGAAAGAGCTTCAGCGAGATCCGGAAAGCGATGGGGGCCCATTCCCTGAATACCGTTTACACGTGGGACTATCGCTGCAGGCGGCATCTGCTTGAACTGATCGGAGGCAGTTGGGAGATAAGGAAGTGACTCCGGGCGAAGCCAGAAAACTTCTCGGCGGCTACTCCGCGGGAACTCTCACGCCAGAGGAGCGGAAGGCGCTCTTCGAAGCGGCGTTGGAGGACTCCGAACTCTTCGAGTTGCTCATGGAGGAACAGCCGCTGCTGGACGTGTTGACGGATCCGGCAATGCGGACGGAGTTGCTGGAAGCGCTGGATGCACATGAAAAAGGATGGTTCAGACGCTTCTGGAACAACATTCTGAAGCCGGCTCCGGTTGCCCTGGCGGGTAGCGTAGCCGTCGCCGCCCTGGCGTTCTTCGTCGTTTACAGGTTCGACCATACCGAAATTCGCCAGCCGGAACTGGTGGCGCAGAGCCATCCGCCGACTTTGCCGGAAGCGGCGCCTGCGGAGGTGCCCGCAACGGAACGGCTGGCGCCCGAACAGTCCGCTACGCCAGGTCCCGGGATGCGCCGGAGAGCGCAAGTTTTGCCGGGTCGCGCCGCACCCGCACGCGCGCCCGTGCTGCCGCCACCACCCGCGATTCCGGTAGAGCGTGAACTACACTCCGCCTCGAAAGCGGTATCGCCGGCGTTTGCGGAGGTGGATCTCCCGTCTCCGCCACCTCCTCCCGGGAAACGTGAATTGAGCCGCACAACGCGCGGCGAAACTCCTTCGGGGGTGGTGGGAGGCGTTGTGGGAGGAGTTCCGGGCGCGCCCGGCGGCTACGCGGCAGAGCCGCAAGCTCCTGCCGCGCTTTCAAGTGCGAGTGCCTGGTTCTATGGCCGCGCCTTTTCCCGCGTACAACCGATGGCAGGGTTTCAGCAGCCGGCGCCGACTGCCGCGGTCAGGCGCCGCGCGGATACTATTGCGCGTCTCGGCTTGCGTTACAGCATCGTTCCGTCGCCACACGGAACCCAATTGCAGGTGCAGTCCAACGAACTCGCATTTCTTCAAGTGCTGGGAAGAAGTATCGCGGGACC
>CAADGY010000425.1 GCA_900696665.1 uncultured Acidobacteriota bacterium
CAGGCCAGGTTGAAGTTTCTGGCTTTTACCGGTCAGTTCATCACACAGGAGTACGACCCGGCGGGCATCCAGCTAAAAACCGGCGTAGCAGGTGCGGGAACCGGCGGAGTGTAGCGCCTGCTATGCGACGGCAGCCGGATTTTTGCGTGGTTGCCGGACTTCCCAGGCGTTGTCGTCTGCGGCGGCACTGAGAGGGAGGCGGTTCGAAAGGCCGCAGTTCTCACCAGCGGTGCTCTCATTGCACGCTCCCAACCGTTTCCGGCTGTTTGAGCACGCACTTGAGCCGCTGAACAGGCAGTTCTTGGATTCTATCTGGATGGCCGGCAACTCGGAAACAATCCACATGAGCTAGAAGTCTCCGCCCACCGGACGGTAACCCGACTTCTCCCGTCCCGGCGTGCGAAACTGGGGTTTAATAGGGCTTCGGCCTCTTACGATCTATGAGATTCGTTTTGATAAGTCTCTGTGCTATTGGCGGTCTTTTTGCGCCCGGAGCCGCGGCTCAATCGGAAATTCCTCCGGAATGGGACACGCGCAAGATGCTCGAGACGTTCGCCGGAGAGGTGAAAAAGGTAAAGCCCGTGCTCGACCAGGTCGATCCGAAGAAGTGGACTACCGAGGGGGCTTCAGAGACTTATATCGCCCAATGGAAATCCGCGCAAGCTCATCTGGAGTACCTCGTTGGCGCCACCGAAAAACTTGCGAGCAACCCCGAGCGCTTTCCCATTGCGCTCGAGACCTACTTCCGTCTGGAATCGTTCGAGACGATGATCAACTCGCTGGCACAGGGTATTCGACGGTACGATAACCCGGCCGTGGCGGATCTTCTTCAGAGCACCCTGGCGGAGTCCCAACCCTATCGCCAGAACCTGCAGCGTTACATGATCGATTTGGCCAAAGTGAAAGAACAGGAATTCCGTATCGCCGACAGCGAAGCCCAGCGATGCCGGGAGGCTCTCAGCCGGCGTCCGCCTGGAACACAGAGGAAGAAATGAGCGAGGTAGCCACCTACATCTGCACGATATGCGGTGAGCCCTCCACGGGCATTTGTATTTACTGTACGAAGGACGCCTGTCCAAACCACTTGTGCGCGAAGTGCCGCCGCTGTAGCGACTGCTGCGAGTGCGAAGTCCCATTAGAGGAGGAGACGGACCCGCCCTCTGAACCAGTGCCCGAAACCACAGCATCCGAAGCCGCCGCGCCTGAGCTGCGGGACGAACCACCGGACTCCCCGCCCGCCCCTCCATCAGAAGAGCAGCCGTCAGCGGAGGATCCTGATCGGCAAAGTGAGCAGGACCCACAGCAGCGCGAATACCCCGCCAACAGCGATTCCCACGAGCCGGAACGGGAGCAACAAAATCCAAGCTAACGGGTAGAGAAAGAGCGCCAGCAGCGCGACAGGCCAGCACAGCACAAAAAGGATACAAAAGAGCAGGAATTTGATCATTTGTTCTTCCTCGCCACCCCTACATAACGAGGAAACCACCGGAAAAGTTCACGCTTGTGAGGTGCCGATGTGATCCTTGTCACTGTGACCTGCCGCGATGCCCGCTATCCTGATTCCAACGCGGAGGTATGCGCTGACGCTTGATACGCAATCGATCAGAACCCACGAATCGGCGCTCCAGCGGGCCGTAATCGCGTGGATTGTAGCCGGACTCTTCTTCCTGCTGTTACCGGGGACGTTCCTTGGCGTCTGGAATCTGATCGTCATCACGGACGCGCAGGGGGCCGCCGGCCTTGATCCAGCCTGGCTGCAGGCCCATGGACATGCCCAGATTTTCGGCTGGATCGGCTCTTTCATTCTGGGAATCGGTTTCCACTCACTTTTGAAGATGGGCCGGCCAGCCGGCTTTGTCGCCCGCCGCGCATGGACCAGTTGGGCCTGTTGGACCGCCGGTGTTTTTCTGCGCTGGAGCACAAACTTATGGCTGTGGCAGTGGCGATGGATGCTGCCGGCATCGGCTCTGCTGGAATTATCCGGGTTTTTGATTTTCTTCCTGACCGTCCGCCATCATCGCCAGCCAAAAGCCCGCACCGAAAACCACTCGCAATCCCACGTCTGGATGATCGTCGTCTTCGCGGGCACCATCGGTTTCCTGGCGAGTTTACTGGCAAACCTCGCGTTTGCCATTCAAAGCGCGATCGACGGCAGTGGTCCGGCAATAGCACACATTCCGAATCAGCGCCTGCTGGTGTTATTCACGTGGGCTTTTCCGGTAGTGAACATCTGGGGTTTCAGCGCACGCTGGCTGCCAGGCTTCCTCGGCCTCCGTCACGCCAATAGCACTTTGCTATTGACCGCACTTGCCATCAACACCGTTGCCGTTGTGGGCGCGCTCGCCGGAGAGTGGATTGCGGCCACGGGACTGTTTTTGCTCGGGACAGTTGCGGCTGCTGTCGCGCTGGGGGTGTTTGCTCCCACCGCCGGCCCCGCGAATATTGCCGGAGTGCACCGGAGCTTCCCAACTTTCGTGCGTCTCGCTTATGTCTGGCTGATCCTGTCAGCCGTTATCTCACTGGCTGCGGCTGTCTGGGACACTTACGGGGGTATTTGGGGAGCCTCGCGGCATGCTCTGACCGTCGGCTATATTTCGACGATGGTCTTCGCCATCGGACAGCGTGTTCTGCCGGGCTTCTGTGGGATGCGCAACCTCTTCAGCCCGGCTCTCATGTTCACCGCACTGGCATTATTGAACGCCGGGTGCGTCTTGCGAGTCGGCTCCGAGATCGGAGCATACGAAGGATACCTGCCCTGGCTCTGGCCGCTGCTGCCACTCTCGGCCGTCATTGAGATAGTTGCGGTGACAGCATTCGCGGCCAACCTGCTCCTGACGTTGAAACAACCCGCGGGACAGCTACGGCAGCAAACCGCCGGCGGCTAACGCTAGAATCGGTGCTGGGCAATGTGCAAAAAACGACTGTCCAGACGAAGTCTGCGCGTGCTGTGGTTCCTGGTGGTGTCGGGGGTCGTCGTGGGATCTCTGTTGCCCTCCTCGTCGCCACCTATCCGGATGATCGATCTCCTGCACCTGAGCGACAAACTGCTACACTCGGCCGCTTACGCGGTACTGTCATTCCTACCGGCGCTCCATGAAAGCCGTTGGACACTGGCTGGACTGATTCTCGGCCTTCTTTTCCTCGGAGTGTCTCTCGAATTCGGCCAAAGCTACTTAAGCGATCGCATGTTCGATCTGTACGACATGATTGCAAATGGCGTTGGCCTTGGGGCGGGATTTGTCGTTGCTCTGCCGTTTCGGGCGCGAGTGGCTGTGTAGCACGGTACTGCCGCGTAGCGGAATCTCCGGCTTAGCTTTAGCGGTCAGTATGAGGCCCAGGCTTTCCTGAACTCCCCGGGGCCGCACTTCTCAATGACCTTCCTGCGAGCCATTAACGGCGCACGCGGCGGAACAAAGTCCGCGCTTCCGGAATACCCCAGGCTAATGTCATCCCGAAGTAGACGATACCGAACGCGGGCAGGATAAGTGCTGCCGCGATCAGCGGTCCGGCCGTGCCCACGGCAAGCTTCACACCCCATCCCGCCGCCGCGGCCAGCAACCCTGCACTCCAGAGGCGAATGCTGAAGGCCAGGGGAAGTCCGGTCTCCCCTATCCGGCGATTCAGGCGGTGGCGCAGCAGTGCGAACTCCACCCAGCCTGCGATCGCCGAGGCGAGCGTCAATCCGGCGACTCCCCAGCGCTCCTCAATGCCCATCATGCCCGGCAGTTGCGTGGCGAACGCAATCCCGAGCACACCCGCCATCGGTACGCGAACGGCCGCAAACTGAAGCGGAGTTCTGGTATCGCGCAAAGCATAATAAGTCGAAGAGTACAGCCGTCCTAAGGTCGATGCCAGCAGGCCTACGGAATATCCGGCCAGAATGCCCCATACATACACGGCGTCCTGATACGTAAATCGTCCTGTTTGCAGCAGGGCCGCCGAAATCACATCTCCCAATGCCGCGAAAGCAACGGCGGAAGGAACGACGAAGAATGCGATCCGGCGCAGCCCTGAATTCAAGCGCCGGCGCAGCGCACCGGCAATCTCCTCTTCGGTTCCCAGCGCGCTGGACATGGCCGGGAGCTCCGCAGCCGAGACGGCCATTCCGAACAGGCTGACAGGCAGCGTGTATAGCAACTGCGCGTTGGCAAGGCCCGTCATCGCACCGGTGGGCAGCAGGCTCGCGATCATCGCATCGACATAGGCACTGATCTGCACAACACCCCGGCTGAAGAATACCGGCACGAAATTCCGCAGCACGGTCCGGACGCTCTCCATTCCGCGCCCCAGTGACAGGTGCAAACGCCGCGCCAGCCGGACCACCACGGGCACCTGTACGGCGAACTGCAACAGGCTGCCGGCAACCGACCCCCAGGCAAGCGCAACGGCCAGCCGCGGCTGATCTACACGCCCGCCGAAACCAACCAGCGCAGCGATCATCGCCGCATTCCAGATCACGGGAGCAGCGTAGGAAAGAAAAAAACGGCCGTGGCTGTTGAGAATGCCCAGGCACCAGGCGGACAACACCAGCAATCCCGCACCTGGAAACAGGATCTGAACCACTCTGACCGTCAGTTCGCGTTTTGCGCCATCAAAGCCTGGAGCGATAAGATCAACCAGAACCGGCGCCGCCAGAATCCCGGCCAGCACAACGGCGGA
>CAADGY010000426.1 GCA_900696665.1 uncultured Acidobacteriota bacterium
AACTGCAATGAGGGTCCATCAGCTCCGAGAAGATTTGCCCCATCACGGCGCCATTGATAGTAAAGCGGTTTGGACCCGGTGGCCCAGACACGAAAACTTGCATCCCACCATGTTCCCGCCAATTGGCTTTTGGGTTGCGTTAAAATGATCGGCGGCGAATTGCTCACCGTCAGGCGCAGGGAGCCAGAAATTGTGCCGTAAGGATTGGTTACCGTTACAGCATAATTCCCGGTATCACTCAACTGAACGTTGGGAAGAAAAAGCCAAGGGTCCGTCGCCCCATCAATATTGGTTCCGGCGAACTGCCATTGGTAGTGCAAGGGTGGCAAACCTTCGACTGCTACGTTCAGGTTCAATGACTGTCCTGCATAGGCAACCACGCCGCGCGGTTCTGATGAGAAGAACGGCGAACCATCAGTGACAGCCAGGTTCATCTGATAGCCGCTGGCAATAGCCACCACATTGGTGAGTCCCCACGGCAAGTTAGTTGAACCGCCATAGTTATCGCCCCACGCGACGACGGTTCCGTTCGTTCTGAGCGCTACGCTGTGGAATCGGCCCACCGTGATCGCCCTGATGCCAGCCAAGTCGCTCGGAACTGCTGCTTGACCATAATTGGGATAAAAGCCCGAATTGGTCGTCCCTGCCCCCCATGCGACGACCGTTCCGTCGGAACGCAGAGCGAGGCTGTGATACGTACCGGCAGCGATCGATCGGACATTTACCAGGCCAAGCGGCACATTTGTTTGTCCGTAGTAATGATACCCCCACGCGACCACAGTGCCATCGGCCTTTAGCGCCAAGTTGTGGTCCAATCCGGCAGCGATTGCCACTATGTTGTTAAGGCCAGCCGGCGCGCCGCCTTGACCGTAATTGTTTCTTCCCCACCCCACCAATGTTCCATCCGCCTTGAGTGCCAAGCTATGCTCGCCGCCCGCCGCCACGGCGATGACATTGCTCAGGCCCGCTGGAATCGTTGATTGTCCGTAACCGGAGTTTGTCGCTCCTGCGCCCCATGCGACTACAGTCGAATCGGCTTTCACGGTTAGGTTGTGCGCCCCGCCAGCGGCAATGGCTATCACATTTGTAAGCCCGAACGGAACATTGCACTGGCCGGCAGAATTATATCCCCAAGCTACCACTGTGCCGTTGCTTTGGAGGACGAGGTTGTGCGCCGAGCCCATTACCAGCGCTGCCACATTCGTTAACCCAGTGGGAGTGGTTTGCTGTTGAGCGAAACCAACACCCCACGGAACCAATTGGATTGCCGTTGAGCCAATGCCAACCTGCAATGATAGCAGAATGAGAATTATCCCAACGCCCGCCAAATATCTGCCACAGCACGAGCCGGAGTGCGATGTAGACCTTCTCGCGGTGGATTCCAGATGGAGGCGCATTAGCATACCCAAACTTCAACCCAGTAAGATTCTACCTTGCATAGCTTATGCCATAAGTTCCCCTGCGTCCAGGACCTCGCACTACTGCGAACACACCAGTTGCGTGAGCAGCCTTTTACAGTGCTGAGACTTGCAGCCCTGGCGATCGAATTAGGAAAGTCGAGGTATGCATTTCCCGCATCGCAAGACCTTCGTGCGATGCGGGCTTTTCACTCCTCCTGCGTGAAACTCACGCTTAAGGTATTTCCCAACAAGGCGCGGTCGGATTCGAATACATCAACGCCTGACAGCCGGCACATCACGGCGATCCAGCGGCATTCCCGCGGCGTGATTGCGGCAGAGGCGGCAGAAGGTTCCCTCCACCAGACTCAGCCTTCGTCCAGCCAGTGAAGCGATCACCCATTGGCGGAGTCAGGTGCAGTTTGCCTGTTGAAAGAACGAGTTGGAACGCCTAAACGCGCGCTACGCATGCACATGCGGCTCCCATTCCAAGCCATCCACCTTCTGCAAATCATCCACGCCCTCGTGCAGGAGGCGGACTTGTGCGAAGCGGCAGAAGCGGCGGACATCTTGAGTATGGTCGCCGTAGAACACGACGCGGTGCAGACCGCAGGACCAGTTTTCCAGCATGCGCTCGATGTTCTGCACCTTCATGGTCAGCTTGGTGCGGCAGCCGTAATCCACGAACGGGCTGTCCGTGGCCTCGCCGGTCGCGAACAGCAGTTTGTCGGTCCCGATAAGCCGCGCCATCGTGAGCGGGCGACCGATCGGCATCCGAACTTGCAGCGACGCGCCCTTGCCGTCCTCCAGATGACTGCGGATATGGTAAGCGGCGGCGGGCGAGTCCGGCCCTTCCATCTGCGTCGCCGCCACGCAATGCGCGTGGATGATGCTCGACGTCGAGAGATCGAACACCGGGTCAGTGACAAAGCCGGGCTTCCCGACGAGATGGCTGAAGATGAGATGCGTCATGCTGGATTTCAAATCCGCTTCGCATACTCCGCCCAAGCCCATGTTGTTCAACCGCACAAACCCGAGACAAGGATAGCCCATGCCGCGGCCAATCAGATTCATCCCGAGGCAGTTCATCGTCACCAACTCCGCTTCGTGTTCAGCCAGAAGGTTTCGCATGGCAATGAACATCAATGAGCTTTTGAGGATCTCCTCCCTCGTCGGCTCAACGATCTTTTCCGCCTCATCCATCCAGCGACGGCAGTCGGCCATGGCTTCGCTTTGATCCGCGGCTTCGTAAGCTTTCTGCAACTCGGGCAGGCTGATGGTTTTGATGTCGGTCCCGAACTTTTCCTTGATGGCGCTGCAGTAGGCGGCATCGGCAGGACTTTGATTCACGTGCAGGATGCGGGCTTCCTTAAGCCGATGCAGCGCGCGGAAGGGTCGGATGGCCACCAGCACATCTTCGAACCTGCTGGTGGGGAAGACCTCAATGAGTTTGCCCTGTCGCTGCCAGCTCGCGATGGTGTGCCATTCGTGGCCGGTGTAGGGC
>CAADGY010000427.1 GCA_900696665.1 uncultured Acidobacteriota bacterium
CGGCCGGACAGAAACAGCAGAACCAGGCCCTGGTCGAAGAGAAGGAAATCGAGCGGGCACAGCAGGAACAAATTCTGGAGCAGGGCCGCGAGGATCTTTCTGAATTTCAATCGCAGGTCCATCGTGTTTCCGAGGAGCATTCGCAGCTACGCGTGCAGGTGGCGGAAATCGAAGAGCGCCGCCGCTCGGAACGCGCCGCGCAGGCGCGGCTCGAAGCACAACATCGCGAGATGGCTGCCCGCCGGCGCCAGATCGCCGCTGAAATGGAGCGGCTGGGCGCCGAGCGCGCGCGGCTGCTGGCCGACAACATTGATCTCGACTCGAAGGCCGCGGCGCTGGCGGAAAACATACAGCTCGGCGACGTCGCAGTCCGCGAACTGGAGACGCGCGAACAGACAGAGAGGACGGCCCTGGTTGAACTCGAAGAGACACTAAAGCAACTGCGGGTCCGGATGCAGGAAGCGCAGGAGAAGCGGTCTCAAATCGAGTTGGAACTTGTGAAACTTCAGGCGGAGCTCAAGTACCTGGACGAAACGAGCCGGAAAGAGCTGAGCGCTCCTTTGGAGGAACTTGCTGCCGGCGAAGAAGTGGCGCCGGACGACGATGCGCTGGCTGAGGCAGAAGAGAAATATCGCGAGTTGAAATCGCGAATCGATGCGCTCGGTCCCGTGAACCCGCAGGCTCTCGAAGAGTTCCAGGAAGCTCAGCAGCGCTACGATTTCCTCAATGCTCAGCGGCAGGATCTGCTCGAATCGATTCGTGATACTGAAAAGGCGATCCACGAGATCGACATCGAAACACGGAAGCGGTTTAGGGATGCCTTTGAAGCGATCAATGGCCACTTCAAGGAGTTGTTCCAGACGCTGTTCGGCGGCGGTACCGGCGAAATGAGGCTGACCGACGAGGCGAACGCTTCGGAATCGGGCATCGATCTGGTGGCATCGCCTCCGGGCAAGAAGCTACAGAACGTGCTGTTGCTCTCGGGCGGGGAAAAGGCGCTCACGGCAATTGCACTGCTGATGGCGATCTTCCGTTACCAGCCGAGTCCGTTCTGCATCCTGGATGAAGTGGATGCGCCGCTCGACGAACCGAACATCGAAAGATTGACACGCCTGCTGAAGGAGATGTCAGCGCAGACACAGTTCATCGTCATCACGCACGCGAAACGCACGATGGAAGCAGCGCAGAGCTTATACGGGGTCACTATGCAAGAGCCCGGTATCTCGAAACTTGTCTCAGTAAAGTTCCAGGCCCAGCCAGCGCCACCTCCCCCACCGGTGGAAACGGAGGCTTCGCCGTTCATGACGCAATGATTCTCGCCGGTCAGGCGGGGTCTTCAGCGAAAAACGGCGACGCGCCTTACGATCGGCATGCTGTTCGCGTATTCGTTCCCTTCATCCGGGAAGCGCCAGGCGAGTGCAACGGGCGAAGATCCAAACCGTATGCACGCGTTGCTTAAACACATAAAGCCCGGAAAAACGAGGATACGCCCATTTGCTATCCGCCGCGGACCTCAACCTTTCCTTCATGAATGCGGGCTTCCAGACACGGCTGCGGATGCGTTGCCGGGCCTTCACGAACACTGCCGTCCTGCATAGAAAACAGCGAGCCATGCCAGGGGCAACGCACGCAGTCGCCGTCCTCCAACTGTCCTTCCGCCAGCGGACCACCCAGGTGTGAACAGGTCTCGGCCAGGGCAAAAATCTGATCGCTGCGCTTCAGCAGCACCACCGGAACACCGCCTACATCAGCACGTTTGAGCTCGCCTTCGATCAGCTCAGAAGCATCCAGAACCGGAGTAAAATCCTGTGGAAGCTCCTTCGGCGTATGATCCACACCGATCTTTTCGCGGTATACCAGGTGGCCACCGAGGTACGCCGCTATTCCTGCGGCAGCATAGCCAAGGACGGCCCGGCGCCGGCCCGATTCGCCAGCGCTCCGCCGGCGGCAAACATAGGAGGCGGCGAAGAGACCCGCGCCAAGTGTATTCAGCAGCCCGTGTACGAGCCCGATGCGATGCTGCTTACCGTCGATTTTGTGCCAGTCTGTGAAGCCAGTGATGGCGGACCCTACCGCGCCCGCCAGGCCCAGTGCGACGGCGGCATCGGCGCCGCGCTTCAGCCCTTTCCCGCCATCGCACGAGTCCAGTGCGTCAAGCACAACGGCGGCTGTCCAGGCGCCGAGTGGAATGTCCGTCAAAACCGGATGCACGGGATGCCCCAGCCATGTGCCGTACAGCGCGTTGGCTACTACCGGCCCCGCGCGCTCAACCGCTGTTTCGACAGCCTGTTGAACTGTCTTTTCCACTGGTTCAAGCCAGTCCTGCCGCTCGACGAATCGGACGAGTTCAGATGACATAACGCCTCACAATTAAGACTCGGCTCCCGATTCGCTGTTTCAATTAACTTTGGCGAGATGGCGCAAAAGCTCGAGGGTCTCGTTCAGCCAACGTTCGGGCCGTGAAGAGAATCCAGCATGTTCGTATCGAATAGTTCCGTCGCGGCCGACAATCCACGTGCGTGGATACATCGTGACCCGCATACGGTCCTGAATGAATTCGCGAGCTGGGATCACGGGAAACGTGTAGCCGTGGCGCTTCATGAACGCAGGCAGGCTCCCGGCATCCTCATCGACGTTGAAAGTGACGAACTGCATTCCTTCGCCGGAGTTCATTTGCCGGTGCAGCTTTTCGAGATGGGGCAGTTCAGTGAGACAGGGGCCGCACCACGTTGCCCATAGATTCACGAGCGTTACTTTACCTCGAAAGTCGGCGGTACTCCAGGATCTTCCTGCCAGGTCACGCAACTCGAAACCGATTAGTGGCCGCGATGCGAACTGCCAGCCGCCCACGGGTTCGCGGATTCCGGCCCAGGCGCGAAATCCCTCTTCCGTGCCGCCGCTTTTCCGCCACAGTTCCAACATTCTGTCGATACGGGCGAACCGCTCTGCGAAATAGTCCCACTCCGTGCGGTTCTCGCTTTCCAGACGATAGTAGGCGGCTGCGTCGAGCTTTCGTCCTTCCGCTTCGGCCAGTCTTGCCATGGAGAGCCAGTAGTCCGCCTGCCGGATGCGAAACTCTTCTGCCGGCTCTTCAGTCCTGGCCGCCAGCCACTGCTTCATCTCAGCCAACACGGACCGTGCCTCTTCAAACTCACGAAGCTCGACGAGAGCGCCGGCGAGAGCCGGCCGGCCGGCCCAGTACCTTTGCGCGTTGGCGGCGTCATATACCAGGCCAGTTTTCATGTCGCGAAGCACCTGCCGCGCTTTCTCGGGTTTGCCGGATTGCAGATAGAAGCGGACGAGCACCAGGCGTCCGCGAGACCGCGTCTCATCCAGTTCCCGGCGCGCCGCAACCCGGAAACCGTCTGACATCCAACGGGGATCGATCTCCGTCAAGGCACGAATCTCGGCTTCGCGAATCGCCTCCTCGACAATCTCCGGAATTTTCTCTGTTGCAATGCTGCGTGCGAGAAAAGTCCCGGCAATATCAAGTCGCGGCGACAGAGTACGGGTTGATCCATTACGGGCAACGGCCGTCAACATGCCGGCACCCGCCGCTTCCACGTCCAGGTCCGGAAGGTCCGGCAGTTCGCGGGCAGCCTTCCAGCGTAAAGCCCAAACCTGCCGCGCCAGTGGCCACGTGCGAATCCATTCCGCGCTTGCAAGGTAGAGTTGCCGGTAATATGCTGCTACGGTTTCGCGCGAATCGTTGATAGCCGGCAGTGCGCGAGAGTCGCGCCATTTATCGAGCGTGAGTTGCGCGGCCGTGAACGAATGCGGCAGCCATTTCGCGATCTCGCCTCGCGCCCATTCCCAACCTGCCCGATCCCCGGTTATCTGATACGCCTGCAGCAGCGCCGGAAGCAACGCGTTGCGGCGGCGCGAGTCCAGCGAGCGAAGACGCGCTGCGTCTTCCGCGATACGTTCCAAGAGTGCGGTGCGTTCGGCCGGACCCGCATCCGCGATTTCGAGCATCCACAGATAGTGGTAATCCGCCAGACGCGACGGAAATTTCGACGCACTCAATTCTTTGCGCGCAGCTTCCGCCACGGCGCGCCGCAATTGCGGAGCGCCAGTTTCCATGAGGGCAGTGTAGGAAGTCTCGTTCAGCGTTCCGGGGCAAAGCCGGAAAAAACGCTCCAGGTGCTGACCACCGCTTTCCGCGCGTGCTTCTGCCAGCGCCAGGTGCGGCCACGGGAACTCCGCATGTTGCCCGGCTAGTAGTTCCAACAGGGCGGCGGCTTCGCGTGTCCTGCGGCCTACCAGCGAGCGCGCGTACAGGTAACGCGCGGCCACACTGCCGGTGTGCCCCGAGGCAAGCTTGCGATATTCCTCGATGACAAGATCGCGTACCGGCTCGGAGAGTTCGTTGGCAATGTGGTCCTGATACTCGTGGTGCAGCACCACTTCATCCGGATAAGCCATTGCCGCGGCACGCAGGAGAGCAAGACGTTCGTCGCGGCTGAGGCGAGTATCGTCCAAAGCAAGGCGTGCCTCGCGCAACAGCGGGTCTACTTCAGGCCGGAAATCGCAAGCGCCCCAGGCAGCCGTCACCGTCAGGGCGAGGGACAGCGCGAGCCACAAACCCGTCAGGCTTCTTTCGCTGTCATATTCTCGGGATCCCAACGGTACACCCGCTGCTTGCTCACGCTCATGTTGCAGAGGAGAGCCGGCGCGGCGGTGCGCATACCGAACACCGCGTCCTCAAGAAAGAGCTTGCGGCTGCGAACCGCGGCGTAGAAGTTCTTGTGATGCTCCAGATGGGCATTGTGCGAACGCGGCGGCTCAAAGCTTTCCTCGCGGTCCGGACGCATTGCGTCAGCGGAAGGTCGCTGTTCGGGATAGTTGGCGTGGTACTCTTTCAGAAATTGCTCCTGGACAGCCTTCGGGAAGGTGCCGATGGTGTAACCGGGCTCTGTCTCGCGAGGGCGCCGCGAAAGAGTCAGTTCACTCATCGTGGTCGTCATGACACCTTCGCTGCCGACGAATCGGAATCCGAACTTCTCCCCCGAACCACCACTGGCGAAGTTCACCCGCAGCGCGAACGTGAATTCCGGGTGCGCGGCTGTCTTCGGATAATCCATCAGAGCCAGCATGACGTCGGGGGCGTCGCGGCCGTCCTTCCAGAAGCGCAATCCGCCCGTTGCGTAGACGCGGTTCGGCCCGATCGATCCAGTAGCAAAATGGAGTCCGGAAAGCAGGTGCACGAAGAGATCGCCTGCCACGCCCGTTCCGTAGTCATTATAGTTGCGCCAGCGGAACAGCCGTACCGGCTCGAACGGACGTTTCGGTGCATTCCCCAGAAAACGGTCCCAATCGATCCGCTCGGGCGTGGCGTCCGGTGGAATCGAATACTGCCAGGCGCCTACGGCGGAGTTGCGGTCGAGCCAAGCTTCCACCATGTTCACTTCGCCCAGAGCGCCCGCGGCCAGAAGTTGCCGGGCCTTGTCGAAAATCATCGAGCTGACATACTGGCTGCCAACCTGAAACATCCGTCCGCTCTTCTTCTGTGCTTCGATGACGCGCTTGCCTTCGTCGACCGAGTGGATCATCGGCTTTTCGCAATACACGTCCTTGCCGGCGTTCAGGGCCAGGATGGAGATGGGAGCGTGCCAGTGATCGGGGGTACCGATGATCACCGCATCCACGTCTTTCCGGTTGAGAACTTCGCGGAAATCGCGCGTGGTGTAGAGGCCGTTGCCCCACATCTCCTTCATGCGCTCGAGCCGCCCGTCATAGATATCGCAGGCCGCGACGAGTTTCACACCCGGAAGCGAAGTGGCATACCGGGCATCGCCTTGCCCCATTCCGCCCGCGCCGATAAGCGCGATCTGAATATTATCGTTTGCCTGAAAGCTCATGTCCTCAACCTTTCACCATCATCGTCTCGGGATCCCACCGGCATTGCTTCTGCTCGAAGTAGCTTACCAGGGACAGCAGCGCCGGACCGGCTGCCCGAAAACCGAACACCGCATCTTCCACAACAGGCCTGCGCGAGCGGACGGCTTCAAAAAAATTCCGGAAATGATCGACGCTATCGCTATAGCCGCGCGGCGGAAGATAGGTTTCTTCAGCGGCCGGGCGCATCGAATCGGCCGTCACCGCTGTCTCGGGGTACTTCTCCCTGTACTGCTTCAAAAACTGCTCCTGGACGCTCTTCGGAAACGTTCCGATGGTATAGCCGGGTTGCGTTTCACGGGGCTGCTTGGCAACCGTCACACCGCTGCCGATTGTAAGAACACCCTCGCTGCCAACGAAGCGGAAACCGGACGTCTCACCCGCTCCATTTACGAAGTTCACCCGAAGGGCGAGGTTAAAAGCCGGATGCCTGGCGGTGGCCTCGTAGTCATAGAGGCCAAGCATCACATCCGGGACATCACGGCCGTCTTTCCAGTACCGCAAGCCCCCGGTTGCGAAAACGCGGTTGGGGCCCACCGCACCGGTGACAAAGTGCATGCCGGAGAACAGGTGGACGAACAGGTCACCCGCTACACCGGTGCCGTAGTCGCGGTAATTACGCCAGCGGAACAGGCGAATCGGCTCGAAGGGACGCTTGGGCGCCCGGCCGAGAAAACGGTCCCAGTCCACCGTTTCCGGTGTCGCATCGGGCGGGATGGAATATTGCCAGGCACCGATAGCGGAGTTGCGGTCCCACCACGCCTCCACCATATTCAACTCACCGATGGAGCCGGCTTTCAGAAGATCCTGCGCCTTCTGATAAACAATGGAGCTCACGCGCTGGCTTCCGACCTGAAGAATGCGGCCGGTCTTCTTTTGCGCGTCCACCACTGCTTTCCCATCGCCGACAAGTTGCACCATCGGCTTTTCGACGTAGACATCTTTACCCGCACTCATGGCATCTACCGCCATCTTCATGTGCCAGTGGTCCGGCGTGCCGATAATAACCGCGTCGATGTCTTTACGGTTCAGAATTTCGCGATAGTCGCGAGTGGTAAACAGGTCCTTTCCGAAAACTTCCTTGGCCCGAGTGAGCCGCCCATCGTACACGTCGCTGGCTGCTACGAACTTTACACCTGGAGTGCGGAGCGCTGAGTGAGTGTCGCCGGTGCCCTGTCCTCCTACGCCGATGGTCGCGAACTGGATCTGATCGTTAGCGGAAAAAGCTGTTCTGCCTGCCAGGCTGGCGGCGGCTGTCGAGATCTGCAAGAAATGACGTCTGCTAGTCTGCATGGAAGAAGTACTCCTGTTGAGGGCGGTGAGAGGGCGGCTTTCGATATCGCATCTGCCGGAAATTTCAGTTTACCGTGTTCGAATCCCCAAAATCCTCCGTCTGCGCCTCCATATCCTCCCGCCACTCGTCCGCAATGGTTCCTTTCCACAACGGGACACGCGTGAGATAGGCCGCACGGGCGATCACGTGAGTGGAAACCGGCGACGTCAACATGATGAACGCCCCAATGCTGATGGCCCGGACCGCCGTGGATAAATCGGCGAACTGAATCGCCGCTCCCGCCAGTACGCAGCCGAGCCCCAGGGTCGCTGCTTTCGTTGCCGCCTGCATCCGTGTAAACAGGTCCGGCATCCGAAGCACACCGATGGCCGCCAGCAGCACCAGCGTAGCCCCCAACACCATCAGAAATCCCGTCACCCACTCCATCATTCCCGATTCTCCTTCCTGGCAAACCCGGCATACGCGATCGTGCCCAGAAATGCAACCAGCGCGATTACAATAGCCGCATCGAGAAACACGCGCTCGCCGCTGGCGGATGCTCCCAGCACAATGAGCGCGACCGACGTGGTTCCTATCAGGTCTACCGCGACAACGCGGTCCGGCAGCGTCGGCCCCCGTACCAGCCGGACGAATGAGATCAACAATGCGGCCGAGACGATTACCAGCGCCGCGAACACGGCATCAGACGGCATGCGGGCTCTCCTTGCGCTCGCTGCGGAGCCCGATCACGCGGCGCTCAAATCCTTCTTTGATGATGCGCCGCGCATCGTCGGGAGTCCGCACATGCATGACGTGCACATACATTATTTTGCGGTCGTCGGAAACGCCGAGCGCCACGCTGCCGGGGGTGATATTGATCATTGCCGCCAACAGCAGGATCTCGCCGTCGCTCGTGACATCGAGCGGCAGCCGGATGACTCCCGGCTTCATCCGGTGTTGGATACTGACGACGTCGAGCGCGACACGGACATTGGCCAGGAAGATCTCCCACAGCAGATAGGCGAGCAGCGATAATGCACGTTCTACGCGGCTTACTTCGGCCATCGCCAACACACCGCCCTTTGCCAGAACCAGCAGCACCACGTGTCCGGCCGCCAGGCCCATAACAAGGCTTTCAAGGGTAAAGCGGCCGGTCAGCGCCGCCCACGCCAGCGCCAGAAGCAGATTCGCAAGAATCACGGTTGGGGTCCCCCTTTCAACACCGCATCGATATAGAGGGCTGGATTGAGCAACTGGTCAGAGGTCTTCATTGCGAGTTGATATAGCGGTCCGGCGGCAACCGTCATTGCTACCGTGATCGCGCTGAGAAACGCGATCGGAAGCAATATCACCCCAGGCAGCCGTGACTTATCTCCGTGAGGCGCAGTTTTCCAGAAGGATTCAGACCACAGCCGTGCCATGGATAACAGTGTCAGTAAGCTCACGGCCAGGATGATGCCACCGGTCCACCATGCCCCGGCGCCGAAGGCGCCTCGCACTAGCGCCAGCTTGCCGATGAACCCGGAAAGGGGTGGCACTCCCGCCAACGAAAACACCGGGATGGCGGCGAGGATGGCGACCAGCGGGCGTTCGCGAAAAATCGACCCCAGTTCCGTGAGAGACGTCGTGTGACGAAGCCGCAGAAAAACGCCGCTGATGAGGTAAAGATTGGTAATCGCGGCGATGTGGTGAAGGATATAGAAAATGGATCCGGCCATCGCGGCGGAAGTGCCCAGGGCCACTCCTACAGTCGTGTATCCGAGATGCCCCACCAGGTTGAACGAGAGGATACGCCTGAAATCCCGTTGCGCAAGCGCCCCCACCAGCCCCACAATCATCGTGCACCCCGCCTGCGCCAGCAGCAGAGTATAAAGCATTGCGGGATCGCCAGGGAACAATAACGTGAATACCCGGATCATCGAGTACACGCCGACCTTTGTCAGCAGCCCGGCGAAAACCGCGCCCACGGCAGCCGGCGGCGTGTGGTAGGAAGCGGGCAGCCAGAAAAACAGCGGGAACATCGCGGCTTTGATCCCGAATGCCGTCAGAAACAGCATCGCCAGAATGGTTTCGTACGCCGTGTTTTCGCACGCCGGCAGAATAGTGGCCAGTTCCGCCATGTTCAGCGCGCCTGTGCCGCCATAAAGCAGGCCAAGCGTGGTCAGGAATAACGAGGATGCGATCAGGTTCAAAGCGACGTACTTGAAAGCTGCTTCCAACTGCGCGCGTGTCCGGTGCAGCGCCATCAGAACGAAAGAGGCCACCAGCATCACTTCGAACCAGACATACAGATTGAAAAGATCGCCGGTCAGAAATGCACCCGACACGCCCATGAGGAGCACGTGTATCAGCCCGTGATAGCCGAAACCCTCGCGCCTGGGGTCGACGCCGGAAAAGGCTGACGAGGCCACGGCGAGTCCCACAACCGCCGTTGCCACTACCAGCATGGCCGACAGAACGTCCGCTACCAGCGTGATACCGAACGGCGCCGGCCACCCGCCCAATTGCAGCACGAGGATTCCGTCGCGCTCCACGCGTACGAACACCAGAACGGCCGCGATTGCCAGTGCGCAGGCGCCGGCAAAAGAAATCCATCGTTGAAGCAGAGGGCGGCTGGGCGCAAGCAGCAGCACCGCCGCGGTAAACAGCGGCAGTGCGATCGGAAGCACCAGAACATTCATCCGCCGCCGCTCCTGATCTCGTCGATGTCATCCGTGCCGGCCATGGTGTGAATGCCGTGTGCCAGCACCAGCGAAAACGCAAGCACGCCAAAGCCGATTACGATGGCAGTGAGAACCAGCGCTTGCGGCACTGGATCGGCGAACGGGCGGACCAGTAGAGAGGCATCCTCAGCAATCACCGGCGCACGGGCGCGAGTCAGACCTCCCGCGGTGAAAATCAGCAGGTTCGCCCCATTGCTCAACAGGCCCAGGCCAATGATCAGTTGCGCCAACCGCCGCCTCAGCATCAGGTAAAAGCCCGTGCCGAACAGAACTCCAGAGGCGATGGCCAGTATCAATTCCAAGTTCTATTCCTCCGCCAGCGTAAAGGTCATGATCAACACGACGCCAATCACTACCAGGAATACGCCCAGATCGAACAGCATCGGAGTGCCGATTCCACGTGCCGGATCAAACCAGAGCGAGGTAAGAAATGGCCGGCCGAACAATGCCGGAAGAATTCCGCTCCCCACCGCGAGCAGCAGCCCTGAGCCGATCAGCCGCTCCGGCCGGGTCAATAGAGCACGCCGGGCCGCATCCAAGCCGAACGCGAAAAAATGCAGAATGTACGCAGCCGCCACCACTAATCCGCCGGCAAAGCCTCCCCCGGGGGCATTGTGGCCGCGCAATAACAGGAAGACGCCGAATAGCAGGAGGAGCGGCATCAGCACACGCGCGCCAGTCCTCAGAATCAGCGATGTTGTCGTCGTCATCCGTTCTTCCTCTCCTTCCGGCTGATGTGCATGAGCGCGCGCACTCCGAAGGCGGCGGTAGCCAGCACGGTAATTTCACCCATCGTGTCCAATGCACGGAAATCAACCAGGATCACATTTACGATGTTGCGGCCGTGGGCCATCGGCAGGCCCATTTCAGCGAAATAGTTGGCCAGCCGGAAAGGAGTGAGATTAGCGCCGACAAACAACAGCACCACCGCGATCGATCCGCCGAACAACACCGATACCGTCGCACCGCGCAGCCGGTCGGTCCAGGGGGAAAGCGATCCGAAATCCCGGAAATGATAAAACACCAGGACGAAGATCACGGCCGTCAAGGTCTCTACGGAAAACTGTGTCATCGCCAGGTCCGGGGCGCCAAAGAAAAGATACGTGAGTGCCACACCGTAGCCGGAAACGCCCAGTGACAGCACAGCCGAGATGCTCGATTTCGCCCGGACGGCGGAGATCGCACCGGCCACAATCAGAATGGCTGCGCAGGCTTCATGCGGTTGGATATCCATCACCGCGGGCCAGCCTGGAAGCCCTTCAAACACGAGTGTTGCAAAGATCAGTACACCCGCGGTGGTAACGAGTACAAGCAGATACGACCGTAGCGAAGCACTCTGAAGCCTCGGCGCGGCCCACGCGCTGAGAGCGTCCAGGCCGCGCTCAGTCGCTGTATAGAGCCGTTCCGACCCGAGCGACCGCGGCCAGATGCGGCGCCGCAGTGAATCGCGATAGGCATAGAGCAAAGCGACCAGCGCCAACGTGGCCATACTGAGGCCCAGCACCGGCGTGAAGCCGTGCCACATCGAAAGGCTCGCGTCCACCGGGCGGCGTAGAATGCCGCCGGAGGCGAGTCCGGCGGGGAGTTCCACCGAACCGGGAACGATTCCTGCAAATAGACCCAAGAAAGCCAGCACCAGCGCAGGTACGGTTAGCCCTGCGGGAACGCGATGCTCCGGTGCACCTCCTCGCGGAGGTCCCACGAATGGAGAAACGCCGGCGATCAGACCGGCGGTACCCAACAGTGCACTCGCGGCGATGGCTCCAATCAGCAGCGTGGCCGGCCATGCCAGCAAGGATTCATAAAGCAGTTCCTTGCCGAGGAAGCCCAGGAAGAGGGGCAACCCCGCCATAGAACAGGCGGCAAGTGCCGCGGCAAGCGCTGCCGCCGGCATCGCATGCCTGAGCCCTCCGAGTCCCGTTATGTCCCGTGTGCCCGTCTCATGTTCAAGGGTGCCTGCCACCAGGAACAGCGCGCCTTTGTAGCAGGCATGAGCGAACAGGTACACCAGGGCAGCCATTACTGCCTTTTCGGTGCCAACCCCGAGCAGCATCATCATCAAACCGAGCGCGCTGACGGTGGAATATGCCAGCATGCGTTTCAAATCGGTTTCGGCAACTGCGCGCCATGCCCCCACGATCATTGTGATGGCGCCCACGCCGGTTATGAGCCCCGTCCATAGAGGAGTGGCTCCGGCGAACGGTGTTGCTCTGGCTACCAGGTATATGCCAGCCTTCACCATGGTGGCCGAGTGCAAGTAAGCGCTCACCGGAGTCGGAGCCGTCATCGCGTTCGGAAGCCAGAAATGAAACGGCGTCTGGGCGGACTTAGTGAACGCCGCCAACAACAGCAGCACCACGATAGCCGGATAGAACTCCCCGTTTGCGAGATTTAGTCCAAGCCCGAGCAGCGACGAGAGAGCCGCCGCGCCGGTCGATTGCTCAATCAACACCGCGGCGGCCAGCAGCCCAAGACCCCCCAATCCGGTTACCACCAGCGCCTGCACCGCCGAGGCACGCGCTTCCGGCCGCTCGTGTTCGAAGCCAATCAGGAGGAAAGATGTGAATCCCGTCAGTTCCCAGAAGATGAACAGCAAAAACAGATTGTCGGCGAGCACCAGGCCCAGCATCGAGCCCATGAAGGCGAACAATGTTGCCTGAAAGCGTCCAGCTCCTGGTTGGCTGCCGAAATAGCGGCTTCCGTAGAGCACTATAAGTGCGCCGATGCCGGCGACAACCACTGCAAACAGCAAACTCAAGCCATCGGCGTAAAAGGAGAGATCAATCCCTATGGACGCGGCCCAGGAAAGAGATGCCTCGATGGGTCCGGAGACTGCCACGGACCGCAGCATCAGGCCGAAGTATAAGGTGAGCGCCGCGGGCCACAATGCGAGCAGACCAGCCACGCGCACGGATCTCCCGCCGAGCCAAAAGGCTGCCGGAATCAACAGATACGGCGATAGAACGAGGAGAGGGAGCATCAAATGTCTTCAACATGGCATAGCCCGCCCCGGAGTGCATAAGGAGCGCGCAGACCGTGCGCCGGACGACGCTATTTTGCTATTGTAGCCTTCGGCAGCACTCGGGTACAGCAGATGGGACGAAAAATATTAATCGGAATTCTAGTGGCCGCAGCCATTTTCGCGGTCGGTTACTTGCCGCAGTATTCCCGGTATCGCCAGGCACGGCAACAATATCTGGATACGGCATTCGAGCACAGGCTCTGCGCGATACGCGACGCCGTCAGCCTCACCTATCTCGAAGCCACCAGGAAGAACTTCGGCATTGCCGCACAGCACTCGACGCAATATTTCAATCGTGTGCGCGACGCCTCACAGGACGCGAGCGACCCGGGGTTAAAAAGCTCTTTGCAGGAATTGCTAGCTGTGCGCGACAAGATTACGTCCGGTCTCAGTGGCGCCGACCCTGCAGTGATTGGAGAATTGCAGGCGCTGGTGCAAAGGACTTTTGAGATCACCCGGCCCTGAAAAATGGGTTTCTCGGTGCGGTTGTTGCGCCGCTCGGAATGGGTGCTCATCGTGTACTTCCTGTACACGTCGCTGCTTGCGCTGCTGCTGCCTCTCCGGAGCCCTATCCCGGTTATCACCTGCACGCTGAACCTGAGCGTACTCGGCGGCTTTTTTCTCCTGGCCTACGCCGATTCGCTGCGCCGGCGCCCATTCCTAAGCATTGTTCGCGACTGGTATCCCGCGCCGCTTATGTTACTGGCCTACAGGGAAATGGGATGGTTCGCTCCCACCCGGCACGACTACCGCCTGGAGCAGAGCTGGATAGTTTGGGATCGCGTCCTGCTGAATGACCTCGGCTTGCGTGCGGCGATCGAATCGCTGGGCCCCGTCATCCCGTCGATCCTGGAGCTGTCGTACTCCCTCGTTTACACTATGGCGACGTTCTCGGTCGCGATGCTGTATGCACACCATAAGCGCGAACGGGTGGACGCCTTTCTCACCATTTTCCTGTTCGGCATTCTCGCTGCCTACGCTCTATTTCCGTATTTCCCGTCGGAGCCGCCGCGAACGGTGTTCCCGAACGAAGATTTACCAGGTGTGCTGACACCCTTTCGCCGGTTCAACCTGGCGTTGCTCGGAGGTTACGGGATTCATACGAGCGTCTTTCCCAGCGCCCACGTTTCGGGCGCATTTTCCGCGGCCTTCGCCATGTTCGCAATACTGCCGGAGAAGCGCTGGGTAGCGTCCGTTCTGTTGGTGCTGGCCGTGTCGATTACCACAGCCACCATCTACGGGCGCTATCACTACGCCGTGGATGCGCTGGCGGGGTTCGCCATCAGCATTGCGGCGGTGTTTGCCGGCCGCGCCCTCTTCCCGCCGGCAGCCAGATAACTTCAGTTGGCCGTTACAAAACCACGGTTCCAGGGTTGGGCGAGCGTCGGACGGTATGCGTAGCGGCTCATTTTGAACTGGAGACGTGCGCCGCTGCCCGGCTCCAGCCGGACCGTAAGCAGCGGTCCGCCGATGGTTTCACTCTTCCCATCCACCGTCACCGCTTCGAACTTGTGTTCTCCGTAACCGCCCGCCTGCACGACCACTGTGCGCACGTCCACTGGGTTTGTATTTACCAGCACTACGGTGGCGGAGTCCGGTCCCAGCTTTTCCACCAGGGCGCTGACATCTTCGGGCAACCCCGACCGGCGGCGTGCCGGGTCGAAATAGCGGAAGCGGCTGTGCAGAGTCCAGATTTTCCCGTTGGCGAAATATCCGCCGAGGGTCAGGTTCGTCAGCGCGTTTGTGACCGCCGGGTTGAAGCCCAGCAGATAGTCGGCCAGGCGTGTATCGGGGGTGGTAGGGTCATCACGCATCCCCTGCACGGCGCGCCGCACCCTCGCGAAATCGTCCTGTAGCGCTTTGACGGGATACTGGGGATCCTCACCTTCAAGGTAGGCGATCCACCCGGTTTTCGGCACCCTCTCCGCGTCCTTGCGGTCCATCGACCAGAGATAAATCTCCGCCAGCCGGTCACCGAACAAATTCTTTGTATAGTGGTACCACTCCGGTTTGCCGTTGTACTTGTACCCGCGCGGGTCACCATACATCTGCGGCAGCAGAACAGTGCCGTTCTCGACTTTCTTCTGCGCATAAATGTTGTCCATCTGCTTCCGGAGAACGTCTACATAGCTTTGGTCGCCGGTAATGAGCATGGCGTTGCTGAAGCCGGGCCAGCTTCCCGCGGTGAAGTAGTTGCGATGCGCGATCTGCTCCAACTCCCCATCGAAGATCGTGAAGTTCCAGCCATACGTGCCCTTCCACCACTGCCCGTCGTATTCCCCGCCGGGTTTGCCGTCGAGGCCGACGTTGCTCGGAATGTTGCCGCCCGTAGCCGCCGTTCGTTCCTTCCAGGCATTGACGTATTCGACCAGCCAGTCGTAGTATTTTTTCTCCTCCGTGAGCATGTAGGCGTTCAGGGCCAGGTTGGTTGCGGCAAGATTCAGAGAATTATCGCCGACGCTGTCCAGATATTCGTTGCAATGCGCGAGCATGCGTGGATACCACTTCGCCATGTCGAGCAGCTTGCCGCGCCCGGCGGGGTTGTGGAGCAGGTGGAAGCTTCCGGGCACGGGATCGCCGACCCAGTCGTAAACCGTCGCCTTTCGCATCATGGGGCCCTTGCTGCCGTTCCAGATGCTCTTGATCACCTTGTTGACCGGATCGTAGTTGGGCGCTTCCGGATCTTCGTTCATATACATCCCCGCAAAGCGCTTCATTCGCTGGATGTACATTTCGTTCGTGGGCTCCGATAAACCCAGAAACATGAAAGCGCGCATTCCTTCGCCCGTGTGGAACCAATCCGATTGCGTGATGAATTCTTTGTAGTAGGCGCCGTTGCTGGCAAGCTCCGTCAGCTTCGTCCGCAGCTCGTTGTACTGCTTCCAATGTCCTTCCTGTGCGCGCTTGTAGATATCGAGGACCGCATCCGAGCCGCCCAGCGCGTGCAGCAGCGTCCAATTGTAAAAGGTCTCGATGGCATCATCGGGGCCATCGAGCGTACCCCAGCGAATGGTGTGGAGCAGATAGCCGCGTTCGTCCACATATTTTTCGGCGAACCGCTCGCACGCAAGCGAACTGTAGCGGAGCAACTCACGCTGCAACACCGCCCAGTCCGGCGGCGGCATCGGCGATTTGATGACTATGGTTTCGGCGGCTTTCAGTGTAGACACCAATGCCGTCAACGTCAGCACACAACAGACCACGAACGCGCGTTTCATGATCTCAGATATTTATCGTTATCCGGTGCGTCTGCGCAACTACCCTTTTTCGCGTTCTAATGAAAAGAAGGACCGCCTTCCGGCTGATTGACGTCCGTATGCCGCTTTCCAGGTTTCATCCTCTCGTGGCGGAGTGGTTCACCTCCGCGTTGGGATCCCCAACGGAACCTCAGTTTCTGGGCTGGCCGGAGATACAGGCAGGACGTGATGTCCTGATCTCCGCTCCCACCGGTTCGGGTAAGACGCTGGCCGCGTTCCTGAGTTGTCTGAACGATCTCGTCAGTGCATCCATTACCGGCTCGCTGGCGGATGAAACGCACGTCCTGTACGTTTCGCCTCTTAAAGCCTTGAGCAACGATATTCACCGGAACCTCGATCTGCCGCTCGAAGGTATTTCGGCACTTGCGGCGGCGCGCCGCGTGAATCTGGCGCCGGTCCGCACGGCTCTCCGCACCGGAGACACGCCCGCATGGGAGCGCCAGCGCATGACGCGAGAGGCGCCCCATATTCTGGTGACGACTCCGGAGTCTCTGTTCATTCTGCTGACTGCGGAGAAACCACGCCGGCTTTTGCGGAATGTCCGGACTCTGATCGTCGACGAAATACACGCTATGGCCGATGATAAGCGCGGCTCGCATCTCGCGCTTTCGCTCGCGCGTCTGGATGCGTTGACGCGTGCCGCCTATGGCGGGCGGGCGCAAAGAATCGGTCTTTCCGCAACCGTAAAGCCTCTGAGCGAAGTGGCTGCTTTTCTCGGCCCCGATACCACAGTGGTGAACGTCGGGCACCGCCGTGAGATGGACCTTGCGGTCGATGTTCCCGGGGACGAGTTGGGCCCGGTGGCGGGCAATGAGCTGTGGAGTGAAATCTATGACCGCATCGCAAGCCTGATTCACGAGCACCGCACTACGCTTGTGTTCGTCAACACGCGGCGGCTTTCCGAACGCGTGGCTCATGCACTTTCGCAGCGCGTGGGCGAAAGCCTGGTCCTGCCGCACCACGGCAGTCTGTCGCGTCCGTTGCGCTTTGAAGCGGAGGCGCGCCTGAAATTGGGCGATCTGAGGGCGGTGGTGGCCACCGCTTCCCTCGAACTGGGCATCGACATAGGCACCGTGGACCTGGCTTGCCAGATCGGGTCGCCGCGGTCCATTGCTGTCGCGCTTCAGAGAATCGGCCGTTCCGGACACTGGCGGGGGGCCAAGCCGAAAGGCCGCCTGTTTCCCACCACACGCGACGAGTTGCTAGAATGCGCCGCGCTGGTGTCCGCCATACATGCCGGAGAACTGGAACGAATAGAAATTCCACGGAACGCACTGGATATTCTCGCTCAGCAAATCGTAGCCGCCGCTGCGGCTGAGCCCTGGCAGGAGGACGATCTGTTCCAGCTCGTCCGGGAAGCCTATCCGTATCGCGATCTGCCGCGCCAGCATTTTGACGAGGTTATCGGGATGCTTTCCGAAGGCGCCGCAACCGCTCGCGGCCGTAGCGGAGCGTTTCTTCATCGCGACCGCGTGAACGGCCGGGTGCGAGGCCGCCGCGGCGCGCGCCTGGCGGCGATTACCTCCGGCGGCGCGATTCCCGAAACCGGCAACTATACGGTGGTGGCCGAACCGGAGGGCAAAACCATCGGCTCCGTGGAAGAGGATTTCGCCGTGGAAAGCATGGCCGGTGACATCTTTCTTCTAGGCACTCATTCCTGGCGCATCCGGCGGGTGGAACCGGGCCGTGTGCGGGTGGAGGATGCTAAAGGCGCCGCTCCGTCGATCCCCTTCTGGTTCGGAGAGGCCCCCGGCCGCTCGCCAGAGCTTTCCCGGGCCCTCTCTGACATTCGACAACGCATTTCGGCCGATCCCGAAGCGGCGCGCGCTTTCCTGCTGAGCAATTGCGGGCTCGATCCGGCGGGGGCGGTGCAGGCCGTCGCCTATGCACGGGCGGGGGAAGTTTCGCTCGGCGCCATGCCTTCCCACAACACGATTGTGGCGGAGCGCTTCTTCGATGAAGCGGGAGGAATGCAGTTGATTCTGCACGCACCCTTCGGATCGCGCATCAACCGCGCCTGGGGGCTCGCTTTGCGCAAGCGGTTCTGCCGCAGCTTCAATTTTGAACTTCAGGCCGCCGCTACCGATAACGGCATTGTAATTTCGCTGAGCGACCAGCATGCGTTCCCGCTGGAGGTGGTATTCGAATTCGTGAAGGCTTCGGCAGCGGAGGATGTGTTGACACAAGCATTGCTGGCCGCGCCCATGTTCGCCGCACGCTGGCGCTGGAATGCGACACGGGC
>CAADGY010000428.1 GCA_900696665.1 uncultured Acidobacteriota bacterium
AAGCCTACCAATTCCTCGAACAAACGCTGACAGCGGCCTGAAGCAATCAGGGGAATCAGGGGGAATCAGGCGACTGGACCCCAATTCCCCGATTACAGATACTGGCTGGCATCAAAATGCCCAACAGGTCTTCAACGGTTCCCGGTATTTTCTGGAGCCGTACCGACCATTGCACTACTCGGCGACCGTCACCGAGCGGTGAGACTGAATTTGCGGGCGGAACTCTAAGTCTGTCTGATGGAATCACCAAGGCGGCCTGAAAGCATCAAGGCCACCGAAGCCGAATTGGGGGAATTGGGTGTGCCACCTAATGCTGTGCAGGAACAACACGGAGGCTTGAGTTTGTTCCTGCAAGTTGAGTGTACGTGTGATAGAGATTGCCGTATGACACGAAGGCAGTTTGTTGTCGGCCATGCGGCCACCGCCATGAGGGCGTCGTCGAGGCGTCCCAATGTTCTGTTTGTTCTGACTGACGATCAGAGCTACTCGACGCTGAGCCTAACGGGCAGCGGAGTGATCAAGACCCCGAACATCGACCGGATCGGCAGGGAAGGGGCGCTGTTCAAGAACTTCTTTGTGACGACGTCGCTGTGCGCGCCGAGCAGGGCGAGCTTTCTGACGGGACTCTACGCGCATTCGCACCGCATTCTCACGCTTCGGGAGAAGTGGAACCAGAGCCTGCCGACGTGGCCGGCCGCGCTGCAGGCTGCCGGGTACCAGACGGCGCACGTTGGAAAGTTCCACATGAATGGCGACGATCGGGTGCAACCGGGCTTCGACTACTGGGCTGCACAAGTGCACCAAGGGGAGTATTGGAATCCCCGCAAGAACGTGAACGGGCAGTTTGTCGAACTCCGGGGATATGACACGACCATCGTGACAGACCAAGTCCTCCAATTCATGGATGGCCGGGATCGGCGGCGGCCCTTCTGCGCGTGGGTGGCGTACAAGGCGCCCCATGCGCCATTCACACCGGCGCCGGGCTACGAGAAATTCCTGGACGGAGTGGATTTCCCTTTGCATCTCGATTTCGGCAAGGTGGACCCCGGCAAGCCCAAGCGGCTGCAATCTCCGCAGAAGCCGACGAAGGCGACAGGCGGGTCAGTCTGGCCGCTGGAGAGTTTCGCGGAGCGGCAGCGCAACTACTACCGCTCGCTGATGGGCGTGGAAGAGAGCGTCGGCCGACTGCTCAGATATCTGGACGATCACGATCTGACAAGCAACACGATCGTACTCTACACGAGCGATAACGGATTCTTCCATGGGGAGCACGGCCTGCAGACGAAGTTGGAGGCTTACGAGGAGTCCATCCGGGTTCCAGCGCTCTTCAGGTATCCGGATGGTGTGAAAGCCGGTACGGAGTGCGACGCAATGGTGGCGAACGTGGACGTGGCCGCGACGATCGCCGATTACTGCGGGGTGCAGTTGCCCGGCCGCACGCAAGGGCGCTCGTGGAGACCAGCGCTCTCCGGCGACAGGCGGGGCCGGCGCCGCGAGTTTCTCTACGAGTACTTCGGCATGGACGCTGAAGCGACGCCGCTGCGACCAGTGGCGAAAGCGCTGCGGACCGAGCGGCAGAAGCTGATCGTGAACAGTCATCCGGCAGACGTCGATGAACTGTACGATCTCGAGAAAGACCCACGGGAAAAGAACAACCTTGCTTTGGACAAGTCATACGCCGGCAGGGTGAAGAATCTACGAGAGCGGATTGTGCAGACGATGCGCGAACTTGGTGATCCGGCTGCGGATCTGATCGCGCGCGGCGTGGGTAAATGACGCTGCCCGGTTTCGGTTTCGGGGACATTAATGATAGGTATCTGTCAAGGGAAAACGGAGATTTCCTGTGCGATTTCGAGGGGAATCAGGCGACTGGACCCCAATTCCCCGAATGCAACTGCACTCAAGTTGGGCCAGGCGAAAGGGCTGTTGCGGCATAATTGAATTGCGGAGATTTCCAGGAAAGGCACGGCTATGTGGCGAACATTCTCGAACCTGATTCTGCTTGGCTTGCTGGTCCAATCCGTCACCGCGCAAGATCCGCCAGTTCGCGGCACGCGCCGGGCCGCGGGTACTCCCTGTATTGAAGGTGGAAGATCTATGGTGATGATTACGGTGGCCTTCACCCCCGACTCGCTGAGGGATCTCGTGGGGCAGGCGCAAGTGATCCTCACCGGCACAGTCGCCAGCCTCGAAGCCTACGTACACCGGAGGGCTGTGGAACCGGGGCGGCCCGTGGATTGCGGTAGTGTCCGGACCGACGCCATCGTGCGGGTGGATACTATCCTCAAGGGTGATGTCTCATTCAGGGAAATCATCGTCGATCAGGATGCAGGAGAGACTCCGGAACGAGCCACCGTTCCACAACAGTTCGACCTGCTGCGCGAAAATGATCGCCTCGTCCTGTTTCTCACGCCTTGGGATAATCCCGAATTGCCGGACCGGGGCGGCCTGCCGAGGTTCGTCATTACCGGCGTATGGACCGGCGCCTTTCGCGTGGAACCCGGCGGCGTATTGGGGCATTACGAGAAAACACGCGGTTCAACAGGCAGTAACCCCGTCTTGAAGGCCTACAGCGGCCGGCAGGTAGAGGAATTCCTGGCCGAAGTGCGCGATCTCATCGCGCAGAACCCCCCCCGGTGATCCCCTGGCGGCGATAGCGGGGTTCCAGGGACGGTACATTCAATCGCCAGACTACATCCCTGGAGCGGGGCTGAGTGTTCGGCGATCAACCCGTAGACCGTCGTGGCGAGCGATTCATCCCGTTGGATTGAAAGAACCCGGTGGGCGTTTGGTTTGGGTGCTAGCGGTTGCCCGGAGGCATTCAGCTTCGAGGTAAAGTGATTGAGTGTACTGCCCCCGAAACCCCCGAAACCCCAGGCAGGTTTGGGGGACACTACTCCTGCCGAATCAGTTCCGACCAATTGACTGAGGGGCGGGTGCGTTGTCTGGTATGCGCCTCCGTCCGCAGTTGCCTCTCGATCATCTTCGCTTCCGCGATCAACCCCTGTGCGCGGAGCACACTGGCCCTCTCCATCAGGATCCCGATGCGCGTGGGGTCGTTCGGAGCCAGACTCTCCGCGGCAATGGTGTCCGCCTGCGCCAAAATTTCGCTCGCGAGAGCGAATTGACGTTGGGCGGCAGAGGCGAGGGCCAAGCCGATCCGGGCGTCAAGCGTGATGGGATGGTTGGGCCCGTACAGTTTTTGAACCAACGCCAGGCTCTGCTGAAAAGCCGCCGCCGATTCGCGGAATTTCCTGCTCTTCACGAGCGCGAATCCCAGGGTGGCCCATGTTTTCGCAAGATGGGCGCTTGGTGGAAATCCTGAGTGCTCCCAAGTATCTATGATTTCGCGGCACAAGTTTTCGGCCAGTCCATACTCCTGCCGGCTCAGATGACCGTTCGCCAACTCTCCCTTTGCAATCAGTGTTTCGTGATCGCCGGGGCCAAGTTCCCGCTCATAGATTTCCAATGCGAACAATCGCCTTCGGGCGGCATCCCTCGACGGCCCGCCGATATCGAGCAAGGCAGCGTAGTTGACCTGCGACCAGGCCAGGTCAAGGCGGGCGGCATTTCCGGCGCGCTCCAGAGAGGAGATGGCTGCACGATAGCTCCGGCCTGCCGCCTCGAAGTCTCCCCGCAGGTGATCCACATCGCCCAGAAGCGTGAGCAGCACGCCCGTGTGGTGCAAGTCGATGGGACCGGAACGGTCTCGGAGGGCCTCCGTGACCACCCGTCTGGCCGCATGATAATCACCCCGGCGGAGGTGCTCTTCCACTTTCGACTTAACGGATTGCCTAACAGATTCCTGGCCCTCGTGCGCCACGGCGGCACACAGGCACACGGCCACGATACGAATCCATAGGGGGATTCGCCCTGGCAAGATTGACTGGATGCCGTGGGTCTTCCGCCCGCGGTTTTGGAACGTCAAGATCTGTGCGACCACGTCAGACGCCTCCTGTGGTTTGAATCACTTGTGCGCGCCGCGACCGCGGGCAGTCCCGGCAGTAACTGAGTCCCAGGTGGGTACAGGTTCAACGTCTTGGGCCCTCCTCGTGCGAGTTGCACAGAGTCGTGGCCACAGGATGGGCGGTGCAGTCGTATCCAGGAAGTGCCATGGGGCTGCACAACCGTTTCAGCTTCCTGTGCTGATGTGTTTGATCGGTTTCGAAGAACCGCCCCGGCCAGCATTCGATCCGCGTGGCGACAAACGTGACCAGCGACGCCGAGTTCTACTCCCTGTTCGAAAAGCTGGCCAGGACGAAATAGTGCCGGTCTCCGTATCCAAAAGCCGATGTTTTAGTCTCGTGTAGGCCGCGGCTATCCCGCGAAAGTAGGATCAGTTTCGAATCGGTATACTCACCTGTGGTCCTGGAATCCACATGGCGTTCAGGCTCAGCGTGGCCATTCCAGCAGCGGCATCTTCTGGTACCTGAAAGTCGACCCGATACAACGTCGTCTGGCCCGGCCAGCCGATCTTATTGATCACAGGCAATTCGTTTCCATTGAAAGTCACGGTGACCGGCGAATTCACTTCCTGTGTTGGAGAATCGGAAAACCGGATCGCCCCCGGAGGAATCGAAACGTTCGGTTTGACGGGGCCCAGTCCCATCGCGCCAATGATGAGAACCTCACCAGGACGCGCCGGATTGGCCGCACTCACCGGAGTGAAGTCCGCATGAAAGATGAGCGGACCGCCGGCTGAAACTGCCACGCTGGGGCGAACCCGGGGATAAAGGTAGAACTTCACGCTCAACTTCCCGCCCCCGAAAGTATGCCGATTGGCCGGGTCCTCGGCGTTCGAGGTGACCCTGGCCGGCGTGACGGGCATCATGTTACTGTGGACGCCCTCGGTTCCAAAGAAACCGGCCAACGCGCCGCTGACCGCATGGCCTCCGGTAGCACCGCTGTCCCGTAGGGTGCCCAGGAAGGTCCCGTCCAGATCCCAAATCTGCCATGTGCAGAAGAACGTCGCACCGCTGTCCACATTGGCGGCGAATTGTCCCGGTTGTGGCGACCGCCGGTAGGGAGTGGTGTGAGTGTAGGCAGAGGACCAGATTCCGCGGACCGGAGTCCCGTTGATGGCGACGATGTCACCGACGTTGATCCCGCTCACGAACGGAATCTGGGCCGAGGCCGGGACGGGACCGGGAGTCTTCCCGATCTGGGCGGGATCCGCCACCATGCTGCGATAGAGCACGTGGTTCTCAACGTCGATCGTCAACACTACCGGTTCCTCGCCCATCTGCGCGAGCAACGGAAGACCTGCGGCAAGAGCGATCAAAAATAAGTTGGTCATAGGTACCTCGATAGATTTGGAGATTCACTTTACCGGCAGTTCGAACGTTAAGCCAGGCAAATAGGCGCCGCTTACCTGCAGCTTCGCTGGCCCGGGCGTCAGGCCTCCCGGCACACGGACATCGACGCGATAGAGATCCCGGGTTCCGGGCCAGCCCAACGAGTTCACTACCTCCATGGGTACATCGTTGACTACGGCTTCGACAGGAATGCTCACTGCGTGCCACGGATCTGTCGTGTAGACTTGCCCCGCTTCCAGCGTTGGCTGTGTTGGCCAGCCGGCCCTGATTTGCAGAATGAGAATCTCTCCGGATTGGGCGGGGTGTGTCGCGGTGACTGGCGTGAAGTCAGCGTGAAAGACTGAGACCACTTCCGCCACCGCCGCGCCCGATAGTTGCATGCCGAGATTCAGCCGCCCTCCACCATTTACACGTCGGCGGGATGGATCTTCCAGCATGGAGGCGACACGTAGGCCGGAAGCGCCCACATTGGTGCCTTGCCCGCGAATCCCCAAGTATGCTCCCGTACCGCCAAGGACTGCCAGCACTCCAGACCCTCTCGGCGCCCCCGGAGGCGATGACCCCGCCCCAAGCCAGAATCCATAGAGAGCACCCACCTGGGCTTTCTCCGGGGTCATGATCTCGAGGACCACGTGATGCATCTGGTTGCGTGGAAGGTCGACGATCGTTGTCCCTGGCACGGGCATCGGACCACTGGAAGGGCTGATCACGAGACCGTGCGCGAGGAAGGTTCCGGCCGCCGGTTTTCCGCCTACGGACGTTACGTCCGCAACAATCACGTATCTCCGCAGTGCTCTCCCCAGTTGCGGATCGATAGGCGTTGGCCCCGGCAGCGTTCCGATCTTGGTGGCGTCGCCATGCTGGTCCATGTAGAACACCAGGTTTTCAAGCTGTACGTTGGTGGTGAGATCCAGAGCACTCTGTCCGAAACCGAGCGCACCAATCACCAGCAAGAGAAAGAAGCGCATTGTGAAAGACCTCCTTGCGTCCCGTTGCAAACCCACATTGGCCCTCAGCGGCGGGAAAATCGTGCTAAAATCAGCACGCCACTGGGAGCCACTGGGCCAAGACTACGGCAGAGAACACTCAGCGTCTTTAGAGATTCCTCAGAGATTTCTAAAATGTCGCAAGGAGCCGGTAATTCGAGGTTCTTTGATTTCGGTCCCTACCGCTTGGATCGCGACGCTAAAGTGTTGTTCCGGCAAGGGGAAATCGTTGATCTAACCCCCAAGGTGTTTGACACCCTGGCCGCCCTGGCCGCCAAACCCGGCGAGGTCCGCTCGAAGGACGACTTGTTACAGGCGGTATGGCCC
This sequence comes from uncultured Acidobacteriota bacterium, assembly GCA_900696665.1. Lineage (GTDB taxonomy): Bacteria > Acidobacteriota > Terriglobia > Bryobacterales > Bryobacteraceae > CAADGY01. The sequence continues at coordinate 6,629 of CAADGY010000428.1, forward strand.
GATTCCTTTGTCGAGGAGAGTAACCTGGCGCAGAATGTCTCCGTGCTGCGCAAAACCCTCGGCAACGGGTATATTGAAACCGTTCCAAAGCGGGGGTACCGATTCGTTCCCCCCGCGCAGGATCATCCTCTGAGCGAGGACCAGGTGTCAACGCCCAATCCGACGGCGAACGAAGCCTGGACTTCATCGCGTCGACGCTGGCGCGTGTGGGCGTTGGGTGCGGTCGCCCTCTCGGTCCTGGCGCTCGGCGTTTTGTGGCTTCAGCGCGTGGGCAACCCAGACATCCGGTCCCTGGCGGTACTGCCGCTCAAAAACCTCTCCGGCGATCCGTCCCAGGATTACTTTGCGGATGGAATCACGGAGCTTCTCACCGAGCAGCTGGCAAAGCGCCTGCCGCTCAGAGTGATCTCGCGCGCCTCCGCCGCGCAGTTCCGCAACTCGGCGAAACCGGCGCGGACCATCGGTTCGGAGTTGCAGGCCGATGCGCTGATCGAAGGATCCGCGACCCGCAATGGCGATCGTGTCCGGATTACGGTGAATCTGATCCTCGCGGCAACCGACCGGCACCTCTGGGCCGAGAGTTACGATCTGGATCTGGCCGACGTGCCAGTCCTTCAGAAGGAAATAGCCAGAACCGTCGCAAAACAGATCCACGCCCAGCTTGTTGGCGAAGAAGGGGCTTCCCCGGCAGTCTCCAGATCGAGCTTCGAGTCCTATATCCGAGCGCGGTACTTTTGGAACCAGCGAACAGCGTCATCCATCGCGACCGCGGTTTCGTGGTATCAGAAATCGATCGACGAGGATCCGGCGAATGCTTACGCCTACGCGGGTCTGGCAGACTGCTACAACCAGTTGGGCACGGTCATGATCGGCACGCGCCCCCCGGTGGAGACGCGAAAACTGGCGCTGGCGGCAGCCAGGCGTGCGCTTGAGATCGATCCGGCCCTGGCCGAAGCGCATGCCGCTATAGGCTACATCGAGATGTACGAATGGAAATGGCATCAAGCGCAAGCCGCACTCGAGCGCGCGATCCAACTGAATCCGAATTACGCGC
>CAADGY010000429.1 GCA_900696665.1 uncultured Acidobacteriota bacterium
AACCAAACCACCTTGAGTTGGCAGAACGCCTGCGGGCCGTACCAGGTCTGGGTCAAGCGGTCACTGTCCGACCCGAACTGGCAGGCGGTGGCCGGGCCGCAAATGTCCAACACCGCCAGGTTGACTCTGGGTTTCAGCAATGCCTTCTTCCGCGTCTCGGGTCCTTCGCCGCAGTTCGCCGGCGCGCGCGCGTGCGAGGAGTGTCACGCCACCATTCACGCGTCGGAGATGGAAACCAGCCACAATCGCGCCCTGGAGACGCTGCGGAAGATCGGCCAGGCAAACAACCAGGCTTGTTTACCCTGCCACACGGTCGGCTACGGGTTACCCACCGGCTATAACGAGAACGATCCGCGCACCGCGCATCTTGCCGGCGTGCAATGCGAGAGTTGTCACGGTCCGGCGGCGCGCCACGCGGCCAACGAGAATGATCTGCTGGTGCGTCCCCGGGTGGAACTGGCGGGACAACTTTGCGGCGGCTGCCACATGGGTTCGCATCACCCGACTTACGAAGAATGGGTGACCACCGGCCATGCAGTTGTGACCGAGGACATGAACCCGGCCAACCGCATCAACAGTTGCGGTCGGTGTCACTCGGGCTCGGCGCGCGACGCGCTCCTCAAGGGGCTGGATCCGGCCGCGGCCGTGGCCGGCGATGCCAACCTTGGCGTGACCTGCACCACCTGTCACGATCCACACCGCAACACCCCGCATGGCTTCCAGTTACGGAATCCCGTGGTCTCGACGAATGACTATTGGCTCTCGACCTCGGACAGCTTCGCCAGCAAGTACGATCCCAACATCAATCTATGCGCGCAGTGTCACAATCATCGGGGCGCCACCTGGACCAGCACGGGCCGGCCGCCGCATCATTCGCCACAGTACAACATCCTGCTGGGCACCGTGGGCGAAGTGGCCGGGAACATCGCGCGCCGGCCTTCCACCCACGCGCTGGCCATTGAAAAGCAATGCGTCGGCTGTCACATGCCGAAGGAGGAGTTCACGAGCGAAGCGCAACCGGCCATCACCGGCCACAAGTTCAAGGTCGAGACCTACGATAGTTGCCTGAGTTGTCATCCGTTCCCGGAGCCGTTGAAGGATTTCACCGCGTTGGTGGTGACGAATCGGATCAGCCAGGTAAAAGCCGCCTTGGATCTGTGGGCCACGACGAAAGCGCCGGACCAGTTGCGCACCAACTACGGCATCCTGGCCTGGGAATACACCGTGCCTGGCGACTTGTCGTCGGGAACGGCCGGTCCGACCACGGCGCTTCAGGCACAGATTCCGGATGGCATCAAGAAGGCGCGCTTCAATTTGTATCTCGTGAAGTACGACGGCAGCTACGGCGCGCACAATCCGCTGTATTCGTTGGACCTGCTCGACCTGGCCGCGGGTTGGGTGCTGGAGGAACTGAACAAGTGAACCGGAGTCAAATGGGCGCGCGCCGCGGAAGGAATTCAACCCATACACAGACCGCATGATGAATCGAATTCTCCGAGCCATTGGCGGCGAGAGCCCCGGTCGCGTCAGGTTGCTGGCGGTGGTGGCGATCGCTGCCTTGCTGGTGTTCACGGCCATCTCGTGCCGCACGGTCAGCCGCGCCGTGGTGGTGTTGCCCAATGTTCCGGGTGCCAATTACGTCGGATCGAAGGAATGTGAGCAGTGCCACGAGGAAATCTACCGCGACTTTGCGACCGCCGACCACGCGCGCCTGATCGCCGCCGGCCCCAATGCCCTGCCGGTGGGCTGCGAATCCTGCCACGGTCCCAGCAGCCTCCATTCGGAATCGGGGGGCGAGGTGATGCCGCCCTACACCTTCACCTCGGGCCGGCCGCAAGCCGGGTTGGATGCGCGCCTGTCAGTGCCGCCGGCGCGCGCCACCGAGGCGGTGTGTTACGAATGTCATGCCGACATTCGCGGCCGGTTCAATCTGCCCAGCCACCATCCGGTGCCCGAGGGCAAAATGAGTTGCACCGAGTGTCATCCGCCACACAAGGGTTCCGCGCATCGCGCTGGCGGTACGAAGCTCCTGTCGCTGAACGACGGCTGCCTGCAATGCCACCCGGCGCAGCGCGGTCCGCATGTCTTCGAGCACGAGGCCATGCGTGAGGGCTGCACCACCTGCCACGATGCCCACGGCAGCATCAACGCCAAGATGCTGAAAGTGCGCGATTCCAACCTGTGTTTGCAGTGTCACTTCCAACGGGTGTCCGGCGGCCAGTTGCTGATCGGCGGTTCGGATCACACGCTGCGCGTTCAACAGGGCACCTGCTGGACTGCCGGTTGCCACGAAGCCGTGCATGGTTCACGGGTCAGCTCGTCACTGAGATTTTGACGCCATTGCGTCGTTGTAACATGAGACAACTGCCCCGGAATCACAGTGAGTCGCGGGTGACAAACGCCGGGCAAGGGTGAAGCCCCGGTCGGGGTGTGAAATGATGAAAACAAAATCACTTCTGAAATTCGGGCGAAAGCAGGGACAGGTGATTTCTTTTCTGATGCACAGCCTGCTGACCACGCTCCTCCTGTTTTTCGGTCTGGCGCCGGCGGCGGGTGGAGAAGCCGGCAAGACGGAGGAAACCGAGGCGGAAAAGGCCGCGGAACCGGCCGAGCCGGCGGAGGAAGAAGCCAAGGAGGAGGAGAAGGCCGAGAAACTTTCGCCCGAGGAAATGTTCGAGGGCGGTGCGAAACCGTTCGAGAACTGGGTGGAAGGCGCTTTCGGCGGATTCATTCAGCAGGGAAGCAAGGCGCAGTTCCAGCAACGTCATCGAACTGACAACGATGTGTTTGGCGGAATCCAGGACTTTCATTTCCAGCAGGGCCTGGGGAAAGCCGCGACCCTGGCCGTGGACGGCGGGGGCATTTTTGACAACCGCGATTACCGGTTGAGCCTGGATTTGACGCACGAAAAGACCGGCTTCCTGCGACTGAACTACGAGAACTTCCGGACCTGGTACAACGGCAATGGCGGTTATTACAGTCCCGGCGATGTTTTCTATTCGCTCTCCGAGGATGCGCTGGCCCTGGATCGCGGGCAATTCTCGGTCGAGGCCGGGTTGACCTGGAAGAACATTCCGCCACTCACGTTCCGATATACCCACCGCTATCGCGACGGCGAGAAGAGTTCCACGATTTGGGGGCCGACGCATCCCTTGGGGCCGGGCAGCACGCTGGTGCGCGGTCTTAGCCCCAGCTTCTATGACCTCGATGAGCAGGCGGACATTTTCGAGCTGGAGGGCACCCACCGCATCAAGAAGACGGACCTGGGTCTCGGACTGCGTTACGAGACGGGCGACCTCGACAATGGCCGCAAGATGACCTTCTGGCCGGGAGAGGCCGAGGAACGCAAAGTGACCGACCGTGAGCGAACGAGTTACGACTTGTTCAATGTCCATGCGTTCACCGAAACATGGATCAAACAAAACCTGTTTTTCTCCAGCGGGTTCTCCTTCTCGGACCTGGACAACAGCTTTTCCGGCAGCCGGACTTACGGGGATGATTTCGACGTGGGTTATACGCCCAACGCGCTGAACGGACTTGGCTATCAGGACCTGAGCGGCGATTCGCGCAAGCAGGAGTACGTGTTGAACCTGAACCTGTTCACGGTGCCTTTCAAACAATTCACGCTCGTGCCTTCGGTGCGCGTGATGCGGGAGGACTGGAAGGCTGATTCGATGGCCATCCAGACCTCCGGCGCCAATCCGGCGTCTGGTTTCCTCAACAGCAACACGGACGGCGATTTGCTCGATGTGCGCGAGCGGTTGGAACTGCGTTACTCCGGGATTACCAACTGGGTGCTGTTCGCCCGGGGGGAATGGACGCAAGGGCAGGGCAACATGGACGAGACCGGCGGTCTGGGCCTGACGCCCCCCATCCAGCGGGAAACCGAGGACAACCGGTTCTTCCAGAAATACAGCCTGGGCGCCCGCTGGTACGCGCATCGGCGCGTGACGGTGGACGTGGGCGGGTACTACAAGAACAATCTGTACGACTACGATCACGACCTGGACAGTACGGCCAATAACGCCGGCAACCGCTATCCAGCCTACCTGGCGATGCAGAACTTCGAGACGCTTGACGGCAACGTGCGGCTCACGCTCCGGCCGGTCCAGAAGGTCAGCCTGATGAGCCGTTACGAGTTTCAGACCTCCAACATTGACACAAAACCCGCGAGTGCCTCGGGCTTGGGCGAAGTCGAGTCGTCCGAAATGCTCACGCACATCTTCGCGCAAAACGTCACTTGGACGCCATGGGCGCGGCTTTACTTGCAGGCGGGCTTCAACTTCGTGGTCAGCGAAACGAAAACCCCGGCCTCCGACGTCACCCAAGCCATCCTCGATGCGCAGAACAATTACTGGACGTTGAATTTCTCCACCGGCGTGGTGCTCGACGATAAAACCGACTTGAACCTGAGTTACTTCTACTACACTTCGGACAATTACGACGACAATTCCGCGTTCGGCCTGCCTTACGGCGACGAGGCTCAGGAACATGGCATCACAGCCACCTTGGTGCGGCGCATCACCGCGAACCTGCGTCTCACCCTGCGCTACGGTTTCTTCCACTACGACGACACCACGTCCGGCAACAACAACGACTACCAGGCGCACGTGATTTCCAGCGCCCTGCAATATCGGTTTTGAGCCGGAACGATGCGGTTGCATCCGCGGAGCACGCGCCTCCGGCGTGGGCTTTGCGGCGTCACGCCGCAAAACTCCTTCACCATTCTCCACGCACCAACTGGTTTGCCCAAAATGGTGTGACGAGGCCATCAGCGCGACGCTGACGGCAGCACGCCAGACGCGCGTGCCCCCCATCTCGAATGCATGAGTCCAGGAATCACCGGCAGTCGGGTGGTGGTTTGCGCGCCAAGAACCGTAAGATTTATGACAACCCCAGTGTAGCCGGCGCGGCCGTTTGCTTGGACGCTGGAAGGCGTGATTTTGGTGACGTGTGTCCCGAACCGCTCATGATGAACCGGATCAAACCAGGCATTTTCAGAGAATTCAAACGCAGCACCGTCCGGCAAACACTCAAGCGGTGTGCGCTCTTTGCCGACACCTGTGCCGCCGACCTGGCCGCCATCGTGGAGTTGTGCGAGTTGAAGCAGCTCGCTGCCGGCGAGTATTTGTTTCGCGAGGGCGGGGTGGTTCGCGGTTTCTATGTGGTGCGGCGGGGCGCCATCAAGGTTCATCGCGTCAACTGGCTGGGCCGGGAGCAGCTCCTGCATCTTTACCGTCCTTTCGAGTCTCTCGCGGAGGAAAGTCTCGTTTCCGAACTGGGCCATCATGCCGACGCGGCGGCCATCGGACGCACGGAGGTCGTCATGGTGCATCGCGCGGGTTTTGTGGAACTGTTGCACAAGCGGCCGGAACTGGCGCTGTGTCTCCTGCGCGCCACGCATCGTCATGTCTGCCGGCTGGTCGAGTTGCTCGATGCGCTCACGCTCAAGGACGTGCAGACGCGGATTGCCGAATGGTTGGTGGAACATTGTCCCGATCCGCAAAGCTCCCGGCCCTGCCGCATCGAGCTGGACACCACCAAACGCGTGCTCGCCGCGGAGCTGGGCACGGCCAGCGAGACGTTTTCGCGGGCGCTGGCAAAATTCCGCCGCCAAAGGCTGATTTCCACCGAGGGCAACCACGTTACCCTGCATTGCCCCACCCGCCTGGCGCGTTTCATCTCGCCCCAACGCCGAAACGACCTGTGTTAGCAGATCGGCTGCGGGTCGCGTTGACGGCTTGTGATCGCGATCCTGGCAATGCCTTGCTCAAGGGCGGTGCTACCTTTCGCAGCGCAGACCTCCAGTCTGCCGGATCGCGGACATCCAATCCGCAGGCCACGCATCCTTGGCTGAAGCGGGCGTTGCGCGGCTGCCGAGTGGAATTCGGCGATACAACGGAGTGGAAATCCGCGCTCCACCCAAGCAACACTGAGGTGTTGCCACCGTGGCGGTTTGCCGGGATTTCCGTGAACCTTCCCGCTTAACAAACTGACACAGTAACAACCGCCCGCCTTGGGGAAGCTGCTTGTTCAGCCCGGACTGGATGTGGTATCAACAGTCCGAGCACAACGGT
>CAADGY010000430.1 GCA_900696665.1 uncultured Acidobacteriota bacterium
CTTACGGCGGAGGCGCGGATGGCTGGAGCGGACAGCCGGCTCAAGCCCGGTATGTTCGTTCAAGTGCGCCTGGTCACGGATCGCAACGAGTCGATTGTTACGGTGCCGAAGCAGGCCATCCACAACGTAGCCGGCCTCTCTAAGGTCTTCGTCATTCGCGATGGAACTGTGACCGAGCATAAGATCTCCCCCGGCATCGATTTTGGTGACTGGGTGGAAATACCAGCCGGCACGATTCAGGCCGGAGACAAAGTAGCGATCTCGCGGCTGGGTATGTTGACCCAGGGCGCCAAAGTGCAGGCAGAGCCCGCTCGAAAAGGCTGACGGATGCAGAAATTAGCTGAGATCTGCGTCCGCCGCCCCGTTTTCGCCACCATGCTCATTATGTTCCTGGTGGTGATCGGCCTGAACTCCTACCGGCAGCTTGGCGTCGACTTCTTTCCCAAAATCGACTTCCCCGTTGTAACGATTACGACAACACTGCGCGGCGCGGCGCCGGAAGAGGTTGAGACCCAGGTATCCAAACGAGTCGAGGAGGCGGTCAACACCATCGAGGGCATCGACGATTTGCGTTCGATTTCCTCCGAGGGAGTGTCGACCGTAGTCATTCAGTTCGTTCTCGAAAAAGATCCGGAGGTAGCCGCTCAGGAAGTACGGGATAAGGTCAACACCATTCTCGGCGATTTACCGCGTGACGCTGACCCGCCGATTATTGAAAAGGTCGCCACCGATGCCGCGCCTGTCATCAGCATCGTGGTGGCGTCCGGCCGCGATCTGCGCGAGGCCACCAAAGTGGTGGACGACCGCATCAAGAAGAACATCGAGGGCTTGAGCGGTGTCGGGCAGGTGCGGTTCGTCGGAGAACGCCAGCGGCAGATTCAGGTCTGGCTGGATGGCGAGAAGCTTTATGCCTACAACCTGAATATCGATCAGATTCGTGCCGCGTTGGCCGCTCAGAATGTCGAGATCCCCGGCGGCAGGGTGGACCAGGGCAACCGCGAGCTATCGCTTCGGACTCTCGGCCGTGTCGAGCATCCGAAGGATTTCGAACGGATCATCGTCGGCAACATCGCGGGATCGCCGGTCCGCATTTCGGATATCGGCTACGTGGTGGATGGAGTGGAAGAACCCCGCTCGCTTGCGCGCCTGAACGGGACTCCGGCAGTGGTGCTCGAAGTCCGCAAACAGGCCGGGACGAATACGGTTGAGGTCATCAATAACATTAAGGAGCGCATCGCAGAGCTTAAGGGCACTCTGCCGCCCGATTTCGAGATCACCTACACGCGTGACACTTCAACGTTTATCGAAGGATCGTTCCACGCCGTACAGGAACATCTGTTGCTCGGCGGTTTTCTTGCCGCGATCATCGTGCTGGTGTTTATCCGGAGCTGGCGGTCGACGCTGATCGCCGCGGTGGCGATTCCCACCTCCATCATTTCGACCTACAGCCTGATGAGCTGGATGGGTTTTTCGCTGAACCAGATCACCATGCTTGCACTGACGCTGATGGTCGGCATTGTCATCGACGACGCCATCGTCGTGCTCGAGAACATTTTCCGGTTCATGGAAGAGAAGGGACTGCCTCCGGTGGAAGCAGCCATTCAGGGAACCCGCGACATCGGGATGGCCGTAATGGCCACGACTCTGAGCCTGGTGATCATCTTTCTGCCGGTGGCGCTAATGGGCGGCATCGTCGGACGCTTCATGTCCAGCTTCGGCTACACGGCGGCGTTCGCCATTATGGTTTCGCTGCTGGTCAGCTTCACGCTGACTCCCATGCTTTGTGCGCGCTTCCTGAAGCCGCCGGAGAAGAACGAAGGCGGGGGAGAGGTGCCGGGCACTTCCACAAAAGACACGTGGGTCTTCCGTTACATGGCGTTGGGATACTGGAAGCTGCTGCACTGGTCGATGAACCACCGCAAGATTGTCGCTTTCGTGTCGTTGCTGGTGGTTGCCTCCACCGCGCCCTTGTTCATGGCGGTGGGCAAGAGCTTTCTCCCTACGGATGATCAGAGCGAGTTCGAGGTCACGGTGCGTATGCCCGCGGGGTCGGCTCTGGCTGGCACGGAAGCGATGATGCGGGAACTGGAAGAGGAGCTCAAGACACTGCCGGGCATTCGTGATCTGCTCACCACCATCGGCGCGGATGCGCGCCGGCAGGTGGATCGCGGATCGATCCTGGTGGAACTCCTGCCGATGAATGAGCGTACCCACAGCCAACAGGAACTGATGTCGATGGCACGGGAAAAACTGCGGAAGTTCCGCGAGTTGGTGATCGCCGTCCAATTGCCGAGCCTGATTCAAGGCGCCGGTCCAAACCAGGATTTCCAGTTTTTCATTCAAGGGCCGGATCTGGAGCAGATCGACAAATACGCCCAACAACTGAAACAGCGGTTGGCGCAGGTACCCGGTGTGGCTGACCTTGACAGCTCGTATGAAGGCGGCAAGCCTGAGTTACGCGTGAATATCAATCGCGACAAAGCGGCTGACCTCGATGTCAGTGTCTCTTCCGTCGCCACCGCTTTGCGCACTCTGGTGGGGGGCGACGAGCAGGTGACCACCTATCGCGAGGGTGACGACCGCTACGACGTTCAACTGCGTGTCCGTGAGGAGTTCCGGAATTCGCCGCGCGCGCTGGAGCGCCTCTATGTGCCGTCCGGGACGTTAGGCAATGTCCCCATCTCCAATGTAGCCAGCCTGAAGGAATCGATCGGCCCGACGCAGATTGAGCGCTATAACCGGCAGCGCCAGATCATGGTTTCCGCCAACGTCGTAGAAGGCCAATCGCTCAGCAACGTGCTTCAGATTGTGGACCGGACCATCGCTGACATGAACCTGCCGGCTGAGTATCGTACTGGTTTGCTGGGTCAGAGCAAAGAGTTCGGACGCGCTTTCACCAACTACGTCATCGCGTTTGTGCTATCGATTCTGCTGATGTACATGGTGTTGGCCGCACAGTTCGAAAGCTTCATCGACCCGGTTACGATCCTGATCAGCCTGCCGTTGTCGGTGCCCTTCGCGTTGCTGTCGCTGTTTCTTGCGCGGGAGAACTTTTCCATCATCTACAGCTCGGTTGGCATCCTCGTGCTTTTCGGAATCGTCAAGAAGAACTCGATTCTACAGATCGATCACATCAAAAAGCTGCGGGCTGAGGGGTTGCCGCGGCTGGAAGCGATCGTTCGGGGGTGCGAAGACCGGCTGCGGCCCATCATCATGACCACGGCTTCTCTGGTGGCTGGTATGTTGCCGCTTGCGCTTGGCACGGGACCAGGTTCCGGGTCCCGCAGGACGGTGGCCATCGTCGTAATAGGCGGCCAGAGCCTCGCCCTGCTATTGACATTGATCGTTACGCCGGTTGCCTATTCGGTCTTCGACGATGTGGCGCGGTCGTCCGTTTGGGCGAGGATCGGGGCGTTCCTGGATCGCGGCCGGCTGAGTCTTCGCCGTGCGTGGGCCGGCGTCACTGGAGTGGTGCGTTAACCTATGCGTTTTTTGGTTCTCTCGATATGCTTTTCCTGGCCGCTGTTGGCGCAGACGGCTGCCGGAACGTTTCTTCCCTCGACGGCTGCGGCGCCGGCTTCCCCGGCCGGATCGTCCGCGGCCGTCCCTCTTTTTTCACAAGCTCCCGCTCCATCGGATGATCTGGCAATGCCGCCCAGGGTGGGGGTCGGGGTGACCAAGACACTTCTCCCGCTGGCCGGCGCC
>CAADGY010000431.1 GCA_900696665.1 uncultured Acidobacteriota bacterium
CTTGGCGTCAACCTGCCAAGCCATCTCCAACTCAATCGCGAATGTAGTGTAGACTCGGTAACCGCCTAAACCTGTTTTCAATGGCTTAGGCCGGGTTTCGTCCCTGTGGTGACGAACTTGGGTTAAGGCAGTGTGTTATCGGTTAAAAAGGCCGCTTGGCTATGAAAATATCGGAGGAGGTCGTGGAAAGATTCAAGATAATTTTATCGCGGGCAGCCGCAATCCAGCTTCCGTACCAGGGATACGGCGATTGCTTATGAAAGTGGCACACCACCTTCGGCGAGTTCACAGGCCGCTTTGTCGATGGGTCCAGCGCCAGGCTCCATAGACAGCGAAACCCATCCGACGTCGACAGGTAATACATGCTATTTCCATCGGGCGACCAGGCGAACGAGAGGTGATGGGGCTCCCCGGGGAGGTGAATCCAGGAGTGCTCGGCCGGTAAGGGATTGGGCAGAGGGGTTATGAATCCCTGAACAGCATCTTCTCCCGAAATGTATGCGGCAAAGGCAACCCATTTGCCGTCGGGAGAGAAGCTGGCCTGAACCGGTGCAATGGCAGGGCTGTTGAGGATATCGACTGACTGCCCATCCGCGAAACCGATTCGTAAGAGCTGGCCCCGCGAGATAGCGAGCGCTGATCCCCCATCAGGAGAGATGTCCACGAGTTCACCGCAATCGCTGCAAACCCGCCGCGAAGTACCAGTGCGGGTGTCCATGACATATAAAGACCTGTCCTCGCTTTCGACCTGGTTCCAGGCGACCAACCTGCCGTCAGGTGTGATAGCGGGGCGGTCTTTGGCCCCGGGTCCCGAGGTCAGCCGGGTTTCATTCCCTGTGACCAGATCCTTCATCCAGAGTTCGAGGTTGCCGGACCGTTCCGAAGCAAAGATCAATTTATTTCCGTCTGCGGTAACTCGTGGTATGGTCCCCGCCATTCCCCGGCGAAGAGACTCGTCCCGAGTGGCTTGGCGCAGCTCACCACCGGATAGAGACACACTCCACAAATCGCTGCTCTGCCGGTCGGTCGCAGCGGCCAGGATCCTTCCCTCGGCAGCACTGGCCGACCTGGCGTATTGGAGCTCGGGACCTAAAAGGAACTTGGTTGCCGGTCCGGCGGGTCTCCAGCTTTCAGGAGAGATCGGGAACTGCCAGAGTTCCGAAACGCGCTGGTTTTTGAAGTTGAACAGGATGGCATTGCCGTTCCAGTCCATTGGAATCGTTAAACTGGAGACGCCCGGAAAGCCCTGTCTGCGAAGCGCCGCTGAGACACCCATGGGCACGGAGCGGCCAGAGGCGGGCGACTCTGTATCCACGTCTGTGATGAACCAGTCGTATTCTTCTTCTTTCCCATCCCACGCGCCATCGTGCAAGAGCCCGATGTGAATAATTCTCTTTCCATCGCGTGTCCAGAGCGGGTAAAGAGCACCCTTGGAGTCCGCAAGGATGTTGTGAGGTTGCCCACCGGATGGCCGAATAATGAAAATGCTGCTGGTACCCTTACCGGTGGCGGCGGCGTAGGCGATCCAGGCGCCGTCGGGTGAGAATCGTGGGGCAAAACCGCGACGTGCCAGAAGCCGTTCGGCGCCTCCTGACGCCGGCGTGACATAAATGCCGCCATCATCACGCCAGGAGCGGAAGACAATCATACTCCCGTCAGGCGAGATATCCGGCCCGGTGTCGATCGCCGGGTGGCTGGTGAGCCGCCGTGGGTTACCGCCGTCCAGAGGGTGCCACCAGAGGTCGCGGTTTGCCTGATCCAATCGCGACGAGGAATAAACTACAAAACTCCCATCTCCCGAGATGGCCGGCCAGGACGACTGGCTGTCGAAAGTAAGCCGTTGTACCGTCCAATGAGGTTTCGGATACCGCCAGAACGCTACGGCCGATATCGCTAGGGAGATGATCGCGGCTCCGAACACGAGCGGCCACAGTCTTCGCTGCCGGGAAGCAGGATGCGTTTTCTCGACGGATGCACGGTACTCAATCCGTGACACATACCCTCTGGGCGGCAGCAAAATAAGTACTTCGTCTGACAAGCCATCTGTTTGATAATAAGCAGCCAGTTTTTTGCGGAGGTTCGAAGCTTGGGTCCTTACGATGGTGTCGGCGGCCGGATTGAAGTCCGCTGCCCGTTCGAACACCTTGACTCCAATCACTTGCTCCTTGAGGCGGTCGGTCTCTCCGGCTAGTTTCCGTTCCACAATCCAGCGTAGAAAGCGGGTGAGATTACGCGAATTGCAGAATGACCGGCTCCGGAGCATTCGGTCCAGTTGTTCGAAGATTTCACGCGCTGGAACCCCTCCATTCGCCGGTTCCTTCCGATGCTGGGTAGGCCCACCTGCCGACGGGATCCAACTCAGGAGCATTGATGTACGGTATATTGTATGCGGATATGGATTGAGGATCAACGATCTCATCCCCGATCCCAGGAACTTCGCATCGGGACGGTAGGCGCGTGTGAGAACTCAGGGTTGAGTGCCGATTCTGCGAGCGAGATGGCCAAAGGTGTGAGTACATGGGCTTAAGGGGGGC
>CAADGY010000432.1 GCA_900696665.1 uncultured Acidobacteriota bacterium
AAACGCATTCTCTCGTCCATAACAGAGCTTTCCTTCCATGGCATTCCCTCTTCCCGCCCCCCTTCGGGGGTAAAAGTGTAACCCATGTGTCCGGAACGTTCTGTTACCTATGTCTCGGAACGGTCAAGGCTCGATAAACGCCCCACCTCGCCAAACGGCTACTGGCTCAAACCGGGGTCCCAGATAGTGGCTCCGATGAAACGCTCGGAGTTCGCACTGGTATTGAAGTAGTAGACCGTTACGAGTTTGCCGTCGCGCCGCTGGACGGTTCGGGGGTAGCCGAGATCCCAGGACCCGCCATCCTGCCTCAGAACCAACTCCTCGCCCCAGGTCTTGCCGCTGTCGGTGCTAAGGCGGGCGCGAACACCATAAGGCTTTAACCGGTATCCGTACGTCAGCGCCAGGCGTCCATCCCGAAGTGAAATCAGCGACGGAGGGTTGCCTCCGGTTTCCGGCGCCGGACGTCCCGCGTAAGCCCAGGTCTTTCCGTTATCGCTGCTTCGATACGCATCGATGAACTTCCGATACCGCACGGCCGTCAGAATGGTGTCCCGGCCCAGGCGGATCGACGAAGGCATGATCGCGTACTCGTTGCCCTCGGGTTCCGGCGTAACAAACGATTCGAAATTCCACGTCTTGCCGCCGTCGCGCGTCCTGACGCAGATCACCCGGCCTTCCCGGCCATTGGATTTAGCGGCGGTCAGGAACATCGTGAGATCGTGCTTTCCATTTACAAGGTAATCCGTCCGGGCGGCTGTGCCGCGCTGTCCGAAGTTCGGCAAGCGGAATGGACCTTGCCAGTTCCTGCCCCGGTCCATGGAATAGTAGAAGCGCGATTGCCCGTCGTGAATGCTGGTCATCCGCGCGGTCAGAGCGAAGTCGGGATGGGAGAAGTCGATACCGCCGGGGCAATCAGTGAGCGGGCGGCCCCCTTCGGGCGTAGGCACGCCGGCGATTTTCTCGCCTGGGGGCGGGCGCAGTCCCACCGGCCTTTCCACGCTCCAGGACTCTCCTCCATCGAGCGAACGCGCCAAAACGTGTTCGGCAGGCTTGGAATAGTCGATCGCATGTCCCTGCTCCGTCTTACGGAACTGCCCGGCTTCGAATCCTACCAGAATCTCATCGCCCCACGACCAGGCGCCGTGATTCGCAGGCCAGCCGGCAAACCGGCCGGCTTCGTAATAAACGACAACGTGCTTCACGGTAAGGGGTTCGGCCCGTAGCAACGTAACCGCAGCCGCCGCCAGAACAAGGATTTTCCTCATATTCGGATTGAATCACTCATTCTACCCGTTTGGCACATACGCCGTAGAATAGAGGTATGAGGGTCCTCCTGTTCAGCGGCAAGGGAGGTGTGGGGAAGACGAGCCTGGCGGCTGCGACTGGTTTGCGCCTCGGCGAACTCGGCTACCGGACGCTGATTATGAGCGTCGATCCGGCTCATAGTCTGGCAGACTCCTTCGATCTGAAAGGCAGCCTCTTTCATTCCGAGACGGCGGATCCGCTGGCTATTCACGAACGGCTGTTCATTCAGGAAGTAAACATTCAGCGCGAGATCCGCAGACACTGGCGCGAGATCTCCGCCTACATGATTTCGGTATTGCGGACTACCGGCCTGACCGACCTCGAAGCGGAGGAACTGGCGATTCTGCCTGGCATGGAAGAGTTGAGCGCGATGATGTACGTTAATCAGTACCGGCGCGAGAACCGGTATGACGTGATCGTGCTCGATGCCGCTCCAACCGCCGAATCGATGCGGTTTGTGAGTATGCCGACGACGCTCGACTGGTATATGAAGCACGTATTTCCGGTGCACCGCAACGTTCTCAAAGCTGTCCGCCCCATCGCGAACCGGGTGTCCCCCATCGAACTCCCGGGTGATAGCTATTTTGCGAACATGCGGGATCTGTTCCAGAAGCTGGACGGAATCGCGGATGTGCTGGAAGACCCGAAACTGACCAGCGTTCGCCTGGTCACAAATCCGGAGAAGATGGTTTTGCGGGAAACGCAGCGGGCCTTCGTTTACTTCTCTCTGCACGGATTGACGGTGGACGGCATCATCATCAACAGGGTATTGCCGGAGTCGGTGAATGATACCTTCTTTGCAGAGTGGCGCCGCGCTCAGCAGCAGGTGCTGCACGAGATCGAAGAGTACTTCGCGCCGGTCCATACGCGCCGCGTACCTTTATTCACCAACGAGGTGGTGGGTATTTCCCGCCTGGAGGAACTGGCGCGAACCCTCTACGCGGAAGGGGAGGATCCGGCGGCTGTGGTCCAGACTGAAAAACCTTACAGTTTCCGCAAGCAGGCAAACCATTACGAGGTTCGTCTGAATGTGCCGTTTGCCGCCAAGGGGGAGATCGGGTTATTCAAGAAGGGCGACGAATTGGTGGTGGAGATCGGCACGTTGCGGCGGCACATTGGTTTGCCCACGTCCATGGCCGGGTTGCAGCCGGCCCGGGCGCGGCTGGAAAACAGAGTTTTGATCGTGGAGATGAAGGAGGTCGCATGAACGGCACACATGGAAATAATCCTGGCGATACGGCCTATGATGCCCGAAAAGCTCGGGAAAACTGCGTGTTTTGCGCAGCCGGGGAAGCGATTTCGGAAATGCTCAAAGGCATGGGCCCGTCTGAGAACGTACGGGTCCACTTTCGTAATGCCCGGGTGGAAATCCTCAAAGGCTTCCGGGCCATGTTGGATCAACGGATTGAGCGCGTAGCGCGGCGAGGCGAAAAGGGAACTCCGGTGGTGGTGGAATAGCCGAATCGAAAATGAAAACGGAAAAACTGAAAGAGGGTGTGGAGGCTCCGGAAATTGAGCTCCAGACAGATATGGATGAACCTTTCCGCCTGTCGTCGTTGAGAGGGCGCAAGGTGGTTCTGTATTTTTACCCGAAAGCCAATACGCCCGGATGTACTACGGAATCCTGCGAATTCCGCGATTCCATGCCCGCAATTGAAGAAAAGGACGCTGTGGTGATCGGTGTCTCTCCCGACAAACCGGGGGCGCAGGCCAAATTCAAGAACAAACATAAGCTCCCGTTTACTCTGCTGGCCGATACCGGCCACCGGGCTGCCGAAGCTTACGGCGTGTGGAAAGAGAAGAACATGTGCGGCAGAAAGTACATGGGAATCGAAAGGACGACCTTTCTGATTGGGGAGGACGGAAAGATCCGGAAAATCTTTACGAAGGTCAAGCCAAGCGGCCACGCCGGGGAGGTTTTGAGCGCTCTTTGAAGATTTTGGGGCTTGTAGGGGGGAATAGGAGTAACCTCGTCTCCGGTTTACTCGCCTTTCGTTGAGGTGCTTCGTCTAGTATCCTGAGGAAAAGATGTCCGCTTCCGTTCACTCACCCGTGGTGCAACCGCCCGAAGTGCGCCCGGCCGTTCCCGAGCCCGAACGCAAAAGTCCGTCGCGATGGAAGCTGTTGGCGATAGTGGTGGTTGTGGTGCTGCTGGGGGGGCTCGCCTACCGGCAATGGGTGAAGCGGACGCCCGCTCCAAGCGCCGCTGTCCCGGCGTTTCGCACGGTAAAAGCCGTTCAGGGAGTGCTGCAACGGACGCTTCGTGTGAGCGGTCAGACCTCGGCCCGTAATTACGCAAGTATCACCATTCCTCTGCTGCGGGGTCCTGACTCGCGGGATAATCTTACGCTTTTGACACTGGCGAAATCCGGCTCCCAGGTCAAAAAGGGCGATCTGATACTCTCGGTGGACACTCAGACGGCACAGGATCACATCGACGATGTGACCGACATGGTGCGGCAGGCACACAACGACATTGAAAAGCGCAGAGCGGAGCAGGCGATTGAGTGGGATCAGCTCCAGCAGTCGTTGCGTGTTGCCAAAGCGGATCTCGACGGGTGGAAGCTAGAAGCCGGCGCGATTGAGTTGCGAACGCCGATCGACAAGGAACTGATTGAATTGCAGGTGGAGGAATCCGCCGCGCGGTACAAGCAGTTACAGGAAGATCTCGCTTCGAAAAAGATCGCCCATGCCGCTGAGTTGCGTATTTTGGAGATTACTTCCGAGCGGCAGGAGCGGCATCTCGACCGGCACGTCACGGATATCAAAAGACTTACCATTCATGCGCCAATGGATGGCCTGGCGGTGATGGAGTCCATCTGGCGTGGTCAGGAAATGGCCCAGGTTCAGGAAGGTGATCTCGTTACTCCGGGACAGCGGATCATGAAGATCGTGGATCCCACCAATATGCAGATCGAAGGCACCGTGAACCAGGCTGAGATCGGCGATCTGCGCGTGGGGGCGCCAGCTCACATCGGCGTGGACGCGTTTCCGGGAGCGAAATTCAAGGGCAAGGTATACAGTGTCGGCGCGCTGGCAACAGGAAGCTGGCGTGCCGGCAACTACGTGCGAAACGTGCCGGTCAAAGTGATTATCGACGGCTCAGATCCTCGTGTGATTCCGGATCTCTCCGCCTGGGCGGACGTTATCGTCGAGCAAAAGGACGATGCCACGATCGTTCCGCTTTCGGCCATCCATAACGAAGACGGGCAGTCGTTCGTTCTTGTAAAGTCCGGCGTGGGGTTCGCCAAGCGTCCCGTGAAGGTCGGATTGACAAACGCGACCCACGCGGCCATTACGGAAGGTGTAAATCCAGGCGACGAAGTACGGATCAACTAGCCCAACGCCCGCCGAGTTTCGTTCCACACACCGACTGAAAAAGCCCGAGGCGGACCGAATCGCCGCCCCTTCTGGAGATCAGCGGAATCAGACCTTTGGCCGTAATCACTTCGATCGCTTTGTCGGTAAGCCACACCTCCGCACAAGGCTTCATTGCCGGCGTTCCGTCCTCCAGAAACGTGTGAACCGGCAGTCCACCCACCTCCAGCACAGCGCCCGGTTCCATGCCCCAGCCGTATTCCGAGAACGCCTGTCCCAGCACCATCGCACAGACAAAGCCGGGGTGTCCCCAGAGGTACCATTCGTGGCGGACAGCGGCCTCCATCTCTTCAAATGCGAACTGTTCAGTCTCCGACGTCTCTTTGCCGTAGGGTAGGCGCAATAGAAAGCGTGGCAGCGCCAGGGCAAGCCAGCGTGATTCCGGCAGTTCGCGAAGGATATTCCAAGCCGGATCGTTTCCGGCCGACCAGGAGTGTGGATCGGGCGAACTGGCCAGGGAAGAAACACCGAGCACCCGCTCATGCGCCCGTCCGAGAAAAGGAGCGCGCGCGCGTTCCGCAATGAGTGCGATCCGGCCGAGTAGTTCCACGTCTTCGATCGAGTTGTCGAACGTGTAGTCCGCTCCGATGACCGCCCACGGCGGAGTACCGCTAACGGACGCCTCATCGACCAACAGGCGGTACAGTTCCGATCTTTTCAAGTCGTCGCCCGCCAGGGTCTCCGCAAACTCTTCCCGGGTCAGATCCAGAAGGTAGAGCTTGAGATCGGTTCCGGTCTCCAGACGGCGTGTGAGAAAAAATACTACCCTCCAGAGGGACTCCAGCGCTTGAAAGTCGGCGGCATGCAGAATGGCCCGCATCCGCGCACTAATCGTGTTGTCGATGTGTGCGACGAGATCGTCCTGTTTCGGATCGCGGCCCGGCACCAGATAAGGGGCCACAATGCTCCGGAGGAACGATGCCATGGGATCGCCGCGGCGGGAGGCAACTGCTCCACTGCTTCGAGGTCCGTTCTCGAGGATCTGATCCAGCAGGCTACCCGAAGCGAAAGCTTCGGGTTCGGGGGCGGCGGGTGCTGGTTGGGGAGGAGAGGATGGCGCAAACTCCGCCGCGAGGGTCCGGAATGCCGCCGGATCGTCCGCCTTCTTCCGCAGCTCACGAAGTGCGGCGAAGACCGGCAGCGAACTATAGAGGTGATCGGGATGGAAATGGTCCAGGCCGGTGAACTGCAGGTCCAGTTCCGGAGCATCCAGCGTCTCCGGTGTCAGCGTCACGCGCGGCGCCATTTTTCTCATAACGGCTTCGAAATTATCGCGATCCACCAACACGGGCTGGCGTCCCGCGGGCAGGCGTTCAGAAGGGCCGCGGTTCCGGCGGCCGCTGAAGTCTCCTAACAGGAGAATGCGAAAAGGATCGCCCGGGTCCGTTTCAAGCGCCACGGGCTTGGGCCCGGTCTCAACGTCGATCTCCACGTCAGCGAACGTGGCTCTTCTCGGCATGGGAGTATTATACGCGCCTGGCACCACGAGTCACGGAGGAACGCGCTGTTGTACAGTCGATTTATATGACTCGCCGAAATCTCATCGCGACTTCTGCGCTCGCCGCCTCGTTTGCCCCATCCGGCGCGGCGGCTAAGGCCGCCCGGTCCATCATTGAGATCCGCGTCGCCAAACTGCGGAATGGTAGCGATAACCAGGCGCAACGCCTCGGGGAATTCATAGGAAAGGCGGCAGTTCCCGCTCTCAAACGCGCCGGGGCCGGCCCGGTGGGCGCGTTCTCCAGCCTGATTGCCGAGGACAGCCCTTTTCTGCTGGTCGTCACCAGTTATCCCACGCTTTCCGCGATGGAGTCAGCAGCCCAGAAGATGGCTTCCGACAAAGAATATACCGAGGCCGCCCGGAAGTTCTATAGCGCACCTGGCTTGCCCTTCCAGCGTATGGAGTGCTCGCTGCTGCGCGGCTTCGATTCGATGCCCAACATTGAAGTCCCTCCAACCGAGGGGCGCAAGACCTCCCGCGTATTTGAAATTCGCACTTATGAATCAAACACCAGCCTGACGCTATACCGCAAAATGAGGATGTTCGACGACGGCGAGATCGCGATCTTCCGCCGCACCGGACTTCTGCCGGTGTTTTTCGGAGAGACCATCGTAGGGCGCAATATGCCGAATCTGACATACATGGTTGCCTTCGACGATCTTGCCGCACGCGAAAATAACTGGCGCACCTTCGCAAACGATCCGGAATGGCTCAAGCTGCGGGCGACACCAGGCCTGAGCGACGCAGAAATTGTTTCGAATATCAGTAATTGTCTTGTTCGTCCCATGCCCTTTTCGGATATTAGGTAAGCGTCAGGGCTGCATGGAGAGCCGATGACTCCATCTCTTCCTGCCGTCAGGGTCAGCCGGAAAGGCGCCAACCGGTTGCGATCAGGCCATCCGTGGGTGTTCGCCGGCGATCTGCTAGATGAGAAGCGAGCCGCCCCCGGCGACCTTGTGCAGGTGCTGGATGAGCGGAACCATTCGCTCGGAGTGGCACACTACAGCGCGGCGTCGCAGATTCGTCTCCGGCTGCTCAGCGACCGGTTGGAGCAGGTAGACGCGGCATTTCTGCGGCGGCGAATCGAAGCGGCCGCGCATTACCGCTCCACGGTAGTCTCGGCTACGGACGCTTACCGTCTCGTCTACTCCGAAGCGGACCGTCTGCCGGGACTGATAGCGGACCGCTATGGCGATTGCATTGTAATGCAGACGCTCGACCAGGGTATGGACAGGATCAAGGAGGGACTGGCGGGTGTACTGGAAGACATCACCGGAGCGTCCAACATCGTACTCCGCAACGATGTGGCGGTGCGGAAAAAGGAAGGTCTGGCACTGGAACGGGCGGTGTTTAAGGGGAATGTGCCGGAAAGAGTTCCCGTGCGAATGAACGGGATCACGCTGCACGCCGATTTGCTGGGCGGACAGAAGACCGGCATTTATCTCGATCAACGTGAAAACTATGCCGCCGCGGCATCCTATGCCGGTGGACGGGCGCTCGATTGCTTCACATCTACCGGAGGATTCGCGCTTCACCTGGCGCAACGCTGCGAGTCGGTGCTGGCGGCTGACAGTTCCGCCGAGGCATTGGCGGCGGCGAAGGAAAACGCCGAGGCGAATGAGTTGGGCAACATCGAGTTTCGCGAAGCCGATATATTCGATTTCCTGCCGGCGCAAGTAGCTGCCGGCCGCGACTACTCGACGATTGTTCTGGATCCGCCGGCTTTCGCCAAGACACGGGGCGCCCTGGCCGGCGCCGCGCGCGGTTACAAAGAGATCAATTACCGCGCGCTACGCCTGCTGAGGCCGGG
>CAADGY010000433.1 GCA_900696665.1 uncultured Acidobacteriota bacterium
AGCGGGCATGTTCATTGACCGGGTGGTTCTGAGCCTGAACCCCTTGACCGAGGCAGAGTTCAACCTCCTGCCCAACTCCGACACGGGCAATTTTGATTCAGGCCTGCCCTCGTTCACGTCGCCCGTGGCGAATATCGCGGTGACGATCCCGCGAGGTGCCACGGAAATCCTTTCGGTGGCGGCCTCTGACGCCACTGCCTATCGCTGGCAACGCAACGGAGTTGACATTCCCGGGGCGACCAGCGCCGATTACGTCATCGCCGACGCGAGCCCGGTCCACTCCGGCCAGTATCGCTGCTACGCCAGCAATCCGTATGGCGAAGTGCGTTCACCGCTCATCAACGTCATGGTCACCGCCACCGGCATTTTTACCATTGAAGCCGAAGACTTTGATTACGATGGCGGTCAGCACATCGCGGAGACCAGCGTGATGCCCTACCTCGGCGGTGCCTATGATGGCTTCCCGGCGACCTACAACGTGGATTACAAGAGTGACTTCCCTGATAACCTTGGCTCTGCATACCGCACGGGCGAACCAGACACGCCCCCCACCGTCGTTTTCTTGAACTCCGCATTTCCCAACGGCGACTTCACTTTTACTCGTATGGACGAATGGACCATGAATGCAAACCGCTATTGGTACCAGATCCAAGGCGGCGAGTGGGGCAATTATACTCGTGCCTTTCCGCTACCCGCGCGGGACTACTATGTCCTGGCTGCTCATGCCTTGCATCGCAATGAGATGGACAGTTTAAGCAGCAACCTGGGCCTCGTCTCCTCTGGGCTGGGAACCTCCGACCAGACGGTGCTACCTCTCGGAATCTTCCGCTCGCCCGGCAGTGAACACATTGGAGACAATAACCTCATCACGTTGACCGACGACGCGGGCGCGATCAAGACCGTCCACCTCGGCGGCCTGCACACGATCCGCTGGTCGTACAACAGCGGTAATGCGGACTACCTGGTGTTCGTTCCTGCCAATATCCCGGACCTCCCGGGCACGGTCGCAATCGAGATTCACGGAGATAGCCTGATCATCACCGAGAATCCACCGAACGGCTCGACCGTCGAGGCTGCGCCCGCGATCACAGGGCCGTGGGAGCCGATCGGCCCCGCGCCGCAGACGGTGCCGCTGGAAGGCCCAGCCCAATACTTCCGCCTCAGCCGCTGAATGCGCCAATTAGCGCCATTGAGTTTCACGGGGAGGGGCAGCGCTCACGCCGCTTCAGCGCACAAGAATGCAAGTTCATTAGTCCTTGCCCTGGCTGGCGATCAAAATCGTGGAAGCGGGCTGAAGCCCGTGTTTCCATACCCATTGCCGCGAACCGCGACAATCTCGAGTTCGCAGCGCAGTCCCGCATAGACACCGGAGCACCGAACTTCAATCCGGGGCGCTTCGACATTTTGAGATCCTCGAGCCGACCACGATACTGACGCTCCCATGCCGGAAAGCATCGTTCTTCGTTTAGCAAGAGCCCCCACACTCGTTCCGATTAGAGTTGATAAGCGCAGATTAGCGGTCAGGTCCTCACTCCCCATCAACCGCCTTCACATGCTCTTGAAGATTCCCTGAAAGATTCTCCTGGCGTGCGGACATCCATAGATGGATATCCCGCCTGCTTGATTGGGAGTCCACACCAAAAGAACGACAAACACAACAAACCTCGAATAAATATGAAGACCAACCTGCTGAAGTATCAAATGAACCTAACCTTGCTAACCGCATCCATGGTGATCGCCAACTTGGCTGCTCCCCACGCCGCGCGAGCCGATGATTGCAAATCCGGCACGCAAATAGCGACCGCCATCTGGAGTGATTGGGGCGATGAAATCAAAAAGGGCGGGTGTTTCACGGGCGTCGCAGTGGCGGCTGTTCTCTCGCAAGGTGCGACGGCACCCGCAGCGAAACCGATGTATGACGCCTGCTATGACACACTTGCCAAGTTTGAGGAGGCAGGCAAGAAGACTATTGCGAAGTGGAACAGCTTGGTCGGCAATACCTGGGCTTCGCTTGGCCCTCGGCCTCTCACCTTCGGCACGAAGTTGAAGGGGACGGTCGTGAGCACCGGTGGGCGAGTTTTCATCACACCTGCGCCATTGCCCGCACACACCGATGAAGTGGAAATCAAGCTGGAGAAAACAGGAGGCAAGGGCAAGACCTCAGTGACGGTCTGCAAGATCAGCGCCAACGGCAAAGCCGAGCAACTCTGGTCCTTCACGATTGACTCGGGAGACGAGAACGAAGGTAAAACGTGGTCGCGGAAGTTCAAGAATCTAAACGGCTACATCCTATCAGTCCACTTGGACTGCAAAAGCCTGAGTAAGAAATTGGAGTACGAGTTGACCGCGTCGGTTAAGGGGAAATAGCAGGCGAAGCCCACCACGGCGAACTAATCGAGATTAGTTGAATATAAAAAGCTCTCTCAAGCGTCGGGCGTCGAGTAGAAAGTCGCCCGGCGTTTTCGT
Source organism: uncultured Acidobacteriota bacterium (assembly GCA_900696665.1). GTDB lineage: Bacteria > Acidobacteriota > Terriglobia > Bryobacterales > Bryobacteraceae > CAADGY01. The sequence continues at coordinate 2,467 of CAADGY010000433.1, forward strand.
TTTGCCGAGAGGTTTTGTGGATGCTCGCGCATGTATCCGGCTGGACCATCCCGCGCCTTGAGGTTCAGGAATGATTTGATAGGACTCGCTGGACCGCCTGGTAAACAAGCTCAAGGCTGTCGTTTTCCAGCTCTCGGCAGTAGCGGCTTGCCGGAGGCTCACGCAAGCGTATGCTCGCCTCCGTGAAGCGCAGACGCTTTCTTCAGTCGCTGGTGGCGACGTCCGCGGGCCTGCCGCTGCTGGCCGTCTCCACCGCCCGGGCCGATGAAATTGCGTCGGATTCCAAGCTGCAAACGGTGCGCGGCGGGTTTGCGCTGGATGCGAACCGGGTGCGTTTCTACTCCAAAGCGGTGAAGTCGCCGTTCAGGGTGATGGGGATCGCGGATACGCACTTGTTTCGCGATGACGAGCGAGGCGAACCCCACCGTCCATACAGCGTGCGAATGGCGCGAGCGTATAACCAGACCCGCCATTTCAAGACCGGCGAACCCACCAATCCCGAAGCAGGTTTGGTAGAGGCATTGCGTCTGGCCATGGAGGCGAAAGTGGAACTGGTCGCGTTGGTGGGGGACATGGTGAGTTTTCCATCGGAAGCGGCGGTCGAGTGGCTGGAAGAGCGGATGGCGGAAGCCGGCTTGCCTTATCTTTATGTGGCTGGAAATCACGACTGGCATTACGAAGGGATGGAAGGGTCATTGGAGGACTTGCGACGGACCTGGATCGAGAAACGGTTGCGCCCATTGTATCAGGGCCAGAATCCGTTGATGGCAGTGCGTGAAATCAACGGGGTGCGATTCGTGGCGCTGGATGATTCGCACTACGAGATTCTGCCGGAGCAATTGGAGTTTTATCGGGCGCAGGTGCGCACGGGAAAGCCGTTGGTGTTGTTGGTTCATATCCCGCTTTACGCCCCGGGCCGATCAGTGGGATACGGTTGCGGCCATCCGCAGTGGGGCGCGGCCACGGATCGGAACTTTGAACTGGAACGGCGCCCGCGCTGGCCGCAAGCGGGTCACTCGGAAGTGACGATGACCTTTCATCGGGAAGTGTTCAGCACGCCCAATCTGCTGGGCGTCTGCGCGGGCCACATCCATCGCTCTTCGCTGGACGTGTTGAATGGCATCCCGCAGATTGTGACCGATGCGAACGCGACGGGGGCATACCTGCTCGCCGAGTTTCTTCCGGCAGACGGGTGAGTGTGTGACAACAAGTTTGGATCAAATGGACCGGGGAACTGGGTTGGCGGGGACCAGCACTGGGTGGTGGTCTATTATCCAAGTTGCCGTCTGCCTCGGCCGGCTTTTCATCGTGTGAGATTCACTCCAAGCCACGGCAAACCATGAAAACCAAATCCTCACCAACATCGCTGAACCGTCGCGCCTTTGTTCGTCGCGGGCTGGCAGCTCTGGCGACTGTTTCCATCGTGCCCGGTTATGTGTTAGCCCGCAAGTTTCACAAGTTTCCTTGTGACCGGCGCGTGGGGGATGATTTGGGGATGGAAAGGCGACGCCCACCTCCGTTTTTTCAAAATCGTGATCCGCGCTCCCGCGAAAGCCCGTTGGCCCGCAC
>CAADGY010000434.1 GCA_900696665.1 uncultured Acidobacteriota bacterium
CGAGCTCGCATGTCGCCGAGGCGATCCACTATCGCCGTCCTGCGGGGACTGACTTTTAGGCTGACTGGCCAATGTAGCACTTATGTGCTACATTTTCCGCAGATCAACCGCCACCGGAGCCCGCCATGTCCACGACCACCATTCGCCTTCCCGAAACCCTGAAAGCCCGCATCGCCGCCGCAGCCAAGCGCGCGGGCACGACCTCGCACAGTTTCATCCTGGAGGCCATCGCGGAGAAGGCGGATCAGGAGGAGCGGCGCGCGGATTTCAACCAGGTCGCCGAGGAGCGCTACGCCCGCATCGTCGAATCGGGAAAGACGATTCCCTGGAACGAGATGCGCGGCTATCTCGAAGACCGGCTAAACGGCAGGAAAGCCAAACGCCCGTCAGCCCGCAAGCTGGCGCGCTGACGGGCCGCGCCGGATGTCGCGCATCGAACTGGCGCCTGAGCTAGCAGACGATTTCGATCGCATCCTCGATTACCTGGCCCAATTTGAAGTCGACGATGCACCTTCGCGCGTCCGGGAGATCATCGAAGCGATCGATGTGCTCGAACACAATCCCCTCATCGGCCGGCCGGTCGGGACGGACAAGCGTGAATTGGTGATCGGGCGCCGATCCAGAGGCTATGTGGCTCTGTACCGATACTTCGCCGAGATCGATACGGTTTTCGTGCTGGCCATTCGCAGCCAGCGGGAGGCGGGTTACACAAGCGCGTAACTTAGCCGATCTTACCTACCAGCATCCGAAAGAGCTCATGGGGATCGACACCCAGCACGTTTGCCACGTCAATGAATTCGATGATGTCCAGGCGGCGTTCGCCGCGTTCGTACTTGGATACATAGCTCTGCGGCCTTCCCAGACGGGTGGCAATATCCACCTGTGTCAGCCCGTTGCGCTCGCGCTCCGACACAAGCAGAGCGCGAAAGAGCACATAGCGGGGATCGTGCAACGGGTTGGGCATCCGCGCACGTTAATAACCTGTTGCGGGATATCCCATTATGGGTTATTTTAATTGCATAATCTTTGGCTCAGCAGAACATCCGCCCCAATGAAACGTGTGCTTGCCACTTCACTCTTCTGTATTGCCGGATTTTCCGCACACGCCGGGGAGGGAAAATCTACTGACATCGTTTGCACTTACGCCCCCAGCCAAAGTAAAGCGGTCAGCGGCTTGTCGGGCGCGGCCGGCGGATCGAGTGCTGCCATTCTGGCAGTCGCCCAAGCGACCGGGCTCAGTGTTGTTACACACAGCAGCGGTGCGTACATCCTTACCGGGACGGGGGGATATATCGCAGGCACGCTGGGCACTGCGATTACAGGTCCTGCAATTGTTGGCGTGGGATTGTTCGTCGGGGGCGTTGCCGTCACGATCGAGTTGCTTTGCGCCCCGAAGAATCATCCTGATCAGGTAGCCCGGATCGAAGCCGCCGCGGAGGAGTTTGCCCGGAGATCAATCAACCTCTTCGAGCGTGCGAAGACTGAAGCGGCACCCCGCGCCACCCAGGCTACTATCGCTATCAAGCAGTTCGCCGGGGATATATTCGAGTACGCCTATCGCAGGGATCGTTAAACCGGTTCGACAACCGGATCAAATTTAACCGCCATGTTTAGGAAACTCATTCTTGCCGCTATCGCCTGCCTGATAATTGGTCCGGCCCCGGCGCAAACCAATGTCACCATTTCCGGAGCCCTCAGAGCTGGCTGGGAAAGTTATGGATCCAGCGGCGGTAATATCAACTCTCCATTATCCGGGGCGCCATATAGCGACGCTATGGACATCTCCGCCGACGGCAGCGTGGTGGTGGGATATAGTGGAATTGTGGGCGGAGCTACCAGCGCCTTCCGCTGGACCGGGGGCATCATGAGCGGCCTCAGCACCTTGGGCGGCACATGGAGCGCGGCCTATGGTGTCTCCGCCGACGGCAGCACGATGGTGGGGGAAAGCGGCATCACGGGAGGCGGCGCCCACCACGCCTTCCGCTGGACTTCAGTCGGAGGCATGAGCAGCCTTGGCACTTTAGGCGGCGCGAATAGCGAAGCAGCCGGCGTTTCTGCCAATGGCAGCGTGGTGGTCGGCAATAGCCAGATAACGGGAGACAGCGCCTATCACGCCTTTCGCTGGACGCAGGCAACGGGCATGAGCAGCCTGGGCACACTTGGCGGCACGGATAGCTGGGCCATGGGTGTCTCCGCCGACGGTAGCGTGGTAGTGGGAAGCAGCCACAACGCGAGCGGAGTTCATCGAGCCTTCCGCTGGACTGGCGGGCTCATGAGCGACCTCGGCACCTTGGGCGGCACTTACAGCTATGCCAACGGTGTTTCCGCTAACGGTAGCGTGGTGGTGGGGGAAAGCGATATTGCAGGAGGTGTTTCCCATGCCTTCCGCTGGACACAGGCGGCAGGCATGAGCGACCTCGGTACCCTGGGTGGCACGTATAGCGGAGCTCATGGCGTTTCCGCCGACGGCAGTGTGGTAGTGGGTGAAAGCAGTATTGCGGGAGGCGGTACCCGCGCCTTCCGTTGGACCCAAGTCGCCGGGATGCAAAGCGTGGCTGCCTGGCTTGCAAGCTCTAACATCGCCGTGCCTGCCGGCTGGACGCTTACCACTGCCAACGCCACCAACGCCGACGGCAGCGTGGTAGTTGGCGGTGGTACCAACCCCAACGGGAATGGGCAGGCCTGGGTGGCGCGAGTGGGTAGCGCGGGCAGTGGGCTCATTGTTGACCTGTCGGCCTTCAACAACGCGCTCATCGAGTCCGGCGGGCGCGCCGTGCAAGCCGGGACAGGACTGTCCAACCTCGCCCTGTTCGGCGCGCATCACCGCTCGCTGCTCGATTCTGGCCTCGCGCGCAGTCGTGATGGCGCCTGCGCCTGGGCTACGGCGGATGCGGCGCGAGACAACTCCAGCGGTACCCGCATGGAACTTGCCGAAGCAGGTGTCTGCAAGGACATAGCCAGTAGCCGCCTCGGCATAGGCATTGGCGCAGCGCAAGCGCGGCAGGACTGGAGTTTGGGTGGCAGCGCGAAATACGACGGCCAATACCTGATCGTTGAAGCGGCCAGTGCATTCGGCAACGGCATCGAAGGCAGCCTCACCGGCTATTACGGCCGTTTCGACACCCGGCTCAATCGCAGCTACCTGAACGGTGCGAATGTGGATACCTCACGCGCCGAACCCAATGCCCACGCCAGTGCCCTGCGTCTGCGCCTAGACTGGAAAGACGCGGCAAAGCTGGGTCAGTTCGATTTGAATCCCTACGCCGCCATTACCTGGTCGAAAACCCGGCTCGACGGTTACACCGAAACCGGCGGCGGCTTCCCGGCGCGCTTTGACGCCGCCAAATCGAAGATGAACGATCTGCGCATCGGCGCGGCAGCGAAGACCGCACTTACCGCCGCAACCGACCTGCGTCTGGGTCTGGAGACCTCGCACCGCTTCGACGATTCCACGACTGGCATCAATGGTCAGGTCATCGGTCTGTGGAATTTTTCACTGCCCGGTCAGCGTATGAAACGTACCGTAGTTCGCGCCACGGTGGATTTTGATCATCGCCTGTCAAATTCAGTCGCACTCACCTTTGGCGCCACCGCCGCCGGCAACGGGGGTGATACGAGCTGGGGTGTAACGGCGGGGCTACGGGCGAATTTTTAATTGTTCTTCCTGACTTGCAAACCCACTCTTGCAGAGGGCTTCATCAATTTCGCCGTATCGCGGGGACTGACTTTTAGCTAGCCGACTGTTTGCAGTAGGTCTCGCGCGCAAACAGTATCAGGACCAGGGACAGAATCACGCAGGCGTACATCATGGCAAAGCCGGCCTGCCAGGTGGCGGCATCGTAGACGCGCGCGCCATTGGCGGTGGCGCCGCGCCATTGGCGGTCGAGCACCCAGCCCA
>CAADGY010000435.1 GCA_900696665.1 uncultured Acidobacteriota bacterium
CTTGGCGACGAAACGGGCGATTTCGACGGCAAGCGCGTTCGGCGTCGCAAACTGGCCGAGGCGATTGCGCTCGGAAGTGCTGCGCTTGGCATCGAGAGACGTCTGTACCGCCTGTCGGCGCGCCTCATTTGGAGCACTTGTTATGGTCGCCGCGAGCGTCATAAGCCCAGCTTCTCAAAATCGTCGATGCGATGTTCCCAAACCCAATCCAAGCCTTCGGCGGCCTCGTACCCAAGATAATCGCTGCCGAAGTAGCCGCACAAGAACAGGATGAACGGCACGGACTCGCCGTAGGTCGCTTGCAATTGATGGATCTTCGTGGCCTCTTCCTTGCGTCGCTTGTTCGTGTTGGTGAAGTCCCCGGCAGACTTGGCCTCTATCAGAATCGGCAGCCGGTCCTTCCGAGGCTTCTTGGGTTGAATCACGACGTCGACCGGGATATTAACCACGACCTTCTTCCCGACCGACAGGTTCATCCGAAACGTGTACGTCCCGGATTCCATGTCCTTGAGCGGCTTGCCCGACGGGTGGGCCTGCTTGCGATAGCCCTGCTTCTCGAGGAAATCGCCGATCATGGCAAGCTGCCGCTGTTCCTGAGCGTTCCGCATGATCGGGTTGGCCACCGCGCTGCATAACCGGTCGGCGACGATGGTCGAAGCGCGGTCGCGCTCATGAGCCGTCGGCGACTTGCGTGCGTCGAGCCAGGGGAAGATGTCGCGATCAAGAAGCTCGCTCAGCACGCGGCACACCGAGCCGAGGTGCTGCGCCAGCAACTCCGGTGACATACGCTTTGCCAGCTTGCCGTCCTCCATGCTGCCGATCAGCGCTTTGTTGGCTCCGGCAAGCCCGACCAGACGATCGACGGCCAGGGGCGGCGCTGTGCACATCCGCAGCGTCGGGAGCGCGCCGGGGTTGGCCTTGAGGGTTTCCGCATCGAGGCTGTGCAGGTCGTCCGTGGCAACAAGTGCCGCCTTGACGTATTCGGTCGTCTTGACGCGCGTCGAGCGGAACGCCTCCGGCGCGAACCGCATGAACCAGCGGTTGAACTGGTCAACCGAGGCCGCGATGTCGGCTTTCCACAGGTGCGGCTTGTCGGCGTTGATCTTGGCAGGCGGCAATCCGTTGCTCCCCTTGATTCTTCATCCCCAAAGTATAACAATATCAGCCCCGCGTCTAGCACGATGCTGCGGCTCGGGCCGCAGTGAGCGGTTGCACCGGAATTCGACCGAGCATCATGTCAGCATGACCGCGCCACCAACACGAGAATTTGTCGCTTCGGGGCAGATCTGGCAGGGCGTCCCAACAGCCCGGCGCCAAGCTGTCCGAAATGTTTGCGAGCGACTCCTCGCGACGTACGGGCGCCCGAGACTCGGCAATCCGCGCGTTCCGCTCGACGACCTCGTCTACCTCGTCGTCTCAAACAAGACAAACGCGCGGACGGCCTCCCGGGTTTATCATGCTTTGAAAAAACACTTCCCGTCCTGGGACATGGCCGTCGGACAAAAGCACACTCTCAGAAAAATCCTAGCGCCTGCTGGCCTCTCGTCCGTCAAATCATCGCAGCTCGCACGAACGTTTCAACGCATCAAACGCGACATGGGAGAATGCGATCTACGGCTACTGCGAAAAGCGCCAGCCGAATCCGCCGAATCGTACCTTCGATCATTACCCGGCGTTTCCACGAAAGTCGCGAAGTGCGTTATGTTGTACACGATGAACTCCCCCGTGCTCCCTGTGGATACGCACGTCTATCGAATCGCTTCTCGCCTCGGGTGGACTGCCCGAAAACGTGCAGACCAGTGTCATGAGGAATTAGAGGCCCTTGTCCCCCGTGCGAAGCGCCTTGTTTTTCATGTCGGTTGCATTGTTCTCGGACGTACCGTGTGCCTCCCAGGCCAGCCTCGTTGCGGCGAATGCTGTATTAACCGATACTGTCCATCAAATAGGGACACTAATGGCTGATTCTCGTCGGAGTTATACAGCGGTCGATTTGTTCAGCGGCGTCGGGGGGATGTCTCTGGGCTTTGAGCAAGCCGGCGTTCGCGTCCTTGCCGGTGTCGATACGAAACCGCTTAATGTGACTTCTTACGCCCGCAATTTCCCTGACAGCAAGGCCATTGAAGCTGATCTTTCCGAGATCGATGGCCAAGACCTTCGTAAGCGTACTGGCCTTCGGAAAAAGGATCGACTCGACATCTTGTTCGGTGGCCCGCCCTGTCAAGGGTTCTCCGTAATTGGCAGAAGGGAACTCGACGACCACAGAAACGAACTACTTCTTCATTTCGCCCGGCTAGTTCGCCAACTTCAGCCACGATACTTCGTAGTTGAAAATGTGGCAGGCCTGATTGTCGGCGACGCTCGCTTGCTGCTTAAATCGTTTCTGCGTCGAGTGAAGCTCGCCGGATATCGCGTCTGCGATGTTCAGGTACTTTGTGCGACCGATTTCGGTGTTCCGCAGCGGCGAGAACGTGTATTCATACTCGGGTGTCTCAAACATCTCGACTTGCCGAATTATCCTTCTTCGCATACGCCATTCTCTCGCGCTTGGGGCACACGTAAACCGAATGTGTGGAGCGCGATCGGAGACTTACCGGATGTAGACCGCTTCGATTACCTATTTGAACAGGATGAGCTTCTTCATCCCCTCGGGCAACCAAGCCCATATTCTGCGGTACTCAGAGGCGAGACAGCCGACCCGGATAATAAGGCAGCAAAGCGCACCGTCCCATCGAAACGGCTCGGGGGATGTCTCCGTACCGTTCATTCAAAGAAAACAGTGCGGCGATTTGCTGCGACCGAGCCGGGCACGAGCGAACCTACTAGTCGGTATTTTCGGCTCGATAAGAGCGACAATGCGAACACCTTGCGAGCAGGAACTGGCCCCGATTATGGTTCGTATACGGCGGCTCGGCCCATCCATCCAGTTTACCCACGGTGCATAACGGTTCGCGAAGCCGCACGACTACACTCTTTCCCGGATTGGTTTAGCTTTCATCCTACCAAGTGGCATGGCTTTCAGCAGGTCGGCAATTCAGTTCCGCCGTTGTTCGCGCGTGCCGTTGCGCGCGAGATCGTCGCCGCACTGCGGGCTAGAGATTAGGGCTTCATTCGTCAGTCCGCGAGTCTTTCGCAGCAAGTGGAGCGAAGTCTATGACTGCAAGAATCTATAATAATGTCCCGGCACATCCTGTGAAATCATTCTTCGTCCACATGCTAACTAGGGACATATCGGTTTCAGACGCCATTCTCGATCTTCTTGACAACTGTGTTGATGGCATTATTCGTAAGAACAGAGGCAAGAAGGAGGGCGCCGCCCCATACAAAGGCTACAAGGCGCAGATAACCATAGGCAAGGATTCATTCACCATACACGACAATTGTGGCGGCATTCCCTGGAGTCTACACGAATACGCATTCCGAATGGGCCGCGCCAAGCCCGATCAAGACGCCGGCCTTCCTGTGGTGGGCACGTACGGAATCGGGATGAAGAGAGCGATTTTCAAGATTGGACAAAGTTGCCTGATTCAAACACAGAATGGAAAAGACGCGTACGACATCGAGTTATCGCCAGCCTGGATGAGGAATGAAGACGAATGGAACATACCAGTAAAAGCGGCCAAGACCCGGATGAAGGCCGACGGAACAACTATTGTTGTCGAGAAACTTAACAAGGGTGTCGCGGAATTATTCTCTGACAATGCAAAGTCGTTTTGCCGCGATTTCGAAGCACAGGTGGCGAGCCACTACGCATTCATAATCGGGAAGGGATTCACGGTCGAAGTAAATGGCCGCGCCATTTCACCATTGCCGACGAAGCTCGCTTTTGACAAATCCAAGAAAACGAAGGCGATACGTCCCTTCGTGTATACGACGCGAACAAACGGAGTGGACGTTTTCTTAGCGGTCGGTTTCACAAGACCAATTCCCTCAGAGGAGGAAATAGCTGCGGACCAAGTCGAGGCCCGGTACTCCTCTCTTGACGCCGGGTGGACGATTGTATGCAACGATCGCGCCGTGCTGTATTGTGATCGCACTGAGCTTACAGGATGGGGAGAAGCAGGGGTTCCCAAATACCACACGCAGTTCATTGCAATCTCGGGCGTGGTTGAATTCCGAAGTAATGACGCTTCCAAGCTGCCGACGACAACGACGAAACGAGGTATTGATGCAGCATCCCCACTGTATCTCCAAGTCAAGAACAAAATGCGAGAGGGCATGGTGCTCTTCACAAATTACACGAACAAATGGAAGGGACGCGAGCTTGTCCAACAAGCGCGCAGCCAAATCGACGACGCGGAGCCCTTCGGTATTGAGGAGATAAAGCACAATGTAGCAAAGCTACGTCTGAGCCATGTCAAATCGCGTTTGCGAGGAAGGCAGTACAAGCCGACGCTGCCGATGCCTGCACATGCGGCAGGAGACTCTCGCCGGATCAGCTATTCTAAGCCCATTGCGCAGATCGAACTCGTATCTGATTATTTGTTCGAAAGCGATGGGCACACTCCATCCCTAGTTGGCGAGCGGTGTTTTGACGAAATCCTCAAGGAGGCGAGGAAATGAGGCACCCAGCCTACCAACTTCGCCCTTACAAGGCTGTAGACCGAGCTCTCCTCATTGATATTCTCACCAAACTGGACGGCTATGCGCCGTTTTCCACTCCCGATACCGACTACACGTATTATTCGTTGGGAGGGCCATTTCTTGAAGATTTTCGCGTGATTCAGCAGCGTTTTCCCAACATCTCGCTAGTATCTATCGAGAGCAACCTTCATACCTTCAGGCGACAGAAATTCCAACGTCCTTCGAAGCGCATTCGCCTTGTTCACAAGTCGCTTTCTGACTTCATTACCGAAATGTCCGATAGCGGCCCGTGTATTTTTTGGTTGGACTACATCGATAACACTTACGCGCGTTTCGATGAGTTTATGAAACTGCTTTCTCAAGTGGGAGAAAAGAGCATCGTCAAGGTAACGCTGCGTGCTGAAATGCAAGATTGGCGGCTCAATACCGAGGAGAAAGAGAAGGCCCTGTCGAAAGAAGTAGCGGAGCTGCTGGAGAAACGATTCTTGGAGGAATTCAGGATAGAGTACGCGAAAGTTTCACCATCGGCGGTCGAGTCGGGGATGTTTCGCGAAAACCGCTTTCCAAAGCTACTGCAGGATATGCTACAAATCGCTACCGAAAAGGCTTTGCCGGCGGGAGCCGGCCTGGTTTTTCAACCATTGGCGTCCACACGATACAGCGACAAGACACAAATGCTTAGTTTGGTTGGAATCGTTTGCAGCCCGAATGACCGCAACAAGATAGCCAATCGCTTGAAGACGTGGCGATTTGCGAATTTGGATTGGCGCGATCCGACATTGATTTCATTACCTGTACTTAGCATCAAGGAGAGGCTTCATTTGGAGCAGTACTTGCCCGAAACGAATCCGGACGGAAAGTCGCTGGTCAAAGCACTCGGTTACAACGTCGATGAAGACCGGCAATCGTCCATCGAAATGATGGCGCAATACAGCGCGTGTCATTCGCACTATCCCCATTTTGCGCGCGTTATCGTGTAGCGCCGGGATCAATCGTGCATCGAAACCTTACCTACGCCGGCAACTCGCTCTGCCGCACAACCGAGAACTTTCCTTCGCCCCTTGACTCCAAAGCGCGGGCTTCATGAAGCGCGTCCTCTTCGTGCCGCCACCCCCGTTCCATCACGTTGTCCTGATAGAACACGTCTCCTTTGAGGTCTACGATAACGTACAAGTCTTCAGTCTCAGGGATGTTCAAAAGGATCGTGTTGGCCGAGCGCGCGGCGTCAAAAGCCGCGTCGCTCTCATACTCGCAGATCGCATCCTCGGAGAACACGACCAGCGAGCCATCGTCTCGATTTACGGTCACCAGCCAGATGCCGCCGCCGCTCTGCCACGCCTCTCCGCCCACGATTACTGCAAGCTGTTCTGCCGTTCGCTCGTCCATGCCATCCTCCTTCCTAAAGTATACCATATGCAATGCCGATAGACGGCTCCCGCCGTGACGCGAATACGCGGCCGTGACCTGTCGGCTTTGTCAATTTTCACCCAAGCACCTCGTCAGCTTCCGCCAGCCGGTAGCTAGTGCTCCGGCCACCACCTGGATTCTGCGTCAGGATGTGGCGATCCAGAAGCTCCTGAATGTCGCGAAGTGCAGTATCCGTGGAGCACTTGGCGAGCTTGGCGTACTTCGAAGTCGTCAAGAAACCCTGGAACCCGTTCAGCAGACGATTGATGACCAGCCGCTGGCGGACGTTCACCGGGCGGCGGTTGATCTGCTGCCAGAGCTTTGCCTTGTTGAGCACCGCGCTGAGCGCTTCCTCCGCGCCGTCCAGGGCGCGGCCGAGACAGCCCAAAAACCAACCCAGCCACGGCGTGATGTCGAGGTCGCCGCGCTGTGCTCGCTCCAGTTCGAGGTAATAGTCCTTGCGCTCCGCCTCTATCTGCGACGACATGCTGTAAAAGCGGTCCTTGGTCCCGTCGGCGCGGGCGAGAGCCATGTCGGCGATGGCGCGGGCGATTCGGCCGTTGCCGTCCTCGAATGGATGGATCGTCACGAACCAGAAATGCGCTATCGCCGCCTTGAGCACCGGGTCAACCGATGCCGGCGCGTTGAGCCATTTGAGAAACGAAGACGTTTCGTCATTCAGCCGATCGGCCTCCGGCGCCTCGAAATGCACCCGTTCGCGCCCGTAGGGGCCGGAGACAACCTGCATTGGCCCGTCTTCCTTATGACGCCACGCGCCGACCGTGATCTTCCGCATGCCGCTGCGGCCCGTCGGAAAGAGCGAGCCGTGCCAGTCGAAAAGGCGCTTCGTCGTCAACGGCTTGTCATAATTCCGCGTTGCATCGAGCATCATCTCAACGACGCCTTCCACGCCCCGGCCCGCCTTAGGCAGTCCGGCCACGTCTAGGCCGAGCCGACGCGCGATCGACGACCTGACCTCGTCGGGGTTGAGCGTTTCGCCCTCGATGGCAGAGGACTTTACGACATCACTGGTCAGCACCGTGAGGCTGGCCTCCGCCCGCAGGTCGAATCCGAGGGCCTCCATCCGGCCGAGCAGTCGGCCTTGCTTGTGGCGCACCGCCGCGAGCGGGGAGGCGAGGGCCTCGCTGTCCCAGGTGAATTCCGGCCATCCCGGCCGCTCGTGAATGTACCGCATGTTTCGCCGCATATCGTGCGGTGATTATATCGGCGCTTCGCCGCAGGAGTCAAGTTATTTCCCGCATAGCATGCGGTGATTAGACTTCCCAATCGCCGCAGGACTTGCGGTCGCACAGGGCCGTTCCGAAGTCGTATCACCGGGCCTTTGGCATTGCGGTACATTCGACAAATCCCAGAGCCAAAGAAAATGTCCTTCTGCATGGCTCCATAAAGCGTTTTGCATCAATGTGTTATGCATGTCAACGCGACTACTGGAAGGCCAGCCCAATGCAAAGCATCACAAAATTGTGTTGACTTCCATCACAAATATGTAATACTATGGGTGAGGGTTGACGAATGCCTCAGACGACCGTGGTGTTCCTTGCTGACTCGGATGGGAGTTGCCCGCTCTTGGATTGGCTTGATGCTCAATCTGAGAAGGTTCGCCTGAAGTGCATTGTCCGAATAGAGCGACTCGCCGAGAAGGGATACGAATTGCGGCGTCCGGAGGCCGACATGCTCCGGGATGAGATATACGAGCTTCGCGTCCGAGCCGGACATGTGAACTATCGAATGCTCTATTTTTATCATGAAGGCCGAGCCATCGTAACGCACGGCCTGACAAAGGAAGACCAGGTGCCAGACAAGGAGATAGACCTAGCCATTCGAAGAATGCGGGCGTTCAAGAGTGAGCCAGGCCGGCACACCCACGAGGAGTGAACAATGAGCACCAATAAAACTAGCGATGGGGTCTCAATCCTTCACAATCGATATGTGAAGGATGATCCCGAAAAGAAGGCTGCTCTGCAGGAAGAGCGCGTCAGTGCTCATGTTGCCCGGATGATTAGAGACATGCGTGAGCGGGCCGGTCTGTCACAGGGTGAATTGGCGGAACTCATCGGTACCGGTCAATCGGCCATTAGCCGACTGGAGGATGCGGACTACGAGGGTCATTCGCTCCGCATGCTTCAACGTGTGGCAGACGCATTGGAGCAGAAGTTGGTAGTACAACTGACCAGTGAAGCGACCTCTGGCGGCGAGCGCTGTGCCTTCCAGCAGTTTCTGCAATTCCTGCGTCGGCGAATGGGACTAACCTTGAACGAACTCGCCAAGAAGACAGGCATTGATCGGGCTGACCTGGCAGGGATAGAGCAGCGCGGGATGGTGCCCGAGCCTTTGGTGCTGCACCACCTGAGCAGGTTTTTTGATGTGCCAGTGCAGCAGATGCTCCGACTAGCCGGATTGGTCCGTGAACGCAATGAGGAATTTGCACGGCACGAATCGAAGTTTGCCGCTCAATCGGAATCATTTGACACGCTCACGCGTGAGGAAAAGAAGGCCCTGGATGAATTCTTGGCCTATCTGCGAACCAGCGATTGAATCGAAAGGGGCCATCATGAGTCCATTTGCTGAGGCCGAACTGAACAAGGTGATCGAGCGCACCCTGAAGGACGCGGGCCTGACCAAACCTCCGGTTCGCTTGGAGGACATGCTTGCTCACCTAAAGCTGTTCAAGGAGTTTTACGACCTCACGAATCCCAGCTTTCTGGATCGGGCCAAGCATCGAATCATGGTGGGCGGGCATCGCTTGGCACAGATCGTGCGGAAAATCAAATTGCAGGCCATCCTATTTTTTGATGAGAGTCGAATTGTGGTGGATGAAACGTTGCCGGTCTTAAAGCGCGAGTGGCCGGCATTTCATGAGACCGGCCATCGAATCTGTCCAGGACATCAGGACGTCTTTGCATTCGGCGACACGGCGCAGACGTTGCATCCGACTTACCACGAAAAGCTTGAGGCTGAAGCGAATTTCGCAGGTGCCGGGCTGATGTTCTGCGGAAAGCGGTTTACCGAAGAAGCGGCCGATACTGCTCCCAGCTGGGAGACCATCGAAGCGTTGGCCGACCGCTTTGGGCGAACCAAGACGACGACGTTGCGTCGATATGCGGAATTCGGTCCGAATTTGATAATGGCAGCCATGATCGGCACGCCCGCTTGGAAGTTCGACGCCGACTACGAAGCCGGCTCCTGTCGGCACTTCGTCGTTTCTCGGAAGTTCGGACAACGGTTCTCAGGTGTCAATGCAACCAAATTGTTTGATGAAGTAAACGCGCATTGCAAACGACAGCGAGGCGGTAAGGTGGCAAACTTCGAGTTATGCCTCACGGATGATAATGGAGAGCCGCACGAGTTCTTGGCGGTGGCCTTCTGCAACACGCATGATCTGTTGGTGTTGCTTGTCCACCGAAACAAGCTGAGTCCTGGGGGAACCATCGTCGTCCCGGATATTGCGGCAGGCGTGCATTAACTAAGAAAGGTGTGACATGAATTTTCTGCATACGGACTTTCAGGGTGGCCCCAGCGACACGGTCGTGGTGACGCTGGACAGTCAGGCAAACGTAATGCTGCTGGATGAGCAGAACTTCCAGGCCTATCGACGGGGCGGTTCATTCCAATATGTCGGAGGCTTGGCGAAGCATTCACCGGCCCGGCTCTCGCCCCCGCATCAAGGACATTGGCACGTAGTCGTAGACCTTGGCGGATACGGAGGTGCCGTGCGGGCCGGCGTGCGGGTTCTCCACCGAGAAGGAGCGTTGTTTTGAACGTAACCGATTTCGGAATTGATGACGCGAACTAACAAAACGCATTTTGGATGAAAGGAACTTCTATGGGTAAGCCACAGGATCGAACCGTGTATCGTCGTGACGACGGGCAATGGGTAAACAAGCGCAACGACTCGACGCGTGCCTCTAGCCTGCATGACACGCAGGCTCAGGCAAACGCGGCCGCCCGGGACATGCTACAAAACCAAGGTGGTGGCGAGCGGACGACTTTGGGACGAGATGGGAAAATTGTAAGCAAGGACACGATCGCGCCCGGCAACGATCCGAATCCGCCAAGAGACAAGGAACATTGACAGTTGATTTCCTGGGAATCTGATTCATGCGAAGCTCCGCAATGATGAACGTCAAAGCTGACAAGGCAAATCGCACAGCATCAATGCAGTCGAGGAATACCTTGATAAAAATGAGATTTGACTTCGATCTAAAGAAGATCCAACACGAAGTCGAGAGGACAGCGGAGAAGGCCTACTTCGAGACCATAGAGCGCGCCCGCCGATCGCTCGGCACGAACGGCAAACTCGTCACAGTCAGACGGCTTTCTTCGCCGAGGCGCCAAGGCTCCTGCCTCACCTTTGGCGATGTTTCCTTTCCATCTGAAGAAGTGAAGCGACGATTCGAGGAGGCCCTAGTGCGGGAAATGCGATGATCCTCATGGGTTCGTTTTCCACCAGAAAGAGTGGCGGCCACGCAATCGCGCCGATTGCACGGTGCGGCATCACAGATCCGCGACGCCAGCCGTCAAACCGCGTCTGATAAGCGAAGCCAGAAAACCGCCCGGATGGATCGCAGAATCAGCGTTCTTTCGCTGTCTGGGGCATGTCGATGGCGGGCGTAGTGGCCCCCGTTATGCCGGCCGTTGAGTCAGAAGGATCCGCTCTGGCTCAGGGCATACCGGCAGGTGGGCTGGAAGTGGGATTGGGCACCCGCCTGCGCCGTCACCATCGCGGTCCCAGGTTCTGCCGGCCTGCTCTCGCGAGGACCGCGACGGTGACGGCTTAGACGGCAGAGAGGGTGGTGGTCGCAGGTGCTCAAATGTTTGCCGCCGATTTCGGTGAAAGATGTTGCGCCGTGAAAGTTCTGCCGCACGAAACGTCTAGTCGCTTGACTACCGTCTATTGCCGAAGAATATTGAAGTAGACGCCACTCGCTGTGGCGCACCGCGTCCGTGACCCGTCGGCCTTGCCCTCTTTCACGCGGACCGAGAGAATCCCGCGCTTGCGCAGTTCTCACCGACGGGATACAATTGCGAATCAACGGGATAGCGATTATGCACTATGTTGCCCAACTCATTTCTCCTGACGGCAAGACGCTGTACGTCACTGCCAGCGATTGTGGAGGGCTTTGGTATTGCGCTCATACCGTGGAGAAAGCCGAGCGCTTCCCGCCCCGGGAGTTTGCCGGCCTGGCAGCACGAGAGATCAAGCAGATTCGGCTGGTGCGGGACTACCCGCACGCCATCGTCGAGGTGTGAAGGCATGAAACCGGACTGGAAGGCAGAAGCCGAGCGACTGCGGGCCAAACTCGACATGATCACGCACTATCTCGAATTGTGCGACCTGTACTACCACGCTCAAGGCGCGGACTACAAGCCCACGGGCTGGGACATCACGGTTCGCGAAATGGTCTGGCGGCTCACGGCTGGAGAGCCAAATCGCGCCGAGGGGCCAGTCTTCAGGCAGTGACCCATCGCCAGCCTTTCACGGTTTCAGCCCTTGAGTACCGGGTCAAGCGACGCCGAAGCGTTGAGCCACTTGAGTAGCGCGGCCATTTCATCGTTTAGCCGCTCCGCCTCCGGTGCCTCGAAATGCACTCGTTCGCGCCCGTAGGGACCGGAGACCACCTGCATCGGCCAGTCTTCCTTTCGCCGCCACGCGCCGGCCGTAATCTTGCGCATGCCGCTGCGGCCAGTCGGAAAAAGGGAGGCGTGCCAGTCGAAGAGGCGCTTCTTCGTCAGCGGCTTGTCGAAGTTCCGCGTCGCGTCGAGCATCATTTCTACGACGCCTTCTACATCCCGGCCTGCCTTCAGCAGACCTGTCACGTCGAGGCCGAGCCGCCGGGCGATCGACGAACGCACCTCTTCGGGGTTGAGGATTTCCCCTTCGATGGCGGATGACTTGACGATATCGCTGGCGAGCACCGTGAGGCTGGCCTCGGCCCGTAGATCGAAGCCGAGGGCCTTCATCCGGCCGAGCAGTCGGCCCTGCTTGTGGCGCAACGCCCGCCAGCGGGGAGGCGAGGGCGTCGCCGTCCCAGGTGAACTCCGGCCACCCCGGCCTATCCTGAATGTACTTCATTTTTTGCCGCATTCCTTGCGGTGATTATATCGGTTATTCGCCGCAGGAGTCAAGTTATTTCCCGCACGTCATGCGGCGATTACGCCTCCCAATCGCCGCATCCCCATTGGGACCGCTCTTGCATGAGCGATACAGCCGTTTCCTATCGCTCATGAAAATGTGTGTTTGTGAGCGATAGCGCGAAATCCAACTTGCCCGCGAGGCAGCCCAATCACGCCGCCTCCGCGAAGCGAAGCCAGAAAACAGCCCGAATGGATCGCAGAATCAGCGTTCTTTCGCTATCCGGGGCATGTCGATGGCGGGCATAGCGAGCCCCGGCCATGCCGACCGTTGGTCGAGGATGGAGGAACCGAACCCAGAAACCGCCCGGATGGAGCGAAGAATCGACGTTTATTCGCTTTCCGGGACATGTCGATGTCGCTGTCGCAAGTTCCTATCCGACAGTTGCCTATGTACTGTTGTTCGGGTGCGGAATCATCGGCTTACCGGGGCAACCCGAGCATAGCACGCCCGTATTCAGAGAATAATCTGAGCGCTTTGAACCTCTTTCTTGTTTATGAGGAGTAGGGGCGCGGCGCTCCGGCTCGGCCGCGATCTGTTCGCTGAGTCTTGGCGGAAAGCCGCCTGGTGAATCACGCGGTGTCGCCCTCCCGGCATCCAAAACTGTGCATCCGAAACCGGGCGGCTGCGGCCACGCGAGGAAAGGTGAGTTTGATACGTGGACGAGGAATCAGTTCAGGGAATACTCGACCACGGTCCCTTTCGTCGCCGGTCCTGCCCCCGCTGTTAGCCCTACAAACGCCGGCTGTGCTAAAACGCTTTCGCAATGCAACGGCCGCGGCTCAGACTCGATTCATGCACGCGCTTCGAAGCTGGGCGGTCTTCTTGCGGTCACGAGTTGCGGGTAGAGCTTGGAGGCGACGGCATCGCGGCGGCGACATTCACCCATTTAATCAAGCCGATTTTCACCACGAATTCATTTGCCCGTCGCGCGAAAGCGGGTTATCTTTTCGGCAGTCTTAACGCGTTCCTGGGTCTCCTTCAATCAAGCTCGTCGCTGCGAAACCGATTGCGCAATCGTCGTCGCGCGTCCGTCGATGGATGCGGAGGCCCGATGTGCATTGCACGCGGCGTAGCTGGGCGCCGTTTCACCTGATAACCGATGCAGCACCACGGAAGGGTAAAAAAAGCGACGGCGCGGGCCGGAGGTGAGCGACGCTCGCCTGCGCATCCCCTCGCGCGATTCGTGCGCACCGCATCCTGCCTGCTTGCAGCCGCCTTCGTCCTGCTGATCCACGTGCTCACCCTCGCCCCGACGGTGACCGGCGAGGACAGCGGCGAGCTGATCGCCGCGGCTTACCAGTTCGGTGTCCCCCATCCGCCGGGTTATCCGCTCTGGACCATCCTCTGCGGCATCTGGCTCCACGTGCTTCCCTTCGGCAACATCGCCTGGCGGGCCAACCTCTTCTCCGCCGCCTGCACCGCGGCCGCCGTCTTCATCCTGGCCGCCGTGCTGCGGCGGATGGGATTCCGTCCCCTGGCGTCCTGCGCCGCCGCGGCCGTCGCCGGCCTGACGGCGGCCGTCTGGTCGCAGAGCGTCATCACCGAGGTCTATGCGCTCAACCTGTTGATGATCGCCCTGCTGATGTGGCTCGTCGTCCGCTGGCATCAGGATCGGCAACGGCAGTGGTTGGTCTGGGCGGCCCTGGTCGTCGGGCTGGGGATGTGCAACCACCACACCATGGGCCTGGCGGCGCTGGGCCTGGCCCTTTGGGCGGTCGCCCGGGAACCGAACATCCTCAAAGACGTCCGGCTGCTCGTCCGGTGCGTCATCGCCCTGGCACTGGGCCTGGCGCCCCACGTCTATCTCTTGTGGGCGGCGCGCCGAAACATGCCGGTCAACTGGGGCGAGACGACGACGCTCGCCGCCCTGTGGGAGCACGTCGGACGAAGTCAGTACAAGAGCAAGACCTCGGTCGATGCGCCGATCGACATGACGCTGGGGCTCCTGCTCGGGCGCCTCTTTTATGCCGTCCGCTGGTTGACGACCCAGTTCACGCCCATCCTGATTCCCCTGATCGCCGCGGGTTTTATCTGGCTCTATCGGCGGCGTGTGCGCCGACCGCTCTTCTGGCTCGTCGTGATGATGTGGGCCTGCGGCTCGGCGTTGTTCTGTTACCTGGAAGGGCCGCGGCTCGATCGACAGGACGAGTTCGTCCACAAGGTCTTTCATACCCCGATGGCCCTGGTCTTCGCCATCCCCTTGGCCGCCGGGCTGCACTGGGGATTGACTTCGATGCGGGCCTTGCGCGGGCGGCTTCGCCCGATACCCGTTGCGTTGTTTTCGCTCGTCGCCGCGATGGGCGTCGTGGCTGCGCCGCTTCTCGCGCACTGGCGCGAAAACAACATGCGGCACTATTGGTACGCCTCCGATCACGCCCGGAACATGCTGGCCTGCATGCAGCCGAATTCGATCATCTTCCCCTCCGGCGATCACAATACGTTCCCGCTGATTTATCTCATCCACGTCGAGGGCTTCCGACCGGACGTGACTATCGCCGACAAGTACGGCTACGTCGATCCGCCCCTCTACGCCGACATGCCCGACAGCCCGGGCAAACCCAGGACCCTCGATGAGCGCGAAGCGATCGAAAAGTGGGTC
>CAADGY010000436.1 GCA_900696665.1 uncultured Acidobacteriota bacterium
CCACCACCTGCTGCATACGGTCCACCACCGGACCGGTGTCTCCGAAGCCGAGATGCGCACACAGATTCTCATAGGCCGCTTTCACCATGCCGGTGAACCGGGCGGTGCCTAGATCCATGGGTACGCGGTCCGGCTCGCGGTGCTCGAGTGCGGCGATCATTCGTTCACGGTGTGTCATGCTTGCCTCCGCCCAAAACGATAGTACAAGCTCTGATAGTCTGGAACAACTGCCGTTTCTTGCCTTAATGGGCGGTGGAAGACTATATTCTGTTGAGGACAGATGAAAGCGAAACTGCTATTCCTGCTATTGTTCACCTGCTCGCTCCGCGCTGGATGGGAAGCCGGAGTGGCGGCGGTTGATATCACTCCTTCCGAGCCGATCTGGCTTGCCGGCTATGCGGCGCGCACGAAGCCAATGGAGTCCGTTCGCCAGCCGATACACGCTAAGGCGCTGGCGATCAAAGACGGTACGGGTGCAACGAATGTCATTGTGACGCTCGATCTGGTCGGCATCAGGCGCGAGATGGCCGAATCCATTGCGGCACGCGCCGCGAGCGAGTTAAAAATTCCGCGCGAGCGAATTCTATTTAATGTATCGCACACGCATAGCGCACCAGTTGTGGGCGGACCCGGCAGTTACTCCGAAATTATGGGCCCGCAGCTTGCCGCCCAAAAGGAAATCATTTCCCGCTACACGGAGAAGCTGTCCGGGCTCATCTTCGATGCCGTAGCGAAATCGCTGGCAGCCATCGAGCCGGCAACACTCGAGTTCAACCAGGGCTTGGCCGGTTTCGCCGTGAACCGCCGCCGTGTTTCGCACAGGGAATACCCGGGGCCGGTCGATCACGATGTGCCCGTGCTTGCGGTCCGCAATACCGCTGGTGATTTCATTGCCATTTTATTTGGATACGCGTGTCACAACACGATCATGAGCGACTACACCGTCCATGGCGACTATGCGGGCTACGCGCAGCACTATCTCGAAGAACGTTTCCCCGGCGCGAAGGCACTCTTTGTCATGGGAGCCGGCGCCGATTCAAACCCGCTTCCCCGTAGAAAGCCCGAACATCTGGAGCGATATGGGGCGACGCTCGCCGATGCAGTAGAAGAGGTCCTTCGCGCCAAGATGAAGCCGGTTGCGGGACCGGTGCGAGCGGCCATGGATTTCCCGGAGCTAGCCTTCGAGGGCCCCTTCGGCCGCGCCCGTTGGGAGAAGGAACTTACATCCAAGGCCGGGTATACGGCGGCCCATGGCCGCAGGATGCTGGCGGCGCTCGCCAGTAAAGAGGGCATTCCGAAAACCAGGCCGTATGCCGTGCAGGCATGGCAGTTCGGCGATAGCCTTACGCTCATCGGGCTTGCCGGCGAGTTGACCGTCGACTACGCGCTGAAGTTCAAGCAACAGTATGGCGCCGATACGACATGGATCGCCGGCTACAGCAACGATGTCTTCGGCTACATTCCATCGCTGCGGGTCTGGAAAGAGGGAGGCTACGAAGGCGGTGACGCATTCCTGTTCTCGGCTTTTCCTGGGCGGCTCACCTCCGATACGGAGGACCGCATCACCGCCGCTGTCGCACGTGTTCTGGCGAAGGTTCGTACGCCTTAACCGGACGCTGGAATGCTGCTTAGCCCCGGACGAATTTTCGCACACATCGTTATTGTAATCGTCGTGCTCGGCCTTGCTATCCCATGGCACGAAACAGCGGGACATGCCCTCACTGGAGTCGCTTGCGGAGGAACGATAACGGAGTTCCGGTTGTTCGGACTTCAGTTTGCGCCGGAGTTCCGGTGGGCCGGGCTCGCGGGCGGACGCGGCCACTGCGAAGTCGAGGGAATCGGCTCGGAATGGTGCAGGCATCTGACGGACTTTTCCGGATCCACCAGCAGTTTCGCCGTTGCGCTGGCGGCGGCTTTCCTCTTGTGGCGATACAAGCCGGAAGGGTTGAAACGAACGGCATTACTCAGTGCCAGTTTCTGGGCCGTGGACCTGCTCACGGCGATGCTACCCTCCTTCGGAATCAGACGCTACATCTGGACCGGCATGAGCCACAGTGAACCTTATCAGGCAGCCGTGGGATTAGGTGTGCCGGGACCACTATTCCAGGCTGTCGCGCTCACCGGGGTAGCAGTGGTTCTCTTACTGGTTAGTGCTGCAATACGCGCGCCGGAGGCAGGGAAGGCGTAATCACACGGTCCGGCCGAACTCCAATCCAGAGAACTCCCGCCAGCGCCGCCATGCCGGCTGCGAAATCCAGAGCGCTGGTCCAACCGAACCGCTCCGCCAACAGGGGTGTGAGCACCGGGGCGCATGCTCCGGCGAATTGTGCCAGCGTGTTCATTATTCCGAACACCGTCGCCGAATGCGCCGGGGCGATGTCGATGGTAGCCGCCCACGACGGAGTCTGCGCGAAGAGGTGAAACCCGGCGCCAAGCGAAAGAAGTACCACCGCGGTGCGCGCATCCTGAACGCGTGCACCTACCAATATCAACAACGATGCGAGGAATGCTCCCATCAAGACCACGCCGAGCCGGCCTTTGCGTTTGCCGAAACGCACGGTCAGCAAGTCGGAAGCACGGCCTCCCAGCGGGGTCATCACAGCGATCATCACGAAGGGGAGAGCGGCCCAGTATCCGCCTGCGCGGATGTCGAGTTTGTGTACGTTCACCAGGTATAGGAAGAACCACGTGAAAAATACGTACGACGGATAGCCCGCCAAACCATAGCTGAACGCCAGACACCATATGCTGCGGTTCGCGAGCAGGTTGCGCCACGGCGTAGGTTGCCGGACAGTGCACGTGCTGGTTGCGCTATTACTTGTGATCAGCGCCAGTTCCGCCATGCTGACGCGCCGGTGCAATTGTGGCGCATCCCGCCCGAATGATAACCACGCGCCGGCCAGCGCCAAACCGAGAATGCCCATGAGGAAGAACGGAGCCCGCCAGTCAAATCCTTGTATCAAGGCGACCGTAAGCGGAGGGCTAATGGCTCCCCCGGCGCCGAGCCCCATCATGAAGAACCCGTTTGCTGTGGCGCGTTCGGCGAGAGGCATCCACCGTGCAATCGCTTTAATGCAGCACGGCAGCACGGTAGCCTGTGCGATGCCCATCAGGAAGCGGATCGCTATCAGCGGAAGCAGGATGCTTGCGCCGGCTGCGAACCACGCACTGAAGCCTGTCAGCAAATGCAGCGCCGACCAGGAAAATAGCGTGAGTGCCAGCAGACGGTGCGGTCCAATCCGGTCGGTCAATATACCAACCGGGAATTGCACGATGCCATAGCCAACGACAAAGGCGCTCAGCACCCAACCAACCTCAACATTCGTGAGCCCGAACTGTTTCTGAATGGGTTGAGCTGCCACACTCATTGACATGCGGGTGATGAAAGCATGCGTGCTGATGGCCAGCAGAAAACTGCAAATAATCCAGCGGATGTTGGAGGTGTGTTGTCCCAAGTTCGATTGCCCTTTGCCGTGCAGACTATCATACGCGTGCGCGGCGGTGAGTTCATGCGATACAGTGTACGGAACCGGAGGAGATCGATATGTTGCCACGACGAGATTTTCTTGCCGTCCTTCTAGGGTTCGCCGCTCGAGCCGATGCGTCGCCTTTGAAAGTGGAACGCGTGGAGTACATCAAGGTGGTTGTGCCGATGCGGCCGGGGGTGGTTGTCAGCGAGGATTACGGACCTAACCTGGACATCCGCCTGCGTGATTTCGATAAGTATCCAAAGTTCATTCTCAAAGTACACGCAGGCGGGCTGACCGGCATCGGAGAAACCGGCCGCGATGTTCCTCAAGAGGCTGTTGCGAAGAATGCGGAGTTCTTAACCGGAAAGAATCTGTGGCATCTCGACATGGCCTCGCCCGCTTTAGGCCTGCCGGAGCGCCGTACGGCGGATGGCTTTGAGATCGCCATTTATGACCTGATCGGCAAGAGTCAGGGCATGCCCGTGTACAATCTTCTCGGAGGCCGCCAACAGGAAAAGGTCGCCGTCTCCTACTGGACGGGACAGCGCACGCTGCCGGACCTGATCCGCGTCGGCGAGAGGGCTGTTGAACTCGGCTTTCGAAATCTCAAGTTCAAGGCGCGCTACGGAGATCCCATTGACCGGCAGTTGGCCGCGGTTTCCAAAGCAACGCCGGAACTGAGTTTCATTGTGGACTTTAACTCGTCCTATCCGAATTTGGTGAGTTTTCTGCCGGTGGGTCAACGGCTTCAGCAGTTCAACCTTACCATCGAGGATCCGGTGCCGAAACGGTTGGACTGGTTTCGCGAGTTCCGCCGGCGGCTTTCCATTCCGCTGGCGATCACGCCGTCCGGTGCGGCCCAGATGTATGAAGCGATACGCGCCGAAGCATGTGACGTGTTCAACCTGGGCGGCACGATGCGGGACTTTGTGCGCAATTGCTATGTAGCGGAGTTGGCGGGCATCCCCGTGTGGCACGGCTCCGGGGTAGAACTCGGGATTCGCGACATGTCCTTCATCCATGCGGCGGCGGCGACGAAGAGTTGCACCGTCCCATCGGATACCCTCTGCTTTTTGCGGCAGAGCGACCTGCTGGCAACTCCGTTCCAGGTCAAAGGCGGCTATATCACGGTTCCAACAACGCCGGGGTTGGGCGTTGAACTCGACGAGGCGGCACTGCGAAAATACCGGGTGGCTTGACCTTCGGCGGGCTGTCCCGCCGCTCAAAATGGGAATCGAAAGCGGAGTTGGGCTTCCTGAACCGGGCAGAAGCGCATTACCGGGTGCCGGCGGCCGGCATGTATGTGGCGACTTTAAGGGACCGGTAGTTGCCGTCGAGCGCCGGCCCCATCAGCAGGATCGCCGCGATTGCGCCGCGCCACGTTTGCCACGTATCGCGCCTCATCCGCGGTGAGCGATCGGCCAGGGAGTTCCTTCTCACGGTAACTAAGCCATTTCTTGATCACCTGATAGCCGCCCAGCGTATACTCCCGGACGCGCATAGAGACGTTCCTCCAGTAGGCACGGCCGTTCAGGAACACGCCGCAGGTCACAGCGGCGTTCATATGCCGGGCCGAATCGCCGCGCCCGCTGCGGAATAAGGGGAGTTTAGGATCGAAGTCCGCTCCCGCTGCTGGTGTAGAGACTGAATCGCAAAAAACACTTAGCTGGCGGAGAGGGGGGGATTCGAACCCCCGGTAGAGCTTTAGACCCTACGACGGTTTAGCAAACCGCTGCTTTCGACCACTCAGCCACCTCTCCGGTTTTTAAATCACCTGATGGCCGCAGGTTGCGGTTGTGGTCACTACATTATACTGAAATTTTCACCTTACGCTCAACGATTTA
>CAADGY010000437.1 GCA_900696665.1 uncultured Acidobacteriota bacterium
GCCGGCGAGCGCCGACTTTCGCGATTCGCGTATTTAGCTTGCCGGAACGAAGCGTCGCATCTCATTCCAGCGGCCAGTCAGCACTGCAAGTAAAAAAACTGCTGATCTCCTGCAAGAATCGGGGCGACTGGACACCAGTTGAACTTTTTCTGCGTTCCTGCGCTGGAATCGAGGATTTGGCGTGGAAGCCTGTGATCCACGCTACTGGGGCGTGAAACGTCGAATCCATGAAATCCCCGCCCATCCGACGCATTGACTCGGTTGGCCAAGCCGTCTCGCCGGCAGTCTCTATTCTACGCTGATCCGGACCCGCTGCGCGACTGGCGCCTGAGGGTTTCCACCGCCGCCTTGACCGCCGCGGAGTCAGGAGCTTTTTCACCCCACTCCTGCCAGAAGTCTCGTGTTTGACTGAGCGGTTCGATCGTCGGCCGCTTAAGCCGTATACGCGCAGGGAGCAAGATCGCGTCGCCCAAGAGCAACGCCTCACCGGTGTCTAGCAACGGCAAGCCGTCAAGGACGCCAGCAAGCGAGTCGGGCATGAGACGGCGAACCACGTTCTGGTCCTGATCGTTCGTAAGGCGCAGGATCAGGAAGTTGTTGCACTGGCTGAGAATTGTCCGGCTCACGTCTGACGGCCTCTGGCTAACCACCAGAAGCGACACTCCATACTTGCGGCCTTCTTTCGCAATGCGCTCGAATGAATAAAGGGCTTGCTTCTCTACGGCATTAGCGTCTTCGCGGACGGGTAAGTAGAGGTGGGCCTCGTCGCAGACGAACACGAAGGGCGTCCGCTTATCCGGCTCCATCCAGAACTGAACATCATAGAGAAGTCGTGCAAACACACCCGTCACGACGGGAAGAACGTCCGACGGCACCTCTGAAAAATCGACAACCTTGATGCCGGGCTTATCTGCTCCCGGCGCCAATAGCGAGCTGATTTGCATGGCGAGCCAATCGTAGTCGAGGGCCGCTGCGGGGGGCTTGAACATGAACCCGTAGCGTCGGTCCTCGGCCTTGGCTTCGAGACGGGAGATGAAACGAGTGAGTCGTCCCTCCCATTCGCCCTTTACCTCGCCGCCCTTCACGCCAATGCCTTTCGCCGTGTCATCGTGCGTGAGTTTGGCGAGGAGGTCGGCGAGTGTGTACGGAACGGGAGAATCGACTGTGAATGTGGCCTTCACGTCATCCTTCTTCTTGTCCGTTAGCGTTGCTTCCTTCAAGGCCCGGACGTGGAGTGTAAACCTTGATGCCTGATTGGGGGCGTTTTGGTCGCTACGGTCGAGGATCATCGACAGCATTTCCTCGCGATTCAACAACCAGTACGGCAGGAACAAGGCGTGAGGTGGCGGCTTGTCCAAGTCGCCAGGACCTGCGATCTTGAACTGCGCAGCAATCGGCGAGGGCGCGGTTCCTCCGGGCGGTGCTGTCGGTTTGGCCAACGAACTGTATTCGCCGTGCATGTCAAAGACGATGATGTTCGCATACTTGCGGGCGTACGCACGCTCCAGAATTAGTGACACGCACCAACTCTTTCCGGAACCGGTGCTGCCGAGGATCGACGCGTGCCGCTGGAAGAAGCGATCGCCATTTGCGATCGCAACAGCGGACTGATCAAGGACGAAGTGCCCAAGCTCAAGCCGTTGCTTCTCCTCCAAGTCTTTCCCCAGCAAACTCATGAACCGCTGAAGATTGCCTCCTTCGATCAGAAAACAATCGCGATCGATTTGGGGAAATGAGTCAGCACCGCGCTTGAAGCGGTTGCGGTTCATGCCCTTGATCGTGCGGTAGGTTCCGAGCAAGACGACCCGAAGTGCGTCATCCGGCACCACCTCGGTCGCAAGTGTCGTCGGGGCCAACGGGTCCGGCTGGGCCGTCTGTTCCCGCAGCTGCCGCGTTACCCGTTCAGTCATACCAATCAGGTACTCCTGGGCCGTCGCGCCTTGAATCGCCACGAGGCTGCCCACGGCGGCGCGTGGGAGAAGGACTGCGTTCTCCACCGCGATCAACACGCGGCTGGTGTCCACGGCGGCGACCTTGCCGAGTTTGCTTGGAGGTTCAAGGTTCAGGATGGGGGCGTCGCTCATGTCAGCAACTCCTTCGACAAAACTCCAAGATCCCAGAGATTGTGTCCTTGATGCTCAAACTGAGCGCTCTTCGTGACGACGGCGATGCCGTCCCATGCGGTCGCCTTGGATAAACAGACGCACGCCGGTGCTTGCTGTGCCAGTGACTTGGTTTTGTCGCTCGCAGCGAACGTCAAAATAAGTGTTGGCGTGCCGTCTTTGATTCGCTGCACAAGGTGCGTTTGGAGGTGATCGTCATTAAAGCCGTAGCCCACGACAAGTAGCCTAGCGGCTCTCTTGATGTGATCGTTGGCGAGGTCGCGATGCTTGTCGAACGGTGCGTTGTAGCCAGCCTTGTACTTGTTCAAGCCTGGCGTAATGATGAGCCGCTCCCCATCCAGATCGAGGCTGCATCGGCGCGGCGCGCCGCTCGTCTTGTACCAATCGAGGCTGCCGTGCGGCTTCAGGACCACTGCGCGGGGAAAATGATCTAACACCGTGACTTTCGCACGGGTGGTGATACCCTTGCACGAGCCCATGCAACTCCGCTCATGGTCGAACACGCCGGCGTAATGCCCAACTGCCGTGGAATCCACGTGAAAACCTGCCAATTCGCACGCCAACTCGATCAGGCGGTCATAGTTCGGCGTCAGAATCGGGAAGCCGGTCGAGGGCTTCAAAACTCTGGACAGGAATGTCGTTAGTCGAAGCGTTTGAGTGCCGGCGAGAACCGCCGCCATAACCTCTCGCTCCTTCGGCACCAAGATTTCGCACGTTCTCTTGACGATCCAGTCTTCGAGTGTCGCTGACGGGGCGTGTTTGAGAAGTGCGGCTTCCAGCCCCTCGTTCGCATCGAGTACAGCCTTGATCTGTATCCAAAGCGTGGTGTCGTCACCGGAAAGAGTGTGCGCATGCGCCGCCAAGTGCGCTGCGAGTGCGGGCATTCCCGGCAACCCTTCCGCTGTGGAAAGGCCGGAGCCGATCACCAAGGCCAGCCCATCGGTAAAGTGCCCCTGGATGAAAGCAACTAAATGGTCGTAGTCCACAGGCACAGTCTAATCCGGTTGGGAGCGGAGCAAACAGGCAAGCGTGCCGCTTCGACCGGCCGTGAAACCGTGAAAGAAATCGCGGTGTCTCGACACCAGTTGAACTTCTCATAGCCGGAATCCGCATTCACGACCACGATTCTTGCCAATTTCTCACTTTCACTTTTCAAGACGGTTTTGGGAGCGCACGTCCGATAACATTTATGTGCCCACTTATTGACTAAAGTCTCGCGCGGTTTTTGCCGATACAACAGATGATATGGCGCATCATTCCGAGCCTGCTGATGAGCGAATAGCCCGCATTCGAGCGGAAATCGCCCGGGGCACCTATCCAACGGCTGCAAACCTCGAAGCAGCTATGCTGCGGCTGTGCGAATTGCTCTCAGAGTTGCAGACCGCCCCACAGAATCAACCGCAGCTGTTCAATGAACTTGCAGGCGAATTGTTACAGCATCCTCCGGGTGACGTGACGTCGCTAATAAATTCGATCCGACTATCGAGAGACCTCGTAAGGCAAATCGATGCTTGTCCTGTGGGTGATGGAAACGAATTCCGCGAGTTCGTCCTACGATTTCTCAGCACTATGCTAGGCCCCGTCGTTGATCGTTCGTTCGTTAGGGGCGAGTTTCCACTAATCGGGGGAAGCGGAGATGGAGAATTAACTCTCTGTACCGAACGATTGTCGCAGTACCCTTTGTGGCAAGAGTGGAGCCGTCGATACGACATCAGATGTGTGATGTTGGAGGCGAAGAACCTGAAACGTCGTGCACAGCCGATCGCGATTTCGCAGACATTGGGGAATTTAGTCTCGGGAGGTCGTGGCCGCTTTGGACTATTGGTTTCACGGAATGGATTTACGAATTGCGCTTTAGCTCGACTGAGCCTTCTCGCGCGTCAAGGTCAGTTCCTTATCTTGCCGCTAGACCAAAAGGCGCTCCGAGATTGGTCCGATTCGCAATCCCCGATGCAGTCGATGCAGTTCTTGCGTCGTATTGAATCCGAACTTCTTCGCGCGGCGTGATATACCACTTTCTTGTTGATGGCAATCTTGATTCTTGCAGACTCGGTGCGACGACGAACTCCGGCTGTGGGTTTACGCTTGTTCCCGAGGCGGCCGTGCCATGGCGGGCAAAGCCAGAGTTTCACCGTGAAAAGTTCAAAAGTCCAATCGCTCCCCCTCGAAATCACGGTCATTCCACGGTAGTTTCGAACCCGATAGCCCGACGCTAAATCGCGCACTGACAATAGGAAATGCGCGAAGCTGCTGCCTGCGCGATGAACTTCAAGTTTCAATCGGGGCGACTGGACACTAGTTGAACTTTTCCGGGCCGGAATCCGCGCTCTTGACCACGCCAAGGGGTTCGGGTGGTGAGCCAAGTCGGCCCGGGCGTCGACGATGCCGAAACGTTCCCCGCCTGATTCGGGGGCCGTGCTGCGTCCAGACAGGTGTTGTTGTGCTCCTGAAAGGATGTTGCCGCAACCATCCGCGGAATCCGTTCAGCTGTGTTGCCAGCGATCTGTATTTGCCCAGGAGCTGGGCCGACGATCGGCCGCGCTGCCGGGACGCGAAGATCCCCGATGAGGTGGTCTATCGACCGAAGTGGCTGATCGCGATCGCGCAGGAGATGGCCGCGATCGGTAACGGTGTGCGTTTCAGTTGGCTGACCTTCGACGAGGAGTATGGCAGCGTTCCGCAGTTCTGGTTCGAGTTGGACCGGCTGGGGCAGCGTGGCATTGGCGAGGTGCGTTCAAAATTTCTGGTCTGGCCGAGCCTGCCGCACTGCCAATCGACCCAGGCGGTCCATGCGCCCAAGCGGGTGGACAACGTGTGCCGGTTCAGCCCGGTGTTCCGCAATCAGGGCTGGTATCGGCTGACCGTGAAGGACACCACGCGAGGACCCGCCGTCTGGGAGCTGAGGGCCGGGCGGGTGTACCTGGTGGATACGCGCGGGCACGTGTCGGTTCCGACGGACCGGGCGTACTGGTTGCTCGTGATCCGTAATCCCCGGACGGGAGAACACAAGTACCTGATCAGCAACGCCGCGGGCGGCGCGAACTGGAAGCAGATGATGGCGGCGACGTTCGCGCGGTGGCACGTGGAGAAGTGGTTTGAGCGGGCCAAGCAGGAAGCCGGCTTCGGGGCGTTCGAGGTGCGCCGCTACAGCGGGTTGCTGCGACACTGGTTCTGTGCCGCGTTGGCGATGTACTTCCTGGCCGAGCAGACGCAGCGGCTGCGGTGGAGAAAATCCGCGGATCACGCTGGAGCAGGTGGCGGAGGCAACGAACGGGATCGCAGCGAAGGTGTGGAACCGCTGGCGGCACTCGCATGCTGAACTGATCGAACGCCTGGCGTATTACCAATGGCGCAACGAGGCATCCTACGCAAGCCGACGCCGCACGGCACAAAGGCGAAATACCTCATAGCGCTGTCATATTAATCACTCTCCACAGAATTACTAATTGTACGTTTATGACCATTTGGTATTATAGTTCCGCATTCTGAACAAACACCGCTAGCGTTGCCCGTCAATTCGTATCCACATTCGCAGCAGTACTGTTTATTAGAAGACACTAATATATCGGCAACAACTTTCCCGCCGAATATCAAGTATAATCCGATAACCACCTGAACAATACACGTTACGCCGCCACCCGCATATCCCCACGACAACCCTGGAGCGGAATTATGAACTTGTAAAAGATCGACAAGCATAATAGCTTGACCGATGGCATTACTGAAGCCAAGGATGAGAACCGATACACCTATGAGCTTGAGAGCAATCCGAACAACTGTCTTATACTTCATTGCCAACCTCGCGGAGCAACCAGCATGTGCGACATGACAAGACCTCTGAACAATCATTCACGATCTCGCGGCACAAGATGTGGTAATTTGTACAAGGTAGAGACATCAATGCCACCTCGTAGGTCGCGGTGATCGATCCGGATGCCGAATATGCCGTCAGTCTGACATCCCTCATTGTGAACCCGGCCCGCGAAAACCGAATCGAACCCCGCGTCATCAAGCGGCGCATGAAGGAGAATTACTCATGAAGAAACCACGTGACCAACTGCGACAAGACTTGCTGAAAGGCAAGCTTGTGGCCTAACTTGATGCCTTTCTAGTATGTACCCTTGTCTCAACCAACATTACTGACTGGAGTGTTCGATGAGCAGGCCATTTTCCTATACAGACGAGCCCAAAGAAGACCAAAAAACGGCGCCAGCACTATCATAGCAACTGTGGCGTATGAACGAAGAATACCGAATGCATCGATATTATCCGCGTCTGGAAACAGTGCCGGAGCCAGCGAACAAATCACTACAAGGTGAATGCCCGTGCACACTAACCAAAGTAACAGTTTGCCATCCTCCTTGGCAACCTGATCTCCAAACTTATTCCCGCACTCTGGGCATATTCCCGACACATTACCCACTAGGTTGTAACCACAGCATCTGCAATGGCCTTTGGGTACGCGCTTGCGGTACGCTACTATTCCAGTTAAGGAAAGAAAACCTATCGTTGGGAGCCATAAAGGCACAAATACATCACTGCGTGTTACTCTACCATTCGAATCGAATCCTTTGCCGCTCGATGGAAACCATGGGAAGTTGGTCGGAGCCGATGGTCGACTGTAGAATCCACGGGCACTCCTCGTGGTGAAGCTTTCGATCGATAAGCGATGCGGCAATACTCTCGCGGCAATTGATGCACCTTCGTAGCCAACATTCGCAACAAGGCTGAACAGCCACACGAATGCAGAACCGATAGAGAGCATCAGACCAATCTTCAAGTTCCAGTTCATCATTCCAGACCATTTCGCGTAGAAGGAGTATTACGCCTCTCGTTGCATTCCCATTACAGTCCGTGGCGAAAGCCGTAGAGTCTCCTGTGGAACCGCCGTCTCGGCGGTGAAAACACAGGCGAGACGCCTGTGACACGGTTTTTTCCACGGACTGATAAGCTTATGGATTCCACGCCCATATATACCAAACTCCGTTATCCCCGCAGCGAAACCATCCAGTACAGGTATGGGTTTTTGTACAGGGAACGTGCCAGATTATCGGTCGATTCTGGAACCTGCCACACTGCACTCTACATGTAGTTGTGTACGTACACGTACCAGTGGTCGAAGTCTCATTACCTGGCTGACACGGTCCCATCGGATCGTCGGGTGTACAGGCACATGGCGGTGCAAGTCCTGAGAAATCAAAGGTCCTAACTGGGTTTTCACGCAGATAGTCGTACAAACCATCTGATCGGTTGCCTCGATTGGATACGATAGATGAGCGACTTATAGGCTTCAACCAGACTGAGATTGATCCCGGAGAAACGAGACCAGGCACTTGCACCCCACTGTAAAACAGCGGATCCCGCGTCGTCCACCTCCCCGTGACCGGGTCGGCGAAGCGGGCGCGGTGGTGGTTGAGCAGGAGCTTGCCGGAGGTCGCGGCGGCCTGGGTGTCGAGGGCGAAGTGGGGCACGCCCTGGAACATGAAGGGGTTGCCCACGTCGCTGAAGGCC
>CAADGY010000438.1 GCA_900696665.1 uncultured Acidobacteriota bacterium
CCCCGCCAGCGGGTGCCCGAGGAACAAGGGTGTGTGCCGGTGGTCGAGTTGCCGCTTGGCGCCACGGAAGACCGGGTGTGCGGAACGCTGGACATCGAGCGGGCGCTCACGGCCGGCATCAAGGCCTTTGAACCGGGTCTGCTGGCATGGGCCAATCGGGGCTTCCTGTACATTGATGAGGTCAACCTCCTCGAAGATCACATTGTGGATCTGCTCCTGGATGTCGCGGCCAGCGGCCGAAATATTGTGGAGCGGGAGGGCATCAGCGTCAGCCATCCGGCGCGATTCGTACTGGTCGGCTCCGGCAACCCGGAAGAAGGCGAACTGCGGCCTCAGCTTCTGGACCGGTTTGGATTATACGCCAGAATTCTCACCATCACCGATGTCAACGCCCGCGTGGAGATCGTTCGGCGAAGGGAGCGGTTCGAGCGTGATCCTGCTCGGTTCAGGGCCGAAATGGACCGTCATCAACGTTCGCTCCGGCGCCGCATTGTCAACGCCAAGCGCCTGCTCCCCGAAATAACGGTGCACGACAATCTTCTCTACAAAATCGGGGAGCTCTGCGTCCGCCTGCGAACTGACGGCCACCGTGGTGAGTTGACCATTCTGCGGGCGGCCAAGGCGCTCGCTGCCTTCGAGGGGCGCATGATGGTCACCGCGGCCGATGTCCGGACGGTCGCTCCGATGGCCTTGTGCCACCGGTTGCGAAGAGATGCTTGGGAGGAGATAGACCCGGGGTTCCGCGTCACTCGGGCACTGGACGAAATCATTCCCGAAGACAAGCCACAAACCAGAGCGGTAGCCGGATGAGGACGATCCCCAATCACCCCGAGGCGCTTGCTTTTCCCTTGCCGGCCGTTGCCGGAATGAGCCGGGTTACGCGAGCACTGTTGTTGTTGGCGGTAGATCCCGTATTGAAGGGCATCGTCATCCAGGGGTTGGGTGGTATGGGCAAAAGCGTTTTGGCGCGAGCTTTCCGGTCCGTTGTATGCATCGCAGACGGGGAACCGCCTTTTGTACAGATCACTCCCAGCGTCACCAAAGATCAATTGCTCGGGAGCTTGGATATCGAGGCCACGCTCCGGACCGGTAAGCCGCAGGCCTCACCGGGCCTGCTTGCCCGGGCGCATGGGGGCTTTCTGGTGGCGGATGACCTCAACCTCCTCGATGCGAGGGCGGCGTCATGCATACGCAGCGCCCTCACGCAGCACGAGGTGGCAGAGTTTTCCCTCATCGCAACCTGTAACCCAGAAGGAGGCGAACTCCGCCACTCGCTTGCTGATTCGGTGGCTCTCCACGTTACAGAAACGACATGCCTGCCACTCGGTGACAGGGTGGAGTTACTCCGCCGCATCACGGCATTCGATCGCGATCCGTTTGAGTTCTTACGCCGCTATGCGCCCGCGTTGGAATTGCTCAAAGAACGTGTCGCGGGCGCGCGGCGCCGCTTGCCGGATGTGCAAATGGCGCTTTCCGACTACAGCAGGTTGTGCACGGTAGCCCTTAACTTCGGAATCGAGGGCCATCGGACTGAAGTGTTTGCCGCGCGACTTGCCCGTGCGCATGCGGCCTGGAACGGACGGCTCCGTGTGGAGACGGAAGATCTGGAAGCGGCAGAGCGTTTGGTTCTGGAGCCTCGCGCTGCCATGCGCAAGGTTAGGAGTTCCGGTCTTGAGCCGGAGTATTCGTCAGAGGAAACACTTTGTGAAGAGCCTGGCCAGGGCGCTGAAGATCGGGTTTTCCCCACTGTTCCCGCGAATCCGCCCGATGGCGTGATGGACTGGGCTTCGCCGAGGATTGCCAGGGATCGCAAAGGAACGGCGCGCAGGCTGAGCACAGGCGGCGACGCCATCAATTGGACCCGAGGCCGCTATGTGCGTCCGCTTTCCCGGAGGCCCCCCGGCGGCGGACGGCTCGCGGTTGAAGCAACCTTGCGCGTGGCGGCTCCGCTCCAGGCCCTGCGCTTGAAATCCGCCGCCGCCGCACCAGCCGTCCGAATCACGAAAAACGATCTCCGGTTCAAAGAGTTCCGGGAAAAGCAAGGCATGCTGATCATCTTTGCTGTGGATGCGAGCGGCAGCATGGCGCTTCAACGCATCAGTCAAGCCAAGGGAGCCCTGATCCGCTTGCTTCACCAGGCGTACCTGCACCGGGACCAGGTGGCGCTGATCGCATTCCGGGGCGAGAAGGCCGAGGTTCTCCTTCCGCCCGGCCGGAGCGTAGAGCTGGCCAAGCGCGCCATCGATGTAATACCAACAGGCGGCGCGACACCGCTGGCCGCCGCACTGGAGAGCGCGCTCTACCTGGCTCGGTGGAGCACAACTCGTGGTGTTCGGCAAACACTGTTAGTACTGCTGACGGACGGTCACGGCAATATTGGTTCGCAGCAACTCCAGGCGGTGGCTGGGGCTCTGCGGGATGAGGGGATCGCATCCGTCGTGATGGACGCCGGCAATCGGTTTGCCGGACATTCGAAGTCCGGACAGGTTGCACAGATGCTGGGCGGCCGGCATGTTTTTCTTCCCTATTGGGAGGATGGCGCGGTGGCCGATGCGGTCTCCGGCGCCGCCGAAAGCTTGAGGAGGCAAATTGGCGGGACCTGCACGACCGGCTGAAGAGCGGGACCGGATCGTCCTGCGTCTCTATGAACAATTGCTCGAAATCGAGCAGCGGCTGATTCCCACTGGAATGCACGTATTCGGCAGACCGAACGCGCAAACCGAACGGGGGGACATGCTCCGAATGATCGCATCATTCGACCGGCCGGAGGTGGGATTCCGCTCGCTGCCCGGTCAGATCGCGGCGCGCCTGGGCTTTCCCGAGTACCAGATCCTGATGGAGGAGAGCGCAACGTGCGGCGAACGTCTCTTGCAGCGTGAACGGGTAGATGCAATCCTTCGCAGCGCGATAGAAAAGCTTCTGGCGGAAGATGGCGGCATCGAGGAGGCTGCTTCCCTGCTGGCCCGCGAGGCTTCCATTCCAACGGAAGACTCCACCGGGATGCTTGCCTTTCTAAACGGCCTGAACCGGCAATTGGGTACTAACTCCGAAGTGGACGAATTGATGCGCGCCCTGCGCCGTGAATACATCGAGCCGGGCCCGGGCGGCGACCTGGTTCAGAATCCAAAGATTCTTCCCACGGGGCGGAACACGCATGCTGTCAATCCTTATGCCGTACCGTCCCACGTGGCGTTCCAGAAATCCCGGGACACGATCAGGCGCTTGCTCAACCGCTGCCTCGACGAGCGTGGCCGCTACCCCGAAACCATCGGGATGGTCATCTGGGGCATGGACAATATCAAGACGCACGGCGAAGGCGTTGCACAAGCACTCTTATTGATGGGCGTGGTTCCGAAGCGCGATGGTATGAACCGTGTCACGGATGTGGAAATCATTCCGCCAG
Organism: uncultured Acidobacteriota bacterium; assembly: GCA_900696665.1. GTDB lineage: Bacteria > Acidobacteriota > Terriglobia > Bryobacterales > Bryobacteraceae > CAADGY01. The sequence goes on from CAADGY010000438.1 coordinate 3,404, forward strand.
AAACGCTCGGCCGTCCGCGAATCGATGTGGTCTTCGTATTATCCGGTATCTTCCGCGATCTTTTCGGCGCCACTATAGAACTGCTGGATAAAGCGGCACGCCAAGTCGCGGGCCTCGATGAACCGCCCGAAACAAATTTTCTTCGCAAACACGTTCAACAGGCGCAACAGGAGGGCTTATCCTGGTGTGACGCAGCGACCCGCCTGTTTTCGAACGCGCCTGGAAACTACGGCACTAACGTCAATTTCATGGTCATCGGCGGTCACTGGGATCGCGCCGAACAGATTGGAGATCTCTTCGTGACGCGTAAGTGCTTCGCTTACGGCCGTGGGCTAGAGGGAGATCCTGCCGGGACGCTGATGGCTAAGGCTCTCTCGCGGGTCGAAGTCACGTATCAGAATCTCGATAACGCGGAGATCGGAATCACCGACGTCGATCACTATTTTGAATACCTCGGCGGCCTCACACAGGCCGTCAAGCAGCGCACCGGAGAGCGCCCGGCAACTTACGTTTGTGACAGCCTGAGTCCGCTCGTCAAGATCCGCTCGCTCAATGAGACGGTGCGTCTCGAAGTGCGTACAAAGCTTCTAAATCCGAAGTGGTATGGAGGAATGCTAAGGCACGGCTTTAGCGGAGTCGCCGAGATTGAGCACCACGTCAGCAATACCTTCGGTTGGAGCGCGACCGCCGGTGCGGTGGACGACTGGATCTACAGCGAGATCGCGAACACGTATGTAGTGGACGAAACAATGCGGAATCGCCTGGCGGAACTGAATCCTCATGCGACACGCAGTCTCGCCCAGCGCTTGCTGGAAGCGCACGGCAGAGGCTTCTGGGCCGCGCAGGAGAACGTTTTGGATCATCTGCACAACGCGCTCGACAAATTAGAGGATCACCTGGAAGGAGTCAACCGGCAAGCGTAGAGGGCGAGCCAGGGATTATGAAAATCACTGTCTTCTATGTCGGATCCAGCCTGCTGGCGCCCCTCAAGAATGCCGAGCGGGAGATTAACAGGCAATGCCGGCTCGGGCTTGCCGTCGCTGCGCATAATTGCACACTGCGGGTTCCCGATGCCGAATGGCCGGCGATTGAACGCGACATAGACGATGCCGCAATCGTTTTAATCATCCATGTAACCGACAATGACAACGCGGCACGGATCGTTGCGGCCCTGGACCGCTGCCGCTCACGCCATCGTGCGGTGATCGCCATCAATTGCATGCGCAGCCTGATGGTGCGCACCAGGCTCGGCAAGCTGGAAGGAATGAAGCTGTTCAATCTCTGGCGAGAAAGGGAGCGGGGCGCTATTTACCGGGCCGTGCGTGACGCGGGGTCCTGGATGGGCAGCTATGCACGCGCCCGAAACCGAGAGGATAAGAGCACGGGAGGACACAAGCATTCCCTGCTTCTCAAGCAAATGCCGTCCCTTCTGCGGCTGACACCTTCGATAGGTATCCTGCGGGACGTCAAACACTATCTGACGGTTTTCTGCTATTTGCTTCAGCCCACACCAGGAAACATCCGGTCCCTGCTTCTCTACACCATCCGTCACTACATTCCCGAACTAGCAGGATGTATCCATCGTATCGACGCGCCGGAAAACAGACCCTCCACCGGAATCTATCATCCGGATGCGGCTTCGTTGTTCTCTTCTTTCGAAGAGTATTGCGCGTGGTACGAGGGGCGCCCGTTTGATACCGGTGGCCACCCGCGCATGGACACAAACCGAGCTATCGGCCTGCTGCTGACGAGGCCGCAGATTGTGAGTGGCGCCTGCCGCCATTACGACTACCTGATACGGCTGCTCGAATCGGAAGGGCTTCCGGTAGTTCCGGTGCTGTCCACTTTCATGGACAACCGTGAAGCGTGCCAGGAATTTCTGGTGGATGCTCAAACCAACACCCCGCGTGTAGCCCAGATAGTTTCTCTTACGGGTTTCAGCTTTGTCGGTGGACCTGCGATGAACGACAGTGAGGCGGCCGTGGACTATCTCAAAGTTCTGAATCGCCCATTCCGGTCCATTGTCAGCCTGGAAATGCAGCGCATTGAGCAGTGGGAGGAGAGCGTCATTGGTCTGAACCCTGTGCAAACGGCCATGCAGGTGGCTATCCCCGAGATCGACGGCGCCACGGAGCCTTTCGTGTTCGGCGGACTCGCGGCCGGTAAAGACGAACCGGAGGCGATCGAGGAACGGTGTGAACGGGTCGTTCGCCGCCTGGTTCGTTGGGACCGGCTGCGCCTGGCGCCCCGTTCCGAACGCCGCCTGGCATTCATCGTCTACTGTTTTCCTCCGGACAAAGGCAACCTGGGAACAGCGGCGGAGCTAGATGTGTTTCCCAGCATCTGGGATATTCTCCGGCGCCTTCAAACCGACGGATATCGCGTCGACGTACCCGAGACCCCCGATACCCTTCGCGGTCTCCTGCTCGGTGCAAACAGTGGTCTCGTTCCGGCAGGAGAACACCTGGCGTCGGTAGCCTATCGCATGCCTGTCGAGGAGTATTATCATTCGTGTCCTTATGTGCGCGAAATTGAAGAGGAGTGGGGATCTGCACCGGGCCGCATCAATGCTCACGGACGTGATCTTCTGATCCACGGCGTGCAGTTGAAAAATGTTTTTTTAGGTGTCCAGCCGACATTCGGTTACGAGGGCGATCCGATGCGGATGATGATGGCAAAGAACGGAACGCCCCATCATGGTTTCATGGCTTTTTATTTGTATCTGGAAAACATCTTCCGCGCGGACGCCCTTATCCACGTGGGCACGCACGGGGCATTGGAGTTTATGCCTGGCAAACAGACGGGACTATCGGGCTGCTGCTGGCCCGACCGCCTTATCAGGGAGTTTCCAAATATCTACATCTATAGTGTGAACAACCCGTCGGAAGGCTCTGTCGCCAAACGCCGATCCTACGCTGAGTTAGTGTCGTACCTTACACCGCCGATTGAGAACGCGGGGCTATATCGGGATCTGGCCGCACTGAAGGAATTGATTTCCAACTACCGGCAGGTTCAGGATGAGACTCAAAAGGAGCAGCTCTTCGTGTCCATCAAAGAAAAAGCCCGCGACCTCAACCTGGAACTCAAAGTATCGTAAATATGGGAGGAGTCCAGATGACAGAAAAGGCTGCTGAACTTGTCAGGCTGCTCGAAGCCGAACTCGACTTGATTGAAAGTGGAGCTTATGAGCCTTCGGCGGGGAGGCCAACCGAAGACAAGCCGATGTTCTACCATTCCCTGGTTTGTATCAATCACTGGTTCGTTCCCGGGCATGAACCGGAGTGTCACGATGACTGCGCGCTACTCGATGCCGTTCCTGACAAGCGCAAGGCGGAGGCGCTGCCCTGTCATCATATTCCCCTGAACGAGGCGGGAGACACGGTGAAATCCTTGGAAGAAAAAGGTCAGCATGAGCGTGTCAAGGAAGAAGTGGCAAACTGGCTGCGCAATGCCATTCGCCAGCTCAAGATGGAAGAAAAGCCGGTTCGTTCGGATGTGAAATACTAAGCTGTAAGGCTTCCAAGCCGCCTCCTGCCGTTCTCGCACGCCTGAAATTCTACCGCCTCCGGCGCACAGATTCTGCTTATTGACAAAAAGTTCATTCGCCAATATAATGTTGCGGCAAGCCAATCTACTGGGAAGGATATGGCAAGGCATGGAGACCACGCGTTCTCCGGGTCTGGGCGGCGGGACGATTCCAAAGCCGCCTTCGAAAGCAAAACTGGCCGCTAAACCCGCAGTGGTCGAAGCTGTAGGGGTAGCCAAGCCGCAGTCAGACGAAAAACCACCGCTGACGTTCCGGCGCCGGCTGGTCTGGACGGCGGTTGGCGGATTTCTGATAACCAACTTCCTGATGTTCCTTCGCTTCTTCTTCCCGCGCACTCTTTTCGAGCCTAGTTCCAGGTTTCGTATCGGCTATCCAGCGGATTTTAGTCTTGGTGTGGACGAGCGATTCAAACAGTCTCATCGTATCTGGGTCGTGCGGCAACCGGATAAATTGTTCGTGGTTTATGCGAAGTGCACCCACCTCGGATGCACTCCGAACTGGGTGGAGACCGAAAACAAGTACAAGTGCCCGTGTCACGGAAGTGGATATGACATGGAAGGAAGAAACTTCGAAGGTCCAGCTCCCCGGCCAATGGACCGCGCGCACGTCGAGTTCGACGCGGATGGCCAGATTGTTGTCGACATAGCCCGGTTATATTCATGTCCTCCGGGCGCGCCGTGTCAGTTTGAAACGGACCCTAATTCATACTTAGTCGTTTCGTAGTCACTTACCGGGTATCTAAGGATCGCTGCATCAGCGGTAAACGCTGTCTTTCTGGGGAGACACGAAGATGGAGTCTGGGCGTCCCGACGAAGAGAGCAACATCGCTCTCAAAGAGAAGATCCGCGAAGACTGGAAGGAGCTACGTGAAGATCTGAAAGAGCCGCAGAAAACGCAGCTCTGGAAATCGGTCTTTCGCGTTAAGCACGAGCGGGCCGACCCGCGCACCCGGGCGCTTGGTGTTCTCACTAACGTCTTTCTGCACCTCCACCCGGCCCGAGTCAACCGTGACGCCGTCCGTTACAGTTACACCTGGGGAATGGGTGGTATTACTTTCTATCTGTTCATTGTTCTGACATTTACTGGTGTGTTACTGATGTTCTATTATCATCCCACCAAGATCCAGGCGTTCCGGGACATACTATTTCTTGAACACGATGTGCCTTTCGGTAAATTGTTACGTAACATGCACCGGTGGGCCGCACATCTGATGATCATCACGCTCTGGCTTCACATGTTCCGTGTGGTTCTCACCGGATCATACAAGAAGCCGCGTGAGTTCAACTGGTGTGTAGGCGTCATTCTGCTGGTTCTCACTCTTCTGCTTTCGTTTACAGGCTATCTTTTGCCGGATGACCAGCTTGGTTTTTGGGCGGTGACCGTTGGAACGAACATGGCGCGTGCCACTCCGCTTCTGGGCAGCGAAGGGCCGTTAGGGCCGCAACTGGGCATGACGCCATTCAACGATGTCCGTTTCGCATTGCTCGGGGGATCGATCGTTGACGCAAACGCGCTGCTCCGGGCGTATATTTGGCATTGCATTGCCATCCCGCTGATTGCCGGTGTGTTTATGGGCGTTCACTTCTGGCGGGTACGTAAAGATGGGGGGATCTCCGGGCCGGCGCCGGTGATGCTGGAGTCCGAGATCAAACCGGTATTGAGGCGGTAAGAGAGCGGCCATCGGTATCAACGCGGCGCTGGCCGGTTCTGAAGGAGGGGGGATGGACTGGGCGCAGTTGTGGAGTATCGTCTCGCTCCCGGACAACATACCGATTGTTGCGCTAGCGGTGCTCGTACCGTTTTACACGTGGTACGGGTTGCGGCAGGCGCAAGCTACCGACCGGCTAATCACCCAACTCGAGAGCAACCCAAGTCTGGCGCAGACACACCATCGGAAAATCTATCCGTTCCAGCCCGGCTGGGCCCGCGAGCTACAGGTTTGGCCCTACTTGCTTCGCGTCGAGTTTCTGGCAGCCATCATCGTCACACTCGTGCTCATGATCTGGTCGATTACTTTGAATGCACCCCTCGAAGAGCCTGCAAATCCCAACCACACAATGAACCCGTCCAAAGCTCCCTGGTATTTCGTCGGGCTTCAGGAGATGCTTGTCTACTTCGACCCGTGGTTTGCGGGTGTAGTGCTGCCGACACTGATTGTCGTCGGGCTCATGGTGTTTCCATATATCGATACGAATCCCCTAGGTGTCGGCTATTACACGATCAAACAGCGGCTGATCCCATTGTTGGGGTTTGGGGTGGGCTTCCTCCTCTGGATTCTTCTCATCTTCATTGGCACCTTTGTCCGGGGTCCTGGTTGGATGTGGTTCTGGCCGGGCCAAACGTGGGACCACACGCGCGTGATGTATGAAGTGAACCACAATCTCTCCGATCTTCTCCGTATAACGAATCCCTGGTTAGGCGCAATCGCCGGCGTTGCCGCAATTGGCTTGTTCTACACCGTTACAGGCTGGGGCATTCATAAGCTCGTTACAAGGACCAGGTTTGATCGAAAGATCTATGGCAGAACAAACCTGCTTCAATATCTTACTTTCCAATTTTTTGCCATCACGATACTGGTAGGGTTGCCGGCGAAGATGCTTCTTCGCCTGCTATTCAACATCAAGTACGTTCTGATAACACCGTGGTTCAACATCTGAGATACCACCTGCTATGGAAGACGAACGACAGGATGCCAGCCCGTTAACAGATCCAATCGCAGGGCACAGTCTCAGCGCCCCGATCCTGATTGCGTCAGTCCTGCTGTTCGTTTCACTCGTCTGGGCGCTTTATGACGAGCTGTTAGGCCAGCGGCCGTGGAAAGGCTATCAGCGGCAGTTTGTCCAACTGTATAGCTCTTACCTGAAGAAGCTGGGCCCACGGCAGGCACAGGCTGAAGGAGTGGTCTATAACTCCCGGGAATATCGCGCGCTTGAGCAGCGGCTGACTGCCGCGGAGGAAGCCGTAGCTCCGCGGGTAAGAGAGATCGAGACAGAATTGACAGGCATCCGCCAGCAGCTGGAGTCGATCCGAATACCGTTTCAGGATGCACGGGCGAAGGTCGCCGCACTCACTTACCAACTGGAACACGCCTCCGCGGGCCGCAAAGAGTCTATTCGACGAGAGATTCGAGAGGCGAGGAAAGGACCTTTCCGGCTCGAGCTCGCATCCAGCGTTGGTAAGAGTCCGGCGCAGCCCCAGGCTCTGGATTTCAACAAGCTGGAAGCCATTTTCAATGGCTTGAAGGGCCGTGAAGCCCAGCTTAATGCCGAACAGGCAGAGATCACCAGAGAATCGAGAGAGCTTCGCCGCCTTCGTGCCGAGTATCTGAGTGATCATCTTGCCGGAGTAAGTCAAACGCAGATCGACGCGCTAATCCGCAAGATGGACACCTTCCGTTATGAGATCAAGCAGATTCATGTCGAAGAGGCTGGCCTGATTGATCGATGCCAGTCGTGCCATCTCGGCATTTTGGAGCCTGTTGCGCTCTCGGCCGCCGATATGGGAGGACAGCGTGCATTTGTCAGCCATCCGAATAAGCCGCTTCTGGCACTTCACGATCCCGTCCGATTCGGTTGTACGCCTTGCCACAACGGAAACGGACTGGCCACAGCGAGTGTCGAGGACGGACACGGTAATTACAAGCATTGGCTCTGGCCTCTTTTCGCAAAAGAGAATAGCGAAGCCGGCTGCCTGCAGTGCCACTTCCACGACCGGGTGCTCGAATATGCGCCCACTCTTACCCGTGGCCGAGATCTTTACGAGTTGAAAGGCTGCATCGGTTGTCATCGCTACGAAGGGTTCGATCGCGAATCCGATGCTTTATCCAACAACTACAAGACTATCCAGGCGCTTGAGCAACAGCAAAAGGAAGCGCGGCTTGAAGCGGATCGGGAGATCAAGGCAGGTGACCTGGCCGAGTCGAACGAAGCGGCGCGGCGTCACTATGCCCGAGCCGAAAGTCTGCGAGTGCGCGCCAGCAACATGGATGCGAGGCTGGCGGAGCTCAATCAACAAAGCCGGTTCCTCATGCAGGACCAGAAAATGACCGGACCCAATCTGAAGGACGTCCGGCTCAAGCTCCGGAAGGAATGGATTCCCGTCTGGCTGAAGGACCCACAAGCCTTTCGTCCGGGAACCAAGATGCCTCGCTTCCGGCTCTCGGAAGAGGAAATTCGTGCTCTGTCCGCATTCGTCTGGCAATCCGCGCTCGAAGGGCCGAAGCCCGAAATGCAAGCGAAAGGAGATCCAGCCGCTGGAAAGGAGTTGTTTGAGACGCGCGGCTGCATGGGCTGCCATTCCCTGGGCGAAGGTGAGAACCGTATAGGAGGAGAGTTCGCAGGAAACCTGTCCCGGCTGGGCGAAAAGGCAAACTACGATTACATCGTTCGCTGGATTCACAATCCGCGCGATCGCACGCGGCCTTACTGCCCGCACGAGAAGCGCGACCTCGGACCCGAGGATTATACCCGCCACGGGCTTCCATACAAGTTCGGACTCCACAACTCGAAGTGTCCGAATGACGGCCACGAGGTTCAGGTGCAGAACATGACGGTGATGCCGAGTCTGCGGCTCTCCTGGCAACAGGCTCGTGACATCGCCATGTATCTGACGAATCTCAAACACGATGGCGCCGCTTACTCGCAAGATGTCTCGTACATGGACGACCCCAAATTGGCCGCACGAGGCCAGATGCTGATGAGCCGTTACGGTTGTGCGAGTTGCCATGAAGTACGCGGCCTCGAAGATGCACCTCGCATCGGCACGGAGCTGACAAAGGAGAGCTCCAAACCGATGGAGCAACTCGATTTCGGCTTGCTCGAACACAGGGCTAAACGCGAGAACTGGTATAGCCACAAAGGCTTCTACGAAGCCAAACTTCGGGACCCGGCGTTCTTCGATCAGGGGCGTGAGAAGGCGCCTGAAGAACGGCTCCGCATGCCGAACATCCAACTGACAGCAGATGACCGGCGCGCGCTTACAACATTCCTGCTCGGCAGCATGGACTCCGCATTCCGAGCCCAGTTCCGCACTATTCCAGAGCAGTTCCGCTACATACCGACCGATCAGCAGAAAGACATTCAGGAGGGGTGGTGGCTGATCAAGAAATACAACTGCATGGGTTGCCACAATATTCAGATCGGGCAAAAGTCCATCCTTAGCGGTTTGCCGCGATACCAGGATCCGGATTGGAAAGAGCAGTTGCCGCCGACCCTGGTGCAACAAGGCGCGCGCGTCGATCCCGAGTGGCTGACGCGCTTCCTGGCCGATCCGTCTCTTGGCAACACCGACTCAACGCGCAATGGTGTCCGCACTTATCTTCACGCGCGCATGCCCACGTTCAGCTTTTCTCCAAACGAAATTCAAAAACTGGTCCGGTTTTTCCTGGCGGCTGCCGGACAGAGTAGCCCCTACATCCCAAGCCGGCTCGAACCGCTGGATGACAAGGAGCGGCAAATGGCCCGCACCCTTTTCTCGTCGCAGGCAGCGCCTTGTTTAAAGTGCCACCTAGTAGGTGATCCCGGCCACGATCGGTTTGCAACAGCTCCCAATTTCCTGATTGCGAAAGAACGGCTCAAACCCGATTGGACGGCCCGCTGGCTGACAGATCCTCAATCGATCAGTCCGGGAACAGCCATGCCATCGGGGCTCTTCCGGCGCGAAGGAGAACGCTGGGTATTTGCCGGGCCGGTCCCGGCGGCTTTCAAAGAATACTCGAAAGATCACATCGAGCTATTGGTACGGTACATGTTCCAATTGACGCCAGATGAGCAGCGCCGGCTGATTCAGACAATGCCCAAAGCCGCGCCGGCGGCTGCTACTCGAGAGGTGGCGGCGAGAACCGCCGGTTCCCGCTGAGGAATGGTCATTGATGTCAAACAGGAGGGTATGGCTATGAAGAACTTACCGGAACTTACAAAAGCGGCGATCGCTGCGGTTGTAGGGCTCCTTTTGGTTACTTCCGGTTGCGGCGGCAGAGAGGAGCAAAAAGGCGAAACTGCCGAAGAAACAACAGCGCCAGGCGGGGCTGTCTGGACGCCGACGGGAGACGAAGGCACACTAACAGGCAAGGTGGCCTTTCAAGGACAGGCTCCTAAGTTCAGGGCAATCGCGATGGATGCCGATGCGGTGTGCGCGGCCAAACACTCAAAGCCTGTATATCCGGAAGCCGTGATCGTCAATAGCAACGGTACGCTGCGGAACGTTTTTGTTTACGTCAAGACTGGACTGGAAGACAAAAACTTTGCGGTGCCGGATGACCCGGTGGAACTCGACCAGGATGGGTGCATCTATAAACCGCATGTTCTCGGAATCCAGTCCCGCCAGAATTTGCGCGTTGTTTCGAGCGATAACACAACTCATAACATTCACCCCATGCCGAAGGTGAACCGCGAATGGAATGTGTCGCAGCCGCCGGGCGCAGATCCGATTATTCAGGTGTTCAACCGGCCGGAAGCTACTATCCCGGTGAAATGTAATCAGCATCCGTGGATGAGAGCCTATATCCACGTAATAAGTCATCCTTTCTACGCCCTTTCCGGAGAGGACGGCACGTTTGAGATCAAGGGTCTTCCTCCCGGTAAGTACCAGCTTGAAGCCGTTCACGAAGAGTATGGTGCCTCCACGCAGGAAGTAACTGTCGCAGCCAAGCAGTCCGTACCGGTGGAGTTCAAGTTCCAGGCTGCTCAGACCTACACCCCCAGTTCCTTGAAAGTTATGCCTGCGCTGGTGTTGCCTTGCTGTGCAGGTAAATAGATCGCGCCGCAGGCCAGGTAATCAAGATGGATCTGAATTGCACTCAGGCAGCGCTCAATTCCCAGCCATCCCGTACCATCGGGGCGATGTCCTCAAGAGCCGTCATGCGGCGGCTTTGTGCCTATCTGGAACTTGCAAAGCCGCGAGTGACAGCCTTGATCCTTGTGGTTGCGTGGGCGGGTTTCTGGTGCGCATCCGAAGGTGTGCCGGACCGCAGATTGCTGCTGCTAACCATGGCGGGTCTGGCTCTGCTCGCCTCAGGGATGTTTGCGCTGAATCATTTCATGGAGCGGGATCTCGACGCGTTGATGCAGCGGACGCAGTCACGCCCGCTGCCATCTGGAAGGCTCAAGGCTTCAGAAGCGCTGTGGTTCGGGACCGGCACAACCATTGCCGCCTTGTTCACGCTCAGCGCGATTAACGCGCTGACGGTGGCGCTGGGTCTGTTGACACTAGCCAGTTACTTGCTGCTCTATACTCCCTTGAAGCGGCGGACGCCCCGTTGCACCTTCATCGGAGCCTTTCCCGGGGCAATGCCGCCGCTGGTAGGGTGGGTGGCGGCTCGCAATGCGTTAGACTTGGAGGCCCTGGGGCTTTTTGCCATCGTCTTTTTTTGGCAATTTCCCCATTTCCATTCGATCGCGTATCTTTACCGCGAGGATTATGCGCGGGGCGGCGTTCGTATGTGGCCCGTGGTCGAGCACGGTGGCAAGGTCATGGGACGCGAGATTGTGGCCGCCGCCGCACTGCTCGTTCCCGCGAGCCTCCTGCCCACACCGCTGGGCATGGCGGGGCAATTCTATGCGTTCGCCGCATTCCTGCTGGGAGCCGCGTTTTTCCTTGTATGTCGCCAAATGGCTGTCTTGCCGGGGAGAAGGACAGCGCAACGCCTGTTACTGGCTTCGGTTGTCTATCTCCCATCACTATTGTTACTGATGCTGTTGAACCGGTGATCACCGCCGTTGCGTGGCGGGTTGGGATTGGAGTGGAACATGATCTTAGCGTTAGCTCTCTTTTTCGTGGTAATGGCTTCTGTCACCGTAGGGATTTTCGTTTTGCGTATCTGGTGGCTACCCGAGCAGGTTTCCGCCCACGGCGGGGCCATTGATCAGCAATTGATTCTCACCCTGACGATCGCCGGTATTGTCTTTTTTCTGGCACAGGTGGCGCTAAGTTACGTGCTATGGCGGTTCAGGGCTCGTGGAGACAAACGGGCGAGTTACTGGCATGAGAATTCAACGCTGGAACTGACTTGGACGTTGGCGACGGCTGCTCTTTTTGTGGGGCTTGGCGTTCTGGGAAACCGGGTCTGGGCGAATTACCTTTTTTCGCAGGAAGTTCCGGATGTAACAACCGTGGAAGTGACGGGTCAGCAATTTGCATGGAACATCCGATACCCGGGAGTTGATAACACCTTTGGCCGAACGGACCCGGCTCTCATCAATGATGCCCAGGCAAACTACTTGGGGCTCGACTCGAAAGACAAAGCAAGCCGGGACGACGTTATGACGCAAAATATCATGGCGGTACCGGTAAATCGTCCGATCCGGGTCATTCTACGGTCAAAAGATGTTACCCACAGTTTTCATGTGCCCCAACTACGGGTGAAGCAGGACGCGGTGCCGGGAATGGCGATCCGAGTCCATTTCACTGCTCTCCGGACTGGAGAATACGAGATCGCCTGTGCCGAGCTTTGCGGCATGCAGCATTACAAGATGCGAGGCCGGCTGCTTGTAATGGAAGACGCCGACTTCAGAACCTGGCTCAAATCGCGGATCGAGTTTTGAGGATATCGGAAGGAGAAGGACAATGGCAGGTCCGGCAGCAGTTCACGAGGTCAGAAGAAGTTTTATCCGGCGCTACATTTTCAGTGTCGATCATAAGGTGATCGGTATTCAGTATCTATTGTTGGCGCTGGTTTCCGTCACGGTTGGAATGATACTGTCGGTGTTCATGCGGCTGAGGCTGGCCTGGCCGGAAGAGAAGTGGCCGCTGCTGCAGCAACTTATGCCTACAGCTTTTGCCGGTGGCCCGATGACGCCTGAGTTTTACCTGTCCATGATGACGATGCACGGAACTATCATGGTGTTTTTCGTCCTGACCACCGCACCGCTATCGGGGTTCGGCAACTATTTCCTGCCGATTCAGGTAGGCGCCCGCGATATGGCGTTCCCAACGATCAATATGCTGTCGTTTTGGGTGACATTCGTCGCATTGGGGGTGATGATCTGCGCGTTGTTTGTAACCGGTGGAGCGCCGATCTCGGGCTGGACCGGATATGCCCCTCTCAGCGCGTTGGGTGAAATCGCCGGCCCCGGTTTAGGTCTGGGGCAGACTCTATGGGTCATCAGCATCGCCATCTTCTGTGTGGCGTCACTCCTGACGTCACTGAATTTTCTCACCACGACCCTGAATCTGCGCGCTCGTGGAATGTCGCTGACACGGATGCCGCTGACGGTGTGGGCATGGTTTACAACGGCTATTCTGGCGCTCCTGGCATTTCCTGTATTACTCGCCGCCGGCATCTTACTCATTCTCGACCGCGTGGGCGGAACCAGCTTTTTTATCCCGGCCGGTCTGATAGTAAGTGATAGAGTAATTCCACACGAAGGGGGATCACCACTTCTCTGGCAGCATTTATTCTGGTTCTTCGGCCACCCGGAAGTATATATCGCCATCCTTCCCGGAATGGGGGTGACCTCGCATATTCTCTCTACGTTTGCCCGGAAGCCGGTATTCGCCTATCGCGCGATGGTAGGTGCGATCTTCGCAATCGGCTTCATCAGCTACATCGTCTGGGGCCACCACATGTTCATGAGTGGTATGAGCCCATATTCCAGCATGGCATTCTCCATTACGACGCTCGCGGTCGGTGTACCTTCCGCCATCAAGACCTTCAATTGGCTGGCCACCCTCTGGGGCGGCCAGATCCGCTTTACGGCCGCAATGCTGTTCTCAATTGGCTTTGTATCGCTGTTCGTTTCGGGCGGGGTTACCGGACTCCTGTTGGCGCAACCGGCGGTAGATATTGCTCTGCATGATACCTACTTCGTCGTCGCGCATTTTCACATCATCATGGGCGTGGCGGCGATCTTCGGAATCTTTGCGGGCCTACATTACTGGTTCCCGAAGATGTTTGGCCGCATGATGAGCGAGACGCTCGGAAAGGTACACTTCTGGTTAACTCTTCTGGGCGTCTATTGCGTGTTCATGCCAATGCACTTCCTTGGCCTTGCGGGAGGGCTCCGCCGGTACGCGCAATTGACGGAGTTTGAGTTTTTGCGGCCTCTCCAGCCGATTCACGTGTTCATTTCAGTAGCGGCATTCGTAACCATCGCGGCTCAACTGGTTTTCCTCTTCAACTTTTTTTGGAGCATGAAACGCGGCCAGGCGGTGGGTCCCAACCCATGGGATTCGACGTCTCTCGAATGGACTACGCCGTCTCCGCCCCCTCATGACAATTTCGGTCCGCTGGAACCTGTTGTTTACCACGGACCGTATGAGTATGGAGTTCCCGGAGCTAGCAAGGATTATGTCATGCAAACGGAACCGGAGGTGGAAGTTGGGCGATAGTCCGGTAACAAGAGCCATTGACTGCTACGGTGTGCCATGGTTGCGAGGACGTTGAAAGATACTGCCGGGATCAGGTTCGATACCGGAGGACCGGGACCTGGTGGCAACGGAGGAGAAGGCCGCGAGCCCGGCAAATCTCAGGTCCATTACACTGGCATGTTCTTTGCTCTGGCGGCCATCGGTATGTTGTTTGTAGCTCTGACCAGCGCCTATGTCGTGCGTCAGGGCTTGGACCCGGCATGGAAACCGGTTCGGATGCCGGCCATCCTGTGGTTTAATACCTTCGCGCTGATCACCAGCAGTTTTACTTTGAAAAAAGCGCGGTGGGCTTTGACGCGCGTCCGCGTGTCCACTCTGTCGGGCGGTGGTGCCACGGCAGCTCTTTACGGCTGGCTTACCCTTACTCTTGTACTTGGCTTCATCTTCCTTTGCGGGCAGTTAGTAGCCTGGCGACGACTATCTTTAGAAGGGCTGTATTTGAGTACAAGCCCACACAGCTCCTTTTTCTACCTTTTGTCGGGATTACACGGTCTGCACTTACTGGGAGGTATTGCCGCTATCCTGTGGCTCGATCTAATCATCTGGCGGGATCACGGCTTTCCCATTCAGAGGGGCCTGAACTGGCTCGGAAAGCTTGAGCTTCCAGTTCTTAGGCGCAAAGTAGAGGCTACCGCTCTCTACTGGCATTCGATGGGCGCTTTGTGGGTTTATCTTCTGCTGTTACTGTTTGCCTGGAGATGAAATGAGGACTTGCTTACCGGGAGGTGAACACAATGGCTGATTCCAGAGTACTGCCATTGGGTGAAGCGGAATGGGGCGGCGGAGTTTCACCATACGCTGTCGGGCACAAGAAACTGGGAATGTGGCTTTTCCTCCTGTCGGATTCGCTTACTTTCTCGGCATTGTTGATTGCCTACAGCTACGTGCGGATTGCAAGCGACCAATGGCCGCTTCCCTTTCATCTGTGGCCGTCAATTGCCATGGCCACGGTGATGACCTTTCTTCTACTCTCGTCTAGCCTCACGATGGCCTTCGGCGTCGCTGCGGCAAAACGGGGCGATACCAGGAGCGCCGTCCGTTTCATTGTGCTCACGATCTTATGCGGAGTCGGATTTGTCGTCCTTCACGCCAATGAGTGGATGACGCTGATCGATGAAGGGGTGCGGTTGTGGAGCAATCCAATGGGCACACCCCTGTTTGGAGCGACCTTTTTTACCTTGACCGGCCTTCACATGGCACACGTGGCGAGCGGCGTCATTTATCTGGCGGTGATTGCCGCGGGGCTTCCGGGAAATCGCTTCCACCACGAGGATGTCGAGATCAGCGGCCTGTACTGGCATTTCGTGGACCTGGTCTGGATGTTTATCTTTCCGCTGGTCTATTTGCTGTCGGTAGCACCGTAAAGCTGTGCATTCAGAAAAGGGGTGATTCCATGAATCAGGAACCAACACACGTGGAAAGCGACGGTTCCGCGGCTTATATATGGGTATGGATCTGCCTGCTGGCCCTGACCGCGGTAGAGATTGTGTTTGCTTATGTGCACCTGCTCCCCGTCTCCGGTATGCTGTTGCTGCTGATGGCGCTCTCTATCGTCAAAGCAGGGCTCATCATGGCGTACTTCATGCACCTCCGGTTTGAAAGGCCAAGCCTTGTCGTATCCCTGATACCCGGTGCGGTTCTGGTGATTACTCTGCTTCTCGTATTCTTTCTGGATAGCTTCCGGTTGTTTGAGTTGAGGGTTCGATAGGCGGATATGCGCGTGGCAATAATGGTTGGCGCTCTCGCAGCCACTTACGGCGGGCCGTTGTCCGGTCAGTGTTCGATGTGCCGCACCGCACTGGCCGGACAGGGGCCGGTGGTCGCCAACACACTGAACACCGCGATTCTGATACTGCTCATTCCGGCAGTGACCCTGTTCAGCAGCGTTATTCTGTTGGCCTTCCGGTTCCAGAGTAAACAGACAGCCGAAGAGGCTGGGATGGCAAACGATGGCACTAACGATGAGAGAGCAAATGATTCTGAACCTGATTTGTTCGGTGATTGCACTGGGCACGCTCGGTGCGGTGGCCTGGTATCTGATCACAGGGCGCGCGTCTCAAGAGGGCATTGATGGCCTGTTTTGGGTGCTCTCTTTCCTATTGGCGGCTATTCTGTTTTCCCTGATGCCTCTTCAATCTCTTCGAGCTGCTCTTCTGCGCGATCTCCTCAAGCGAGTACGGCGTAAAGCACAAACAGATCGGAAACAGCAGATCGCGCAGGCGGCCTCGCAGAAACAGTAATGACACCGAATAGCATCCCGCCGCCCCAGCCAGCCAAAGCCCGGGCTCCCCGGCGCTGGCTTCTTATCGGAATGTGGGCGGTTGCTATCCCGCTTGTGTCCATGCCTCTGGTTTTTTGGTATCAAACATGGTTCGGCCGTGAACTGACAGACGAAGACCTCAGGCGGTATCTCCAGGACGAGCAACATCCCCGCCGCATCCAACACGCGCTTTCCCAAATATCGGACCGCATAGCGCGTGGCGGGGGCTCCGTCACCGGATGGTATCCACAGGTCCTTGCGGCAGCACGAAACTCCAGGCCGGAGATTCGTAGCACCGCCGCCTGGGTGATGGGCCAGGACAACACCTCGCAGATGTTTCACGAGACGCTACTGAAGCTTCTCTCCGACCCCGAGCCGGCTGTCCGCCGGAATGCCGCGCTGTCGCTGATCCGGTTTGGCGATAGCCGGGGACGGCCCGAACTTCTCGATATCCTACGCCCCCGGTCCATCCGTGCGCCGGTTGACGGCGTCGTCTCTTTCAACACACCGGAAGGAGAGGCGGTGGTGGCGGGTATCGCTGTTGGCAGCATTGCAGGCTCTCAGGGTGAACCGGTCCCTCTGCGAGCCCCTTTTTCCGGGCGTCTCGAGAGTCTCGCCGTAAAGGACGGCTCGCACGTCAAACGTGGGGACGAGGTCCTATTCGTTCGCGCCGATTCGCCGGAAATCTGGGAGGCACTGCGAGGATTGTACTTCATCGGAATTGAGAGCGATCTGGAACAGATCGATCAGTACCGCGGCGAACTGCCGGACATGGATGCCCGCATCCGGCAACAGGCTGCATTAACGGCGCAAGCTATACGTAATCGCGCCGGACGTAGTCCCATTCCGTAGCGGGACGATCCGGTTCGGCTGGTAGAACGACTCCATGACTCTGTTCCCACTCGCCGATGGCGACCATTTCGATTGCGTCCCACGGACAACCGTCGAGGAATGTGCCGTCCGGGCCTTTGCTGGTGCACTTGGCACATCCAATGCAAGTGGACTTGTCTACTTCAATTCTGCCGAACGGAGAATACTCCTCGTCCGGAACCCAAAACATACAAGCTTCCACCGGGCAGTATGCGACGCACGCCGGAGAACCGGCGCATCCGGTGCAGTTCTCATTGATGATCGCAATCTGTTTCGGTTTGCGCTTGCGCAAATCGGTGCGCCCGCGCGAAAGCGGCTCCATCTTCTGGATCAGGTTCGTTTCGGCGACGGTCGACATGGTGTAGTTGCTCCCCGGGGAACATCCCAGCAACTCCACCGCCAGGTCGGCGGCATATGCCGACCCCATAATACAACGATTATTGCTTTTCGTGAACAGAATTTTCCGCTATAAATAGGGGCAGTCGAATGCAACTGGGCATTTGCAGTGCGAATTTTCAGGAGGGCGGGCGATGATTCTCGTTGTTGGCGCCACGGGGCTATTGGGGCAAGAAATCTGCCGGCGGCTGCGGGAGCACGGAGTGCCTGTGAGAGCACTGGTCCGGCCGACAGCCAATCCGGAACGGTTGAACAGTCTCCGTGAAATCGGAGTGGAACTCTTCGGCGGGGACCTGAAGAATATCGACAGCGTGTCCGCCGCGTGTCACGATGTCCATACGGTAGTGAATGCCGCTTCTTCGGTGTTTTCGCGCCAGGCGGGTGACTCTGTGGAAAGTGTGGATTGGGGCGGCTCTCTGAGTCTCGTCCGCTTCGCCCGTGTTCTTGGCGTCGATCGATTTGTTTACATCACAGTGCCGCATGAGTTGCACTGCGATTGCGAGCTTTTCAAGGCGAAAAACGACGTGATCCGCGAATTGAAGTATCACGCCATGCCTTACACCATCCTCTCGACAAACTACTTCATGGAGGTTTGGCTCAGCAGTACTTGTGAGTTCGACGCCATGAACAGGACGGTTACGATTTTTGGCGCTGGAACCGCGCCCGTCGCCTGGGTTTCCCGCAGCGATGTGGCGGAGATTGCTGTCCGCTCGCTTGATTCCGCCGCCGCGCTGAACCAGGATCTGAATGTGGGAGGTCCCGAGAATCTCTCACCTCTTGAAGTGGTTCGCATTTTCGAGGAGGTCTCCGGACAACGCTACTCGGTCACTCATATACCCGAGTCACGTCTCGAAGCCGATTTTCGGGCGGCAAAGGATCCGAGCGAGCGGGCGATAGCGGCGTTCAAACTGGAATATGCCCGCGGCTGCCCCATGGACATGTCGGAAACCCTAGGGCGAATCCCGATGGAGTTGACATCGGTCCGAACCTACGCAGGGCGCCTGCTGGCTTCCAAAACCGCAGCAGTCTAGCCCGAAGTTCCACCCCATTCATAGCCGTGTGCGTTGATACGAGGGGACTTGGCTCGAAATTTGGGTGGGTTTACTGACTACAGTTTGACACTGAAGGTCGAGGCCGTGTTGCTGTGAGGCAGTGGGGCGGGTGGTGGGTTGTATTCGGTTCTTGACGATGGTCGCCAGGTCCCGCATCCAATCAGAGAAGCTCTGGATCGTCCGTTTGTCCTCGCTGCGTTGGGTGCACGCTTTGGACAGGGCGCGGGCGGACCTGCGGGCCGGGGAGACGGGGGATCTTCGCGGGGCGCCGCGTTGTTCGTCGTCAAACAGCACCGGCGCCAAGGCCCGGCGCATATGCCATTCGACGTAGTAGGCGAGCATCCCAATCAGAATGTGCGCGCGCACACGCTTTTCCAGCCGGTGATGAATCGGCCGCACATGCAGGTCGACGCTCTTCAGCGAGCGGAAAGCTCGCTCGACTTGCGCCAAACGCTTGTAGGCCAGCACCGTCTGATCACGGTCGAGCTGCCCGGCCGGGACGTTGGTGCGGAGGACGTAGATGCCATCCAGCGCCGTGTCGGCGTCGATGCGGCACTGGTCACGCTCCCAGTGGAGCCCGTCGGTGAACACATGCCAGCGAAAGTACTTGCCGACCTTGGATGAGGCCAGCGCCTTTCCGATCAGGTAGCCGATTTTGTCTTCGCCGCGCAAGGGTTGGCGTTTGCGCCGGGTGGCGCTGGCGATCTCGCTCAGTTTCTTCTCGGCGGCGGCGATCAGTTCACCGCGCTTGCGCACACGTTCGGCGGCCAGCAATGGATTGCGGCACACGATGAGGCGTTCGCCGGGATAGTCCGGATGCTCGATTTCGGCCAGATCCTGCTGGTCGAAGAGCGGCATCTGCAGCGCGTCTTGCGCCACCAGTTTCTGAATCTGGGAGGCGTGGAGTGCGCTCACCCTTTCCAGTCCTTCGTGGGTGCGAAGATCCTCTTCAATGCGTTTCTGCCGTGAGCATGCCGCGATCACCGACCAGGACGACGCGCTCCAGGTGAAAGCGCTGGCGCAGTTTGTTCACTTGCGTAGCCACGGTCTTTGGATCGCCCGTGTTGCCTTCGAAGACTTCAACGGCGACGGGCAGCCCTCGGGATCCGAGCGCAGCCCAAAAACGATCTGCGGGTTGGCGCGCCGCTCGTCGCGGGAGTAGCCGAGCTTGGCTAATTAGCGGGCAGTGGCGCCCTTCGAAATAGGTCGAAGTGAGATCCTAGAGCACCAGCGTGCCCTCCCGCAAATGACGGCGCGCCAGATGGGCTTCGATGGCGGACTGACGCTCCACCAGCCAATCCATGGCTGCGCAGAGATCGTCTTCCTGCAAGTGATCGAGGCCGAGCGACTCGCCCAGCGTGCTGTGGCAGGTTTCGGTGCGGAGCGCGCGGTGGGTGGCGAGTTTGGAGCCCGGTTCGAAGATGCGGGAAGCGATGAGGGCGAGCGCGGCACACCGGTGGCGGCCGTCGGAGGTGTCGAGCAGGCCGGCCAGTCCGAGTCGGTCGAAGGTGGCCAGCACCGCGGCACAATGGCCGTGCGGCCTGGAGCGGGTAATGGCGGGGGACTCGCCCTTCAGAGCCGAGCGCAGCACGGCAATTTTGGCCGGAGGCCAGTGCGAGAGGCTGGTGATGGTGCGATTGCAGACGTTGCCGTTTTCGCGAAAGCTCTCGCGGAGGAGGATGGCGGGAGCTACAATAACGAGCCCAAAAGCTGCTAACACCGTGAAAACAAGAAACCCTACATGCGATGAGGGGTGGAAATCCGGACTAGCCCAGGTGCGAAAACTCGCGAAAACCAGGGATTCGCAACAAAATCAGGTACGGATGGTCTATTTTGTGTTAGACCTGATAGTTCTGGATCATTGCCTTTTCCTTTAGGCTTATCTAGTATGAAAGATCGTAGCAAACACTGGTGATTGCCAACTTACTACCGGGGAAGGAGTTCTTCCAGAGATGTGGAATAGAAGGAAAGATGAGGATGTTCGCAAGCCGACCGCGGCACCGTTTCGTCCGGTTTCGAACCCGCAATCAAGTTCCACCGAATTTCCAAAGGAGGGGATGCCTATGTCAACCATGCCTACACGAGGTTTCGAGCCTGAGACGCCGCGAACCGGATCTGCTGTAATCGGCAAGTCCGTAGTCATAAAAGGTCAAATTCATAGTCGCGAAGATCTGGTCGTCGACGGTGAGCTTGAAGGCACAATCGAGGCGCACGAGCACCGCATCACCGTCGGCCCGAACGGCAAAATTCAAGCTAACCTGAAAGGCCGCGAAGTGGTCCTGCTCGGCCAGGTACATGGCAATGTCGAGGCCACCGACAAGATCGAGATCCGCAAGGACGCGCGGCTGGTCGGCGATATCAAAACAGCGCGGATTGTCATTGAGGATGGCGCATACTTTAAGGGAAGCATAGACATTTCGAAGACCGAACCGAAAGCTGCGCCGCAACCACAGCGTCCGGCGGGGCCGGCGCCGGAATCAGCGCCTGTCACAGCCCCGCCTCCTACAGCATCGAATCCGGCGTCCTTGTCCGCCGAACGGAAACGGTAAGCCAAGGAGGCTGGGACATACAATTGTTGCGGGAGCGGTTGAAGAGCCTTATCCATGCCGGGCGGAATGGAGTGGATTCCACCGCTGGCGAAGCCGTACGTGGCCGCTACGGAGCAGCGCAGAAAGCGGCCATTCCGCGCCATAGCAATGGCCTCGAACAGTTTTTTTTCGCGATCCGGGATACGGCCGGCCTGAATATCCTCGACCTTTCGGGCGCAAGTCAGGAGAATATCAACTTCATCACGAATTTGGGCCACCGTATCTATACGGAGAACTTCCTTCACATCGTCGACTCCACCTACCAGGCTGAGGATTCTCTTTCCGAACGCGCGCTTCAGGACCTGGGCAACCGCGTATTGCAACAATGTTTTGATTTTCCGGATCACTACTTCGACGGAGCGCTGGTGTGGGATAGTCTCCAGCATCTGAAGCCTCCCGTGCTTCAGATTGCGGTGGGTGGCCTTTTTCGGGTGCTGCGGCCCAATGCTTACCTTTTCGCCCTTTTCAGCGCACAGGAACGGGTGCAGGAGATGGAGGCCTGCTCCTATCGCATCGCGGACTCCCAAACGCTGCTGCTGGCCTCCACCGGTTCGAGACCAATACAGTTTTTCAGCACACGAATGCTTGAAAAGATCTTCCAGCAGTATCAGACCGTGAAGTTCTTTCTCACGCGCGACCACCTGAGGGAAGTACTCGTAAAGCGATAATCACGCCAGCCGTCCGTCTGTCTTTAGACGCTCGAAGTGTGCCAGCGTCTTTTCCACGCCCTGCTTCAGCGGAGTGCGTGGAATATTGGCGATCTTCGCGCGCAATTGCGAATCGTCCATTCTGTAGGCCACCGGCACCTGCGGGCCCCTTGCGGTGATCAGCCGTGCCGCACCAGGGCGCATCGACTCGAGCAGCGCAATCAACTCGTTCATTTCGACGATATCGCCGGCGAGATTGAACACGTGTGCGCCTTCGAGCGGCGAGAACAGGCACGCGAGAAATGTTTCGGCAACGTCTTCGACGAATTGCAGGTCCATGTGTCCCGACAAGCGGATTTCAAAGGACTCGCCGCAAGCCACAGCGCGCATGGCGAGCGTTGGATCCGCGGTGAGTCCGCTATCGCGCCCTACGCCATAGACGCTCCAAGGTCTCAGGCCCACACTGGAAATGCCGTTTGAGTCGAAGAATACCCGTGCATTCCCTTCGTTGGACTGTTTGAAAACACCATAGTGCGTCGCGGGTTTGAGCGGATCGTCCTCATTCAGCTTACGGCTCTCGTAGGCGTCCCCGGGGCCCCATACAGCCGAGGAGCTTGCATAGACGACACGGACAGGCCTGCCGGCGTCGCGTGCCGCTTCAAATACGTTGAGAGTACCGATGACGTTCACCATCGCACCCTGTACCGGATGCTGCTGGCAGAAGGGCATCAGCACGGCGGCGAGATGAATGATGTGAGTAATGCCACCGTCACGAACCAGCGCCTTAACGCGGGCCGTATCTTCGATCGAACCCACCCGGGCCTCCACCCGGCGGAGTTCCTCTTCTGAGGCGATGAGCGAAAGCCTGGGCCGCTCGGCATTCACATCGTAAGTCACCACCTCAACGCCGCGATCCAGCAGCTTTCTTACGGACCAGGCGCCAATGCATCCCTGCGCCCCCGTTACCAATACACGCATCCCATCTCCAGAAATGAATCGATCGGTACGACCTCCGAATGTTAGCACGGCCCCGGCAGATGCTGGAGCAGGCCGTAAATTGATATTGTGTTCGGGGGGTAAGCATGACCTCTCGCAGATCTTTTCTGGTGGCCGGGACCGCGGCCGCTTTGCCACTCCGGCCGCAGGACACGCCGGCGGCGCGTATCGAATCCATTTCGGTCATCAGCCAGGAGCCCGGCTATTATTGCGGATGGGCCACGCTCGCAGCTCGCAAAAACGGCGATCTGCTGGTGGCGTACTCCGGCGGACGGGAAGCGCATGTCTGCCCGTTCGGCCGGGTTGAGCTGATCCGCTCTTTCGATGGAGGCGCCAGTTGGAGCTGGCCCGAAGTGTTGATGGACAGCGCAATCGACGACCGTGACGCCGGCGTACTGGAAACGCCTGCGGGTACACTGTTGGTCACAACGTTCACATCGCTCGCTTACGAAGCTGTTCAAACCCGCTCCCAGGGGTGGGAACCGCAGCGTGTGGCCCGTTGGGAAGCCGTCCAGCGGCGGAGTACTCCGGAACAGCGCAACGCCCTGCTTGGGACCTGGATGCTGCGATCCACAGACGGCGGCATGACCTGGACCGCGCCGTACCGCGTTCCGGTCAACAGCCCGCACGGACCCATCGCACTGAAAGACGGCCGCCTGCTCTATCCCGGTAAGAAGCTCTGGGACCCCGGAAAAGAAGTTGGCGTGGCGGAGTCTTCGGACGATGGCAAAACCTGGCGTTGGCTCTCGGCCATCCCAACGCGCCCCGGCGACAAGGCAGCGGACTACCATGAGTTGCACGGCGTTCAGGCGGATGATGGAACCCTCATCGTTCAGATTCGCAATCACAATCCCGAGAACGCGCGCGAGACCCTCCAGTGCGAATCGAGAGACGGCGGCAAGACCTGGACCACGCCTCACGCCATCGGTGTCTGGGGCCTGCCTTCGCATTTGCTGCGTTTAGGCAACGGACATCTGCTGATGAGCTACGGTTATCGCCGCGCCCCCTTCGGCAACCAGGCGCGCCTAAGTACGGATCATGGACGCACATGGTCCGGCCCAATTACGATCTCTGACGACGGCATCGGCGGCGACCTCGGATATCCGGCTACTGTCGAGTTGCCTGGGGGAAAGCTTATCACCGTATGGTATGAACTGATGAAAGGATCTTCGCGCGCCGTGCTGCGTCAGGCGGTGTGGGCGCTGGTGTAGCTCTCCGGTTTATGAATCCTACAAGACGTGCAATTCTTTCATTACTCGGCGCGGCGGCTGCCCAGGCGCAGTCCGGTCTTCCCAATGCCGGTTTTCGCGCCAATACGGAAGGCCCCCGCTCGGAATGCGGTGTCGGCGCTCTCATGCCGTGGGCGGACTCCCTTTGGGCCGTCACCTACAACTCACATATGCGTGGAACCGGAACCGGACTCGGCCTCTTCCGGATCGACGAAACCCTGAAAGCCGAAATGGTGCATGAGCATAACGGCACGCATGCCAACCGGTTTGTTCATCGCGAATCGAACAGTATGTTCATCGGCCCCTACCGGATCGACGCCAAAGGCAATATGACTTTCATGCCGGAGTTCGCCGGACATCGTCTGACCGCTACCATTCGCCATTTGAGCGACCCGGCGAACCGCGTGTACGCATTGACGATGGAAGGATTGTTCTTCGAATTCGATGTGAAGGATCTGAAGCCGCGCCTGTTGTTCGACCTGGCGAAGGAGATGAAACTCGCCAAACGCCCGCACTTCAAGGGCGGCTGTTCGGCACAGGGACGAGTGGCGGTTGCAAACAACGGATTCTACGAGTACGGGGAAGATCAGGCGGGACTGTTCGAGTGGGACGGCAAAATATGGAAACGGCTCAGCGGCAAGCCTCACATGGACTGCGCAGCGCGTGAAAACTTGGGACAGGTTCTGTTCTGCACCGGATGGGACGAGGCATCAGTACTGTTGTGGGCCCTGGTCAAAGGGAACTGGCAGCGCTATCGTCTCCCCAAAGCCAGCCACGCTTTCCAGCACGCCTGGCAAACCGAATGGATGCGTATTCGGGAAGTGGAAACCGAACATTACCTGATGGACATCCACGGCATGTTCTATGAATTGCAACCCATTCCCTTCGAGAACGCCATCTGGGGCGTGAAGCCGGTATGCCAGCACTTGCGCATCATCCCGGACTATTGCGCGTTCCGCGGGCTGCTCGCGCTTGGAGGTAACCAGACAACTCCGAACGGAGATAATAATCCCATCGTGGGTCAGCCGCAATCGGGTATCTGGTTCGGCAAAACCGACGATCTCTGGTCTTGGGGCAAGCCCCAGGGATGGGGCGGCCCCTGGCGCAAGGCATCGGTGGAGAAAGATGTCCCCTCCGATCCTTTTCTGATGACCGGTTTCCAATCAAAGATGATCCACATCGCCACGGATCGCCCGGCCGAGTTCGATATCGAGATCGATTTCCTGGGTGATGGAGGCTGGAAGCCTTACGAGTCAATCAGGTCTGGCAGCTTCGGCTATGCCCGCCACATTTTTCCGCAGGGTTTCTCCGCGCACTGGGTTCGTATTGTGCCACGGCAAGCCTGTACGGCATCGGCAGAATTTTTCTATACCTAGACGATCGCGTTAAGCTGCTACCATCGTTTTCATGAGCCAAGCATTACCCGAACCATGGCTTCGTGGGCCGATAGAAGGGGTGCATCCCGCCATTGGCGCTGTTCTTCATTCGTTTCAGCAGGCGCGGGAAGATCTCGAGAAATGGACTGGAGACCTCTCCAAGGAACAGTTATGGATGAAGCCGGCGGGCCTCACGCCCGTGGGCGGTCAGATACACCATATCGCCGGAAGTATCGACAGGTTGTCTACGTATCTGGAAGGCCGTCAGCTCAGTGACGCACAGCTTCAGGAGCTGAAAGGGGAAATGGAGCCAGGCGCGAGTTTGAGCGAACTTTCCGCGCATTTAGAGTCCGTTCTGCGCCGCGTGGAGCAGCTTTGCCGCGGGCTGGATCCCGCGAGTTTTCCTGAAGCGCGCGCCGTTGGACGCAAGCAACTGCCAACCACGGTCATGGGACTACTCATTCATATGGCGGAGCACACGCAGCGGCATGTTGGACAGGCGATTGTAACCGCCAAGCTGGTGCGCGGTGGGACCGCTTAGCAGAACCGCCGGCACTCTCTGGATACCTGTGTTACTGCTGATGTGCGGTTGTCCGAATCAGCCGAATACCTACGCGTCGCACTTGCGCCGCGAACCGATCGAGATCCCGGAGCGCGAACTCAGACCGTACGTCAAGATGGGAGCATTTGAAGCGTCCACGCATATCCTTCGCGGGATTTCGTATGACATCCGTGAACAGTCGTGGCGGTGGGCTGCTGATGACGCCGCGCTGCGCTTGCGAATGCCGGCGGCGTCCGGCGTGCGGTTCGTGATGCATTTCACAATTCCCGAAGCAACGTTTCAGCGCACAGGCCCCGTGACATCGTCCGTCTTCGTCGAGGGCCGCGAGATCGGATCGATGCGTTGCGATTCGCCCGGCAGCTACTATTTCGATAAGCCGGTGCCGGACGGAATAGTTCCCGCCGGTACACGCGCCGAGGTTCGCATCCGCTCGGACAAAGCCTGGGTGGATCCGGTCAACAACGCGCGGCTGAGTCTTCAAATGGCCGAAGCGGGATTCGTGAAATGACAAAACTCCAGGGACTAGGGTTGTTCGTGTTGATGACGCTGCTGTTCCTGGTGGCAAACCGCGGCGCCTACCAAGGCTACTTTCACGGCGACGATCTCGACAATGTCAGTTGGACTCCCGGCCTCGAGAACTCGGAATACGCCTCCGCCCTGGTGTCACCCAAGCTCTCGCCGTAATCTCAGGAATCAAGAAGTGTGAGCCTGTGTATATATCACGGATGCCAAGGCAGCGGGTCCCTCCAATAGAGGCGGCCCGCTGACCTCAATAACTCCGCTTTAAATGCTCTGCTTACCAATAAGTTGGACAGGACGCAGATCGATAATATGCACCAGGACTGTGAGAATCAATTGTGCCCACAGTTGTATCGTTCTGTAAGCACACAGCATTGCTAGAAACGTTTTCCCAGATTCGAAGGTCATACGTCGTATTGCTCTGCAAAGTACCTCCCTTTACTGAAACCGTAGGTGATAGAGTACCTAGGTAATTACTAACAAATAGTCCATCCTCTCCGTTATAAGTTGCGCTTTCACCCGACAAAGTAATTTCAGTTGATGATGTGATGTAATACCCTGTTTTGCCATGATTACTCGCAGTATTAGATTGTAAAGTAATGTGATGGCATTCGGGATCAATTTCTATTCCGTAATTGACCAATTGAGGTAATGTTCCAGGTCGCCATCTCTCGCCATCTATCCAGTTACCAACTAAACGGATATAAGACGAGGATACACTATAGATCTGTCCTCCCCCTTGTACTGGCTGTCCGGCAGAAAGTCCGTGGGGATCGCCTTGATGATTATGATTGAAAGAGTTATACGTAATCAAACTTTCTCCAGGGCGGCCGGTTATACTACTCAGCAAACGGATCGCTGACCCAATATAATCCCGGAACTAATTGTGACTAATATTAAACGCCAGTGGTCCACTAATGCCCCCCCAGGCGCCAATTCCACAGTTCATACCATTATCAAAGAAAGAATCCCAGACATTTAGTGATCCCTCGAACTCAATCGCATTCCAGCCCGAGTTGATAAACTTCACGTTCGAGACTGTTACTGAAGTGTTGGCCCTGATTTTAAGGTCTTTTGTCGCGCTTGCGGTTGGATGATCCGGACTACTAGGTGGATACGGGTTCGACCAAAGAGTTTTTCGTCCATCGAGTGAAATATCACGGATCGTAATGCTATTCACATTGTTTGCGACTTCGATAATATATGGCGTTGTCTTGTACTGACGAGCTAAAGTAGAGTAATCGCGACCGGCCCCAAAGATTGTAATATTTGAGGCTGTAATCCTTAGCGGTTGAGCGATCTGTAAACATTGAACAAAGGAAGTTGGAACCGGCTCACATATATGCAATTCGTCTATGTACGTAGGGGCGCAGTAGTTCCACAGCGACGGTGGTAGATCCAATAATTCTCTTGAAGTTTAGGCGATAGCTCTGGTACGTTAGGGCATGCTTAAAAGTCGTTTGGCTGTAGATATGTCGGCTACAAGTAGAGTTAATAGGAAAAGAGACATCGAAATGGTAGTAGTACTGTGGGGTATACAGTTGCAAAAATCTCTTCCTATTATCTCCATTCTTAAAAATCACGATGTATTCATCTTTCCGCGGGTCGACCCAGGGTCCACGATGTTGCGTGAATTCGTCCAGCTACCGCCGGATCTGCTGGTGTGTGGCCGTGAGGTTGCCTCTAAATTGATCGCCTTAGCTCAAGATCAATACGACACCGAATGTCGTGCTGGAACTGGTGGAGCAATAGACGAAAGGAAGCCGGATGGCCTCACTAGCGGTGTATGCCTGTCACAAAGGGACGCGGAAGTGCTATTTTTGGTCTACAAAGGGTTGAGCAATCATGATATCGCTAGGCAGCTCGGCGTATCAATTCGGACTGTTAAAGGCTACCTTACGCGGCTATTTACACGATTCGATGTCACAAATAGGACTGAGATGGTCGGATCAGCTGTCGATCTGGGAATTGAGTTTTAGGGGAGACGCCAATCCAAGATCCGTGTAAGGTGAGGTAATCTGATAGATTGGATCATTCAACGGAAGGGTTTGTCAATATTGAAAAATAGGAAGCACCGTGTTGCTACAGCGATGGCGCACACATATTGAACGACACCAAAGCGGTGCAAATGCTGCGTTGGCCGTGTCAGTTGCGCTCTCTCTGCTTGGATATTTTCTTTTTCATACTTACGCCGGCCTATTTGTCGATTTTCATCCAGATGACATCATGAACTTGCACCGCGCCTTGGTGGAACTGCGCGGTGCACGTGGAATCATTGCTAACATTCTGCGGTTTACAACTGTGTACAGACCATTAGGAGGCGTGTATTATCTCACCATCTACGCGATTGGCGGCCTCGACCCATTTGCGTTCCGAATTGTGACGTTCATCCTGATGATTGTGAATATCGGGCTCGTATTCCTCTTGATACGGAGTCTGACGCAGAACACAGAAGCGGCCGCGCTTGGCGCTCTCATTTGGAGCTATCATCCCCGTCTTGTCGATTTATATGCGAATAATGGAACTATTTATGATGTATTAAGTGTTATGTTTTTTGTCTCGGCTTTGATTATTTATGTGCAGGCACGCCACAACGGGAACGACCTTTCAATTCGAGCGGCAGCGGCATACCTAATATCTTACGTAGCTTCTATTAACTCGAAAGAAATCGGAGTCACTCTTCCCGTAATTACAATCTTTTATGAAGTCGTTTACAACAGGCGGGAACTTCGAGAATCGCCGCCTTACCGTGCTATCGTTTGTTTGTGTGTGGCTCTCGTGCTCGCTACCGGAGCGACAATTGTGAAGAGGGGAGAGCAGTCGGCCTTTCATGGCATACCCGCTTATGAGCAGCGGTTGAGCGGCGAGCAGTTTTTGAGGAATCAAGTTCATTTTCTTGGCGAATTGCTGCTACAGGAGGAGGGTAACACCTCTACCAGCGAACTCATCGCTAGTTGGAGCCTTCTCGGTTTTGGAGCACTACTCTTTCGTAAAAGAGCTCTTCTGTTCGCTTTTGGATATATCTTGGTGACTCCACTTCCCGTTTCTTTCATTACAACGAGGAATTTCTTCGCTCTATATCTGACATATGCTGGATGGGCTCTATATGCTAGTTGTGCAATTATTTTAGCTCGTGATTTTATTTGGCGGCAGATGATTTGGCTAATGCCAAACGCCGCTGCTTCCTCACTCCAGAGAATGCTGCCGACTGGAACATTCGCAGTAGCGATTGTGTGCTTGTGTTTCTGGCACAGCGGAGATCCGTACGTTTTTCCGATCTTGACACCAGATGAAGAACGCCTGCCGATCAGGCTTACTCTGGCGGAATTGCAGCGGCTCAGACCATGTCCAGACGCCGAGAGCATTGGGAAGGGCCACCGCATTTTGTTTGTCAATGACCGTTGGGGTCCCGGGAATTACAATGCTATTCTCTTGACACGCCTGGTCTGCCACAATCCCGACCTGGAAGTGGACTTGGGATGGCGGTTAGCGGCCGCAAACCCGAGCGTTGAGCCAGCGCTCTACGATTATGTATTGGAGTATCATCAAGATCGTCTCTATGTGAAACGTAACGTAGCAGTTCGGCCTCCTGAGTCAGGATCTGCCGCGCATAGCTCTGATGGGCAGCCATAACAAACTGACTTCAATAGGCGATTAGTCCCAGGGACTAGGTCCAGGGCGGTAAAGGGGCATAGCGGAGTGCTGAAGATTCACGAATTTGAGCACAGATCTCTTACGCTAATCAACTGAGAGGCTGAATCTGGAATTTCGGCGCCACGCGCATCGCGGGAATTTTCCAGCGAGCTGTTTGGTCGTTTGGTCGCGGTTAGTCGCCATTGTGCCGGTATCGAATGCAAAGATACTCGGCCTCGATAGCTTGCCCTTACTCTCTCATAATTCAAAATATTTGTACTAAGAATTGAGAATAGTGGGACGGATAGCCGCCCCACTATTCTGCCTGCTGAGATCCCTAACTCAGGACTTAAGCTCTACTAAGTACACTTCGTTCTGCTTCATTGCGCTGTATTTCACGCTGCCGTAATCACCAATGATTGAGGTGATAATTGTTATACGCTGTAGGTGGTGCGACATCTACCATACAGTTGGGCGTACCTTGTATAGGCCACTGCAAGAGGTAGCGTATTGACATATATGGCGCTGCGTTGTTCCATAAACTTTGCGCCTCTTGGGCATCGTTGTAATACGCCTCACCGAGTATATATTCTGCGTAAATACCGGCGGCCTTGAGTTTTTGGTTTTGGCAAGTATCCTTGGCCCACTTCGGCATTTTATTTTGGCCCACCCTAAGTGATTGATTTTTCGGCGAGGCGGTTTTCAGCCTCGCCGGGGTGTTTTGTCTTTATATACTAGGAACAGTCG
>CAADGY010000439.1 GCA_900696665.1 uncultured Acidobacteriota bacterium
GAACGATTTCAAGTCCGGCAAAGCCGCCGCGCTGAATTTCCTCAAGGGCCAGGTGATGAAGCTGAGCAAAGGCAAGGCGAACCCGGCGCTCGTCGGCGAAATTCTGGAGCGAAAGTTGAGAAACTAGGGTGATCAAATGTCCGCTGAAAAAACCAATCTTACGCGGGACGAGATGCTTGCGGCATTTCAAGCGATGTCCGATGAACTGGGGCGCAGAAATGTCAAAGGAGAGCTTTGTCTTCTCGGTGGCGCAGCGATGGTCCTGGCGTATGCCGCGAGGCTCTCCACCAAGGACGTGGACGCCATTTTTGAACCGACCCGCGTAATCCGCGAGGTAGCACGGCAGGTAGGCGAGACTCAGGGCTTTGCCGCAAATTGGCTCAACGACGCAGCGAAAGGTTATGCTTCAACGCGGCATCAAGCAGTTGCGGGAAATCTTCCTCAGTTTCCGAACCTTCGCTTGGTGATGCCGACGCCGGAATATTTGCTCGCGATGAAATGCATGGCCTCTCGCATCGGCGCCGTGGAAGGCGATGCAGACGATGTTAATGACGTCATTTTCCTGATCCGTCATCTCGGCCTGAAGAGCGCGCAAGCCGTCATGGAGGTGGTGTCCGCCTATTATCCGGCCAGTCGCGTTCCCATCAAAGCGCAGTATCTTGTCGAAGGTTTGTTTGCGGAAGGAAAGATATGATTCCGAAAACGCTGGCTGAAGTCGCTGACATCGTCGCCCGCGGCGAATCCTTCGACCTTTGTCTGCGCAATTTCCTGGACGGCTTTTACGCCAACCCCGCCGCCGAAGCCCTCCAAACCGAACCCCTCCAACTGGCAGGGCGCGTGCCGCGGCACGGTGAGATCGAGGACGCTTATCTCGCAGCAACGGCGGAATGGCTGGCGTCACGATATGATTTGCCGTTGCCGGCTTGGGCACTTGCGCCCTGGCGTTCTTTGCGCCGCCCTTGGTTTGCCTCTGCCCTCTCAGCCCTCAGAGCCGTGCTGCTCCACGAAAGTCCGGCCCCGTTTCGCGCGCGTAATCTGTTTGTCAGCGAGAACGCCTTGAGCCGGGCGTAACGCTTGTCTGGCAAAGCCGCCGCGCTGAATTTCCTCAAGGGCCAGGTGATGAAGCTGAGCAACGGCAAGGCGAACCCGGCGCTCGTCGGCGAAATTCTGGAGCGGAAGTTGAAGGGTTAAACTTGGGTCAGCGGTTGAGCGTTATAGCAATATCCGTTTCTTCGCCGGATCGAATCGAGCAACCTTGTTCTTGAGGAATCCCAACATCGCCATGCACATGGCCGCTTGGACGTAGAGGCCGAACTCAACGTCGCTCACTGGTTTGGCGCGAGTGCGGACACATTCGAGGAAGTTCTTCCAGTGCTCCAGCGTGCTGTTGGGAATGCTACCCGGGATTTCCGTCGGTTCGCCTTTGAGCGGGTGAAGCTTGATGCTGCGGAAGCCGGCGCCGAAATCAGTTCCTTCGAGCATGATCGTCCCGCCGTCGCCGCGGATCACCGGATCGCTGTTGTAGGCATTGGTCAGGGTGCAGACCAGGTTGATGGAGACGCGCTCGGGATAATCCATGACCATGTTGAACGTGTCCGGCACTTCACGGCCGTAATCGTCGTATTTGAAAATGCCGCCCGTGCCCACGGCCAGCGACGGGAATTTCAGGCCCAGCGCGCTGATGAACGGCGTGAGAACGTGCGGGAACAAATCGGTGGAAGGTCCGCCCGCGTAATCAAGGAAGCTGCGCCAACTGAAAAAGCGTTCGACGCTGAAGGGCTTTTTCGGCGCGTCGCCGAGGAACGCCTGCCAATCGAGGTCCGGACCGGGCCTGGCGTTGCGGTCCGGTATGGGCATGCGCTCGCCCCAATCGCCGTTGCGATAATAGCCGGCGGCGACGTGCTGGACCCGGCCAATCGCACCCTGCTGAATCAGTTCCTTCACCTTCAGCCACGCGCTGCTCGAGTTGGCCTGGTTGCCGATCTGGACCACGCGGCCCAGCTTGCGCGTCTCCTCGAAAAACTTTTTGCTCAACTCGAACTGGCTCCAATGGCCCATCGGCTTCTCGCAATAGACGTCCTTGCCCGCCCGGATGGCATCCATCGCCTGCGGAACGTGCAAACGATCCGGCGTGGCGATGCAGACGACGTCCACTTCCTTGTCGGCCAGAAGCTCCCGGTGATCTTTGTAGGCCTTGGCCTGATAGCCTTCGGCGGCGTTGCGCAAACGCGGTCCGTAAGCGTCGCAGACGGCGACGATGCGCAACGGCGCGTCTTGCGTGGTCAGCGCGTGAATCAGTTGCAGGTGCCCGCTGCCGCGTCCGCCACAGCCAATGAAGCCGATGCCGATCTTGTCATTCGCCCCAAGGACGTTTTGCCGGGAAATGAGAGCCGCGGAGGCCGCCCCGAGCACCACCGCCGATTTGGAGGTGGAGCGGATGAATTCGCGGCGTGTCATGGCAGGCCGAGTGGAGGCAGATTGAAGAGCCGTTTTCATGTGATCGAAGTTGAATTTCCCACAATCAGAACAATTGTCCCAAGAACCCCTGGGGCACCGCTGAACTTCTTATGAGGCGAACTCCTCCACGGGTCAAGTGCGGAGAGTCGTGATCAAAACCAGCGGTACACACAGCATGACGGGCTCGGTTTTCAAGACAAAGTGCTGTTCCTCACCCTTTCCCTCTCCCGCTGGGAGAGGGGACGGCAATCGTGCGCTCTGATTGCTCGTGAATCTCCGGTGCTGTTCCCATTTTCCGCCTTCGCCAATGCCTGCGGATGATTCTCCCTCTCCCAGCGGGAGAGGGCGGGGTGAGGGAGAATCTTCCGGCAATTCGCGGTGTCTCGAAATCGAAATGCTCTTACAAACGGCAAACCAGTGGAAACCGGGTTGATTTTCTTCAACCACTCGTCGCAATTTCAGTGCATGAAGCACCGCAACCGACGCGGATTCGGTTGCGAAAGTGGGATCAGGAAATTCGGTGAACCCACGCTGGGCGAGGCGCGGCTTCAGGTGGATCGTTCGACTATTTCTCGGCCGCGTGATCGGGACCGGGAATTCGTACTCGCGGCGGCAGGCCTTCCCGTGGCAGTCTGCGAACGCTGCCATGGCGCTGACGACACATGCCCTCAGGCGATATGCCGAGGTCCGCGACTTCGTGCCGCGGCCCGTACGGCGCTTCCTCAATCTGGCGTGGTGTCTGGCGGGTTATGCCGGGATTCTCACCACCCGCCTTCCACCGCGAACGCGATGGCGGCTGATCCGCAGCTTTCTCCGCGTGGACTCGAACGTCGCCAGAGCTCACCAGCCAGCCGAGATGGCGGAGATCGTGCGCTGGCTGGCGAGCCGAAAACCCGGCGGCGAGTTGTTCGTCGAAGCCGGCTGCTGGAAAGGCGGCAGTTCCTGCAAGTTCTCCCACTTGTGCGAGGTGCTGGGTTACAAGTTGATCATCTACGATTCGTTCGCCGGTGTGGAGGCCGTGGATGAGTCTGCCGAAATGGACTTTTCGAGGATGTATGCGAGCACCCGCCAGGAGGTGGCCGAGAACCTGCGCCGGTATGGTGTCGCCGCCAGGTGCGAGTTGATCCCCGGATGGTTTTCGGAAACCATCGCGCGCGGCGCACCGGCGACCGTGGCTGTTGCGTATATTGACTGCGACCTGGCCAAGGGCACCTACGAGGTGCTGAGCGGCATCATCGGGAAACTGTCGCCCGACGGAATCGTTTTCACTCAGGACTATCACATTCCCGTTGTGAGGAATCTTCTTCATGATCCCAACACGTGGCAATCGCTGGGCGTTGACCCGCCGTTCATCCAGCCGCTCTGCTTCAACCTCGCCGCCCTGACCTTTGCCCCGCCTGAGGCGTCGGCGAAACCAACCATCACATGATGAACTCATCGAGACAGCATGGTTCGCCCGGTGTGCTTTCGCGCCGCAGATTCCTGGCGAGCGGAGCGGTGGCAACCGGCGCGCTGATGTGCGGAGTTGCGCCGCGGTCTTCTCGCGCGGCAGTGACTCCCATACTCTCGACCCTTCGGGTTTCTGACCTGCCCAAAGGCACCGCTCCAAAACCGGTTGCGTTCCCGCACTTCCCCAGCCGCTTGCACGCCTTCGTCTGGCGCAACTGGCCGCTGGTGACCACGGAGCGAATGGCGCGCGTGGTTGGCGCGAAGCGGACCGACATCCTGCGTCTGGGGCGGGCGATGGGTCTGGGCCATCCTCCGCGCATTACCCGCGATCAACAGGCGCGTTCCTACATCACCGTCATCAAACGCAACTGGCATTTGCTGCCTTACGAGCAATTGCTCGTTTTGCTGGATTGGACGCCCGAGCACCTGGCCTTCACCTTGCGCGAAGACGATTTTCTCTGGATCAAGCTGGGCAGCCTCAAACCGGACTGCGAGC
>CAADGY010000440.1 GCA_900696665.1 uncultured Acidobacteriota bacterium
ACCCGCTTTCGCCCACCGGCCGCTCCCGTACAAATCAACGTGGAGCAGATCACGGACCATGTTTTACGCCAGCTCGATCATCGCATCCTCGCCTGGCGAGAGCGAACGGGGAGGTCCTAGCCCATGCCGCTGGCGAAAGCGAAAATTCTGGTGGAAGCGACCGGAGAGCAGTTCGAGGTGATGTTCAATCCCGAGGAGTACACCATCAACAAGGACAACAATTTCGCTTCGCAGAATGTTCCCGGGCTGAGCGGACCGCTGCTTCAGTTTGTGCACGGAAACCTGCGCACGCTCGAAATGGAGCTGCTGTTCGACACCTACGAGAAGCACACTGACGTACGGGACGAAGCCAGGAAAGTGCTTGACCTGTTGAACATCAATCGGGATCTTCACGCGCCGCCGGTAGTTCGTGTTTCCTGGGGTTCGCTCGACTTCCGTTGCGTGCTGGCGCGCGCCAACCAGAAATTCATCCTGTTTTTCCCGGATGGAAGGCCCGCGCGAGTTCGTATCAACGTCACCTTCAATGAATTCATCGATGCCGATCGCGAAGCCAAGGAGATCAACCGGCAGACCGCCGACTTTGTGAAGCTGCACATCGTAAAGCAGGGCGAAACACTCAGCGGCATCGCGGCAAGCCTGTATGACAACCCGCTGTTGTGGCGGCCGATCGCTGTCGTCAACGGTATCGAGGATCCGCGCGAGCTCATTACAGGGCAGTCCTTGATGGTGCCGCCGCTTCCGTTCATTGATCCCGAAAGCGGAGAGGTGCTCGAATAATGCCGGAGTACGCCACCTACGCACCGGAGTTCCGGATTCAGATCAACGGGCAGGATATGCCCGCGCAGGTGCGTTCCGCCGTTACCAGCGTTCGGTATGAGGATGGAAGGCAGGCGGCGGACCGCGTCGAACTCGGAATTGCGAATCCCAACCTGCGTCTGCTTCAGAATCACATCCGGGGGCTCGGGTTCCGGCCGTTTCCGAGCGCGATTTCTCTGGGACCCGTGAAGCTGGGTCAAGCCGCGCCGGAGGGCACGTTTGACCTCGACAACAAGCTGACGCTGGCCATCGGATACGCGGCCGGACAACTCGAAAACATGTTCGAGGGTGACATCACTGGTGTGAGTGTGACGTTCCCCAGCGGCGGCATGCCCACCATGCAACTGGTAGCGCACGATTATCTGAACCGGCTCCAGCGCGGAAAGTATTCACGAGGTTTTGGCTTTTTGCCCGATGCCATCATCGCCTCCATCATGAGCGCCGAGAATCTGCTGATTCCCGCCATCGACCCGGCGATTGCCGCTGGATCGACGGCGCTGGCGGTTGTCAATTACGTGTTTGGAGGCGCGAGCCGCAGGCAGCGCGGGCAAAGCGATTTCGAGCTTCTCGAAGAAATTGCGGCCACCTACGATGCGGATTTCTGGGTGGATGGAAACGTACTTTATCTCTCACGCTTCCTTAAAGAGTACACGCCGCGTCTCACCCTGACCTACGGTAAAGACCTGTTCGACTTTTCGCCGCGTGTCAGCACGATCGGTCAGGTTGCCGGCGTTGCGATGCGATTCGTGCTGCGTGAGATCCCCCTCGATTTTCTCGTGGCCATCGGCTACGATTTCGACCGCGAAAGCATCGTCATCTCGGTTGTGCCGGGCGCGGCGGCATCGGCGGCCCAGAGCCTGCTCGGCTCGCTGCTCACGCTGATCGATCAGCCGATTGGCAGCCCGGCGGACATCACCAACAGCGCGCTGATCATTGCCAGCGAGCTTCGCAACAAGCTGAACAACCGCCTTACCGGCTCCGGTTCCTGCATCGGCGACCCACGAATTCGCGCGGGCGCCCTGATCGGAATCGAAGGTCTGGGGCCCGATTTCAGCGGCAACTATCGCGTGTCGAGCGCGACGCACACCATCGACGGCAGCGGCTACAGAACCAGCTTCGAAGTAAGAAAGGAGTTCATTCCGTGATCGAAACGGTATTGGACCGGATAGACAGTTCCATCGAAAGGTTGAACAAAAAGCACTACGGCGTAGTCACCGGGCGCGTGATCAATATCCTCGACCCGTTGATGCTCGGCAGGGTACAGGTCCAATTGCCGTTCAGCGACAGTATCGATCTGAGCCCCTGGGCGCGAATCGCCGTTCCCATGGCGGGACCGCTGCACGGCACGTACATGATCCCGAACATCGGCGACGAGGTGCTGGTTGCGTTTGAGCACGGCGACATGCGGGTTCCCTACATTATCGGGAGCTTGTGGAACGCGATGTCTCCGCCGCCGCTGCCCTCGCCCGCCCCGCAGATCCGGCTCATCAAAACGCTGGTTGGCAACCAGATCATGATCACCGAAGCGCCGCCGAGCATCACCATTCAGGTGATGGCCACGGGGCAGACCATTCTGATCGCCCCCACCGGCATTCAAATTCTTTCCGGCGCGAATGTAATTAACCTTGGACCGCCGACCGGGCCACCCACCGCGCAGGTGGTCTCTGGAAGCAACGCCATTAATATGTCGCCCGACGGCATCACCATCACCGGCACGCCGAACCTGAACCTGACGGCCTCCGGTGTTCTCAACATTACCGCGCCGGCGGTGAACATCACCGGCGGTCTCGTGAAGATCAACTGAGGAGGATGCCTTGCCGCCCGCCGCTCGCGTAACCGATCCGACCGGACACCCTGGAATGATCTCGGGGCCTGGCGTGCCGAACGTGCTGATTGGAGGACTGCCCGCGGCCGTTCTGGGCGACTTGCATGCCTGCGCCATGCCGCCCACAGCGGGACCTCATCCGCCGAATCCAATCGCCGCCGGAAGCGCGACGGTCCTCATCGGCGGCCGGCCGGCGGCTCGCATGGGCGACATGACGGGATGTGGCGCACCCATCGTGATGGGCCTGCCCACCGTACTCATAGGAGGCTGATGTGGCTGCGGAGAAACTGGATCCTAACAAAGCGTTCCTCGGTGCCGGGCTGGCGTTCCCGCCGCAAGCGGATGTTCACGGCAACCTCGCGACGGTCGCTTACGAGGAGGATATTCGCCAGGCGATCCGCGTGATTCTAGGCACCAATCCGGGAGAACGTGTGATGCGCCCCGATTTCGGCGCGGGGCTCCGCCAGTTCGTTTTCGAGCCCGCCGGCGCTGCCATCGTCCACCGCGTTGAAACACGCGTACGCGAGGCGTTGATCGATTTTGAACCTCGTATCGATGTCGTGGAGTTGCGGGTTACTGTGGACAGCCCGCTTCGCCGGACACTGTTGATCCACATCACGTATCGTGTGCGTGCAACCAACACGCTGGCCAACCTGGTGTATCCGTTCTATCTCGAAGAGGCGAAGCGATGACGGACTCGTCCACGCCTGTTCTCGATCCGCGCACCAGCGCCGGCATTGTCGGCGAGCTTATCGAGCTACGCCCCGCCTGGACGCCCGAACTGGCACCCTTACCCGGCGATCCTGCCTGGGCGCTGTTCCAGATCTTCGGGCGCTATGCGCAGATCGTGCTCGACCGTCTGAACCAGGCGCCTGACAAAAACCTGCTCGCGTTTCTGGACATGCTCGGCATCAACCTGACTCCGGCGAAACCGGCGCGCGCGCCGGTTGTCTTTCTCTCTGTGCCGAACGCAGCCGACGCAATTGTCCCCGCGGGCACGCGCCTGGGCGCGAAGGTGCCCGGCCGGAGCGAGCCGTTAATTTACGAAACCGAAGAAACGCAGGCCATCGCGGCAGCCAAGTTGACGGACCTGTTCACGTTGTGGCCCACGCGCGACGAATATGCGGATCACTCGCCTCAGACCGTAACAGCC
Source organism: uncultured Acidobacteriota bacterium (assembly GCA_900696665.1). Classification (GTDB taxonomy): domain Bacteria; phylum Acidobacteriota; class Terriglobia; order Bryobacterales; family Bryobacteraceae; genus CAADGY01. Next base: position 3,795 of record CAADGY010000440.1, read on the forward strand.
CAGGAACCCTTCGCGTTGTTTCAGCCCCCGAAGCCGGTTCCGCACGAGTTCTATCTCGCACACGACACCCTCTTCGCCTTTTCAGGTAGGGCGACTCTCGAAGTTGAATTCGAATTATCGGCGCCCGGCAACAAACCCATCACGATTGGCTGGGAATTCTGGGACGGCAACGTATGGCGGCCGTTCCGCGAGTTCGATCCCACGAATCCGGACGCCGGACGCGACGGCACCGACGGATTCACGCGCAGTGGCATCGTCTCGCTCAAAGCCGAGTGCGGCGAATCGAAAAAAACCAAAGTGAACGGGATCGAAGCGCACTGGATACGAGGGCGCGCTACCGGGCCGCTGCCAACCGAGCCCGGACGCGCTTGGCCCATGGTGGATCGCGTCCGCGTGCGATCCGTGATTCTCGCCGAAGAGATGAGCGCGTTCGCGCCGGAGGCGGCCTTTGCCGACGCTTCAAAACTGGATCTCGGCAAAGCTTTTTATCCTTTCGATCAGCAGCCGAAGCCCGGATCCGCGCTCTATCTGAACTCCGAAGCGGCATTCGCCAAACCCGGAGCACGGGTCACGCTGGCTGCGGACGACTCGGCCACGCCGCTGGAATCCAACTACACCATCACGCAAAATCCCATGCTCGCCATGGAGTACTGGAACGGCAGATCCTGGCAGAGCCTCAACATCTCCACGAGCACGCTTCTGGCATTCGCCAAGAGCGGAACGTCCTTCCAGTTCACAGTTCCAGCCGACATCGCAAAAGGCAAGGTGAATGAGCAGGAAGGTTACTGGGTGCGTATCGGAATCGTCGCGAAGACCTTTGCCGCCGAGCAGAAGGTGAAGTTTACGGACTCGTCTTCCGGCACGACAAATACGCTCAAACTGGTGACGACGATTCCGCCCGCACTTCAGAACTTGCGAATCACTTACACCTATCGCTCGCCCTGGCACCGGCCGGATCATTGCCTTACGTTCCATGATTTCCAATGGGCGGTACACAGTGACGACATTCGATGGCCGGGCAATCCGTTCCCTGCCTTTCGCGACATCGCGGATACCACCGCAGCCATTTACTTCGGCTTTGACCGGCCGCTTCCGAACGATACCGTGGGCATTTTTCTCGACATCGTCGAGAACCCGAAGACCGCGCCGCCCCTGGTGTGGGAGGCATGGAACGGAACCGCCTGGGTCGAAGTCACCGTGGAAGACAGCACCGGCGGCTTCTCGCGCCCGGGGCTAGTGCGGGCGATTGCTCCCGCTCTGTCCGTGCCGGCGGAAACTGCACTGCTCGCGCGATTTGGTACGCCGCGGGCGTGGCTGCGGGCACGCCTCAAAGAAGACGGCGCACCTCTTGAGAGCAATGTTGGCGGTGTCTGGTTCAATGCGGCATGGGCCTCGCAGCTTGAAACCGTAGCGGGCGAAGTGCTCGGGGGCAGCCGCGGCGTTCCAAACCAGACGTTCTTCTTCACACGCACCTCCATTCTTCCCGGGGAAGAGATCGAAGTTCGCGAACTCGAAGGCGCACGCGCCCACGTCGAGTTTCCCATCCTTCAGGACGAATTGCTGTCGCGCGGCTTCACTGCTGGCGACCTTCGAACGGTCATCGACCCGCGCACCGGGAAAGTCCGGGAAGTTTGGGTACGGTGGCGTGGTGTCCCCCATTTCTATTTCTCCGGCCCCGACGACAGGCACTATCTCGTCGAGCGCGCCAGTGGGCGCCTGATCTTCGGCGACGGGCTGAGTGCGAAAATTCCTCCCGCCGGTACCGGCAACATCCGCGCGAAGCTCTATCGCGCCGGTGGAGGATCGCTCGGCAATGTACCGGCCGGTGCCATATCGCAAATCATGAGCGGCGTGCTGGCGCAGGGCGTATCGAATCCGCGAAGCGCCGAAGGGGGTGCGGACGGCGAGGTGCCCGAAGCCGCCGCCGTACGCGGGCCCAATGTGCTGCACCATCGCGAACGCAGCCTGTCGGCGGCCGATTATGAAGCGCTGGCGAAAGAAGCTTCTCCCGCTGTCGCCGCCGCCCGCCTGTTGCCGGCAACCCACGCAAACGGGCGGCCCGCGCCAGGATGGGTGACACTGGCCATTGTTCCGCACAGCGCCGACGCGCAGCCGCAGCCCTCCTACGAACTCCGCCAGCAGGTGCACGCCTATATTGCCGCGCGCGCGCCGGCGACGCTTCCCGCCGAACACATCTCCGTCATCGGTCCGAAGTATCTCGCCATAGGGATTTCGGCGCTTCTCATCCCGCGCGATTTGAGTGATGCCGGAAGGGCGCAGCAGGGCGCCGTTGCCGCGCTGGCGCGTTTTCTGCATCCACTCACGGGCGGTCCTGAAGGCCGCGGATGGCCGTTCGGACGCGGCGTATACCAGTCCGACGTGGCCGCCATTTTGGAGAACATACCCGGCGTCGATCACGTCGAGCAACTGCAACTGCGCCTCGATGACATCCCTGCCGGCGATAGCGTCGAGGTGGCGCCGGACCGCATGGTGGTGGCCGGTCCCATCCGCATCGAGGTGCGAGGAATCTGATGCCGCTGCCTTTGCCCAATCTCGACGATCGCCGCTGGGCCGGTTTGGTGGAAGAGGGCCGCGGACTCATTCCGCGCCATGCACCGGCGTGGACCGATCACAACCTGCACGATCCGGGCATTACGCTGATCGACCTGTTTGCCTGGCTGGCGGAGATGGCGTGCTACCGTCTGAACCGCGTTCCCGAGCGGCACCGGAGAAAGTTTCTCGCGCTCATCGGATTTACGCCGCGTGACCCCGTGCCGTCCTACGGCATGCTCCAATTCACGCCCGCAAGCGGCAGCGCCGGTTTCGTTCTGCCCGCTGGAACCGAATTCGAAGGAACCGCGCCCGATCAGCGCAGGATGCCGTTCCGCACGCTGCGTGACATGACTGTATCTCCTGTAGAGTTGCGCGCGCTGCTGGTGGATGCGGGCGACGGAACACTTTGGGACCGTTCGCGCGATCTCGCCGACGGGCTGCCAATTTATCCGTTCGGCAGCGATCCACAATCGGAGGCAGCACTCTACCTGGGGTTCGATGAAATTCCGGTGGGCACGCCGGTGGCCCTCGGGTTTCGATTCCTCGGACCGGGCAATGATCTCGCTGAACGTCTGCGGCTGATTGAAGAATCGATTGCTCATCAACTGTTGTGCCGTCCGGTACAGCCGCGTTTCACCTGCGGAAAGACGACTCCGGAACCGCCGGATGCCTTGCCTGCCCATCATTCGGCGCGCGTCGTTTGGGAAGTGTTCGCCGGCGGCGGCTGGACGGAACTCACACCGCAAGACGACAGCCGCTCCATGACGCTCGACGGCATTGTCGAGATTACTTTACCCGCATCGGCGGAACGAACCGCATTGGCGTCTGTCGCCGCGCCGCTGTTCTATGTGCGCGCGCGCCTGGACGCCGCCGGGCAGTGGGACGCGGCGCCGGTGCTGCTCGATGTCGCGCCGAATACGGCGCTGGTCGAACAGGCCGTCCCTGTTACCGAAACGTTCGTTATCGATGCGGCGGCCACCCCAACGGGAACGGCTCCGGTTCCAGGCACGCTAACCCGTCTGACGCTCGGAGTGGACGAGCGGAAGATCATCCAAACGCTCGCTTCCGGCGTAGCTACGGGACCCGAATTGCGTGTGTGGAGTTACAGGGCGCCGTCCGGAGGCATGGCGGGTGAGTTGACGGTCGAAGCGGAAATGGCCGGTCGGGGTACGGGGCGGCCGGATCAGACTTTCGTACTGCGCAACGCGCCCGTGGATTCGCGAACGCTGCGGCTCTACACGTTGGCCGGTGGAATGTGGCAGGAATGGACGCGGCGCGCGGATTTCGATTCGTCCACGCGGATCGATTTCCATTACACGATCGACGCCACATCGGGAGCGCTGATGTTTGGATCCGGAGAGCGCGGACGCGTCCCGGAAGCCGGCACGCTCATTTTCGCGGTGTATCGTTCTACCAATGCCCATCAAGGGAACCTGGGCCCGGGCACCATTACTTCGCTTCGGCGCTCGCCCGTGAACGCCGTATTGCTGAACGCGCTACCTGGGGCCGCTCTTGACCAACTGAACCAGATCACCACTAACCGCGCGGGTACCAGCGGCGGGCTTGCCGCCGAAACGTTGAATCGAACGGCGGGCAGGGCGGTTGAAACGCTGCACGCACATCAGCGCATCCTCGACCTTGCCGCCGAAGCCCGCAGCACGACCCTTGACCAGGCCGGCCGCGTGGCCGTACGTGCGCTTCAGCCTCCATCGCGGGGCGTCAATCTACTCGACCTGGAGCGCATTGCCCTGTCGGTGCCGGGTACTCGCATCGCACGGGCGCGGGCATGGGCTGCAACCCATCCGGATTATCCGTGTCTGACGGCGCCGGGCGTTGTGACCGTGATCGTTGTTCCAGAATTGCCCGTGGAAGCGCCCATGCCTTCCAAGGGGTTGCTGGAAGCGGTTCGAGCTTATCTGGAGCCGCGGCGAATGCTGTGTACCGTTCTGAAAGTTACCGGCCCCGAATATCTGACGGTAAACGTGTCGGCGCAGGTTCGCATCCGGGCGAATGCCAGCGCCGAAAGGGTGAGAGTGCGAATCCTGGAGGCGCTCGACGGATTTCTACACCCTCTACAAGGTGGTCCTGGGCGCCTCGGGTGGCCCTTCGGCCGGAACGTATATCGAAGCGAAATTCTCCAGCTCATGGATGAGGTCGCGGGTATGGATCACGTCGTTTCGCTGTCCATAACCGCCGGAGAAAATCAGGGCTCCTGCGGTGACATCAACATCTGTGCATTAACACTGGTGCGTTCCGGCCAGCACACCATCGAGATCTTATGAACCAAACGCCGCGAGATCTGGAGATACCGTTCGACCGCATCACCTACCGTGAAGGCCAACTGCTCGCCTCGCGCGACTTGCAGGATGATATCGAGCGCGACCAGCGCCTGCGCGGGCTCCACACTTCGTACTTGCACCAGACCTGGGGCATCGCGCTCGGCTTCGACGTACAGGCGCCGGTGGGAAGCGCGTCCTTGCGAGCCGGTCCCGGCTACGCCATCGACAGTTCCGGACACGAACTGCTGCTGGCTGAGAGCCTGGAGATTCCCGTTCCGGTGACGCAGACGGAAGCCGCGCTGGTGTTAGTGATCAACTATCAGGAGGACGCGGCGTTCCGCACGCGCCCCGGGACTGGCGGCGTCTGTCTCGCAGACGGGCTCGACCCGCGTAAGGAACGCCCGGTATTCACTTGGCGCACGGTGGAACAGGTGGACCCCGGCCCCGACGTGCCCCTGGTGCTGGTGCGTGTTCAAAATGGAGCCCTGGTGTCCGCTCCTGAACGCGCCGTGCGGAAGCATGCAGCACGGTCCATCCGCCCGCACATCGGTTTCGGTTCGGACGAAATCGTTTCCAGAGCGGATGGATTGCTTCGCAAGTTCGATGTCAATACTGCGGATGCGGGCTTCACGCGCACCCCGTACTACTTCGCCAAGCTGACGCTGGAGGAAGATCCGAGGTTGACCGCGGCGATGGCCGCGGCGCTGACCGCTACTGCTTTTGTGGAGGCACCTTCCCCGGTGGGCTTCTCGTTGTGCACCGGACTCAGCCCGGCCGGAGCCGGCATACCGGTCGCCACCGTCACCTGGATCGGGTTGGAGCCCGTGCGCGGGTGCGAGCCACTGCTGAACTTGCAGTTGCTTTTCAATTTGGCCGGCCTGTTTTTATCGCCGTTCATTTTTGCTGTTCCAGGCTCCATCGCTGTTTCGCACGGAGGTTTTTCATGAGTGCTCGCACCGATATTCCTTCGCTCCAGCGCATACGCTTCTTCCGCGGCCAGCGCCTCACCGCTGAGGACATGACGGCCCTGCAAAAGGCGAATCGCGAGTTGCGATGGCTGCACAACCGGAGCCTGCATGGCTGGGGAATCGGGACGGGATTCGGGGTCACGGGCGCGCGCGGCGCCAGCTCCGTCACCATTGAACCCGGTTACGCCATCGATTGCATGGGCCGCGAGATCATTCTCACCGAACCCGCCACGATGACAATTCCCGCTGTCGCCGGCGTGCTCTCTCCCGAAAATGAATTATCGCCGGCCGTGTACTACCTGACGGCGTCGTATAAAGACGACACCAGCCAGAACGTTGCTGAAAAACGTCCTGGTGTCTGTGTGCCCGGCGGCACAGTGCGGTTGACGGAAGAACCGGTGCTCGCCTGGCGTCAGCCGGACAAGATCACGGAAGGGTTGGACATCATCCTGGCGCAGGCCGGCATCCTGAACTGCCAGCTTGCCGCGGATCTTTTCCTGGCGGTACGCCGCTCGGCCCGGCCCAGCCAGCAACCCTACATCGCCGCCGGACAGACTCCGCCCGGCAGCACACAATGGTCGGCCATCGTTGCGGGTGGAAGCGTGGTAGGGGTTTCGGCAACGGTCAGCACCAGCGGCGCCCGTTTTCAATCCACGCCGCAGTACTTCGCGCATGTCGTCGGCAGCCGTTCTGTGAGTACAGCGGCGTTGGCTCTTGTGGTGAATGTACTGCCCGTTGTGAAGGACCCCGCGCCGGATCAATTTGTTTGTGAGGCATACGTTGTGTTTCCCGGCAGCCCCGCGGGTGGTGGCGGGAGCACTCCCGCGGCAATCGAAACGATTGTGGAAACACTCCAGTGGTACGTCGTCTGGATGGGAGTGGAGGGCTGAGAAGTGACCGACGAAGCGGGCTACCTCTACGTCAATCTCGGGAATGAGTGGCCCGGTGTGCAACTGACACCGGCACTCGAAAACGCTGGAGGCTTTTTGCGCCTGAGGCCCGCCGGGGGTGGATTTGAAACCGGCGGAGCGTTTCTCTCCGGTCCCTTCCAGGTATCCGACCGGCCGGTGTCGTGGTTCCGAGTCGAAGCGCTTCTCGGAGAGCCGGCGGGGTCGCCCGACGCGCCGGTCCATGTGCGCTTCTTCACGTTTTCGTCCTCCGGACCGCCCGCACCCTGGAACCCGGCCAGCGAGTCCCCGTTCAGCGATCCAGGTTGGAGTGCCGCTCCCAGCGATGCGCTCGATTTTCATGCTAAGGTTCCACCGGGACAGAAATTCTTTCTCGGTGGTGTGCTTCGTGGGGACGGCAGCGCGTCACCGCAGATCGAGCAGATCCGCATCTTTCATGGCCGCGATACGTACGCGCGTTTTCTGCCGCCTATCTATCGGGAGGACGCCGCCGCGCGTGATTTCCTCGAACGGTTTCTCTCGATCGGGCAATCAGTATTCGGCGGCATCGAGGATCGCATCCGCGATCTGCCTCTGCTGTTCGATGCTTATGCGTCGCCGCATGGCGACCCGCCTTCGTGGTTGACGTGGCTTTCCGGCTGGCTCACTTTCGTACTCGACGAGCACTGGACGGATGCGCAAGCCCGTGAGTACCTCGCGCAAGCGTTTCAACTGTACGGACTTCGCGGGACGTTGGAAGGTCTGCGGCGGTATCTCAGAATCTACGCGGGCGTGAACGCGCACATCGAAGAAGCAGCGCAGCAGACGCACATCTGGTCATTGGGACAGGCGGGCGTGCTCGGATTCTCCACTATGCTTGCGCCAGGGCCGTTACAGGGCGCCGTGCTCGATGCCTCGGCAACGCTGGATCAATCGCACCTCACGACGGGCGCCGAGTTCGGCGCCGCGCTGTTCGAAGATGTGGCGCACCGCTTCTGCGTACGAGTCTATTGCGGCGAACTGACGCGTCCTGGACTGCTCGAAACGGTACGGACCGTGATCGATCGCGAAAAACCCGCGCATACCCAATACGAACTTTGTGTGATCGGGCCGCAAATGCGCGTGGGAATACAGGCGCGCGTTGGTATCGATTCGATTGTTGCCGCGGGTCCGCGTGGCGCGGCCACCGGGAAGCCGCTGGGTGATGGTGTGCTCGCCGCGTCTCCGTCGTCTGAAGACGGCGATCAACCCCCGGGGGTGCCCGTTCAACAATTCTGCGGCGAATAGAGACAGGAAAGGAAAACGATTATGGCAACTGCACTTCTCACGGATTGCTCCCAAACGAAAATGCCGGGATTGGAGCGTGTCCGCTACTTCCCCCGCCAGCTTTTGAGCGCCGACGATATGGTGGCCGACCAGGAGTATTTCCGCACCAAACTTCGGCGGCACAATCGCTTCCTGCACGGATGGGGCACAGTGTGCGGCCTGGAGGTTGCACCCGCGCCCGCCGAAGGCAGGCCGTGGCAGGTGCAGATTGCCTCCGGCTATGCTCTCGGTCCTTACGGCGATGAAATATATGTTCGCGATGCCGTGCTGCTGGACCTGGCGGAATGCGGTCCCGGCGCGGAAACCGACCCGTGCGCCCCTGGATTCATTCTGCGCGGGAATGTATCCCGAACGGGAGCCACGTTGTACGTTGCGCTGCGCTACGAAGAGTGCCTCTCGCGGCCGGTTCGTGTGCTGCCCGGCGGCTGCGGCTGCGAAGACATCTCCTGCGAAACGTCGCGCATCCGCGACAGCTTTGTCCTGGAATGCCTGACGGAGCTGCCTCCTTCGCACACAATGCCGCCCGGACCTTCGTTATGCGATCTGCTTCGGGGCCGCGCGCTGGCGCAATGCCCTCCCTGCCCGACAGATCCATGGGTTGTGCTGGCGCAGGTACGGCTGCCCGCGGATTCATCTACTACGATTTCGGCAGACCAGATCGACAACTTCATCCGCCGCCAGGTGTTTAGTACCGCCGCCATTCAGGACCAGGTGATTCGCTGCTGCTGCGGACCGCAGGAGCGGCGGCCAGCCCGCGTCACCAGCATCAACCCACCGCCGAACTCGCGATTCACCAGTGGAGCCGCAGTGCCCGCCGCGGTGGTGATCACGTTCAGCAAGAACCTCCAGGCGCAGACCGTGAATACCGATACGGTGCAGGTGCTGCGTTTCCTGCCCAATCAACCGGCGGTGTTTGTGTCTGGACAAGTGACGTACGACGACGGGAACCGCGTCGCCCGATTCACGCCCGCGGCTCCGTTCACTCAAAACGGAATCTACCAGGTGAACGTGGCAGGCAGCGGCCCGAACCCGATTGAAGATGCCGACAACCTTGCTCTGGATGGCAATGATGACGGATTGCCAGGAGGCAACTTCGTAAGCCAGTTCACCATTGAAGCTCCTTCGACGACGCCCACACCCACACCAACACCCACGCCCGGCAGGCCACTGCGCGTGAGGGTTGCAACCGCGGGTGACATCCCCAACGTGACCTCCAACAACGAGCCGGGTTCTCTTGCCCGCCTGGCGCTGGTGTTCTCGGGAGGAATACCGGGACAGGAGGTAGAAGCGAATCTCATGGTGTTCCTGAACGTCAATGTGGCCACCAGTGCCGGCCCTGCTGTACTGCTGAACCGGGTCACCGGGGAGGGCATGAACGCGCAAATCGGCCAGAACAACTATGCTTTCCCGAACGCAAAATTCACGATGCCCGCTACGGGCGGAGACCAGTCCTTCGAGATCAACAGAATGGCCGTGATCATTCCTCGTGGAACCCCCAACGTCCCCCAGGAGGTCACGGCATTCGTGTCCGTTACCAGCGCTACGCCCATCACCGTTGAAAATCCGCAGGTGACGGTTGCTTTTGTTTCGTAACGCAATCGAGGTGATGCGGTGGCGAACGGTAATGTACAACCGAACCGGCAATTGCGTACTCCCGCTCGCGCGGATTTTCGTGCGGGCCGGTATCTCCGGGCGACCGACCTCCAGTTGGAACAGACCTACCGGCTGGAACGCGCACGGTGGCATAATCGCTTGCTGCACGAATGGGGCATTGTGTGTGGGCTCTGGGTGGTTGCGGCTGCGGACCCCGCACGGCCATGGGCACTGTATGTGTGTCCTGGATTCGCCATCGGGCCGTATGGCGACGAGATTGAAGTGCGGGAGCGCACATTGGTGAATGTGAAGGATTTCCTGTGGGCCAAGCCGCCCGAAGGGAGGCCGGAGCTGCGCCCGGCCTTCCTGGCCATTCGTTACCGCGAACGGCCGCGGCGTCTGGCAGCCCTTCCCGCCACGCCGTGCATCTGCGATCATCCGGAATACGCCGCATCGCGCTTGGCCGATGGCTTCGAACTCGCCGCTCTTTGGACACCCCCCAAGGGGCGCGCTCCGCAGGGAATTTGCGAACGGACGGCTCGCCTATGTCCGGAATGTCCCGAATCCGGGTGGATCGTTCTGGCGCGCGTTCTTCTCCCCGCCGCTGTTTCGCAACTCATTACACAGGCCGATATCGACAACGGCGTCCGGAGCGCGCTGTCCACCTCCACC
>CAADGY010000441.1 GCA_900696665.1 uncultured Acidobacteriota bacterium
AAGGGATCAAGGTCCGGGTATCCGGCCGGTTGAACGGAGCGGAAATCGCCCGGAGCGAGTGGTACCTGCAAGGCCAGTTGCCGCTGCACACGCTTCGCGCCGATATCGATTTCGGATTTGCGCAGGCGTACACCACCTATGGCGTCATCGGAATCAAGACCTGGGTCTACAAGGGTGAAATTCTGGACGGCAAGCGGGGAACGTTCACACCGGAACCCGAGCCGCGGCGCCCGCAGCGTGATCGCCGGGAACGCGGACACGGCGACCGGGATCATCGTGACCGGGGCGAACGAAGGGGACCGGCGCCGTTGCCTTCCCAGGCTCCGGCGGCACAGGCGGGACCGGTGGAGCAACCGGCTCCGGGTGAATTGCCGCAGCCGGCGCGCAGCGCCGCACCCATTCTTCCGCCGCTGGCGCCGCCGCTGCCCGCGTGGAAACAGGAATTGAAGCAGGAGCCGGAACCGGCGGCGGAGCCCGAGTCCGTGAAACCGGACGAGAGTCCCGAGCCGGGAGAGCAGCAGTAGTGGGAGCGTAAAAGGGAGATATCGCCATGTTGATGCCCAAGAAGGTGAAGCACAGGAAGCAGCAGCGCGGCCGCATGCGTGGTAAGGCTTGGCGCGGCTCCGATCTTTCCTTCGGCGATTTCGGGTTAAAGGTGATGGAATGCGGCTGGATTACCGACCGCCAGATCGAAGCGGCGCGTATCGCGATGACCCGCTTCATCAAGCGCGGCGGCAAGGTGTGGATCCGCCTGTTTCCGGATAAGCCCATTACCAAGAAGCCGGCCGAGACCAGGATGGGTAAAGGCAAGGGCGCGCCGGAGCAGTGGGTAGCGGTGGTGCGGCCGGGCAAAGTGCTCTTTGAGATGGAAGGTGTTCCTCGCAATGTGGCCGAGGAAGCGATGCGGCTGGCGGCGCAGAAACTCCCGCTGCCGTGCAAGGTGGTCGCCCGCGAGGGACTGGAGTAGCAGATGAGAGCGGAAAAGGTTCGGGAACTTGACAGCAAAGAATTGAACATAAAGCTGAGAGAGATGGAAGATCAGCTTTTCCGGCTGAAGTTCCAGATCGGGATGGGCCAGGCGGACGGACTGAAGAAGCTGCGGCAGATCCGGAAAGACCGCGCGCGGATGTTGACCATTCTGCATGAGCGCGAGCTGGCCGGACAGGGTGAGGACCGGCGCCGGAAGGGGGCGAGATAACCATGGGGGAAGCACCCGTCACCGGAATCCGGAACGAAAAAACCGGCCAGGTGGTTTCCACCAAGATGCAGAAGACCATCGTGGTGGAGGTGACCCGGCGGGTCCCGCACCCGCTGTACAAGCGGATTGTGACCAGGCGCAAAAAGTTCTACGCGCATGACGAAGAGCAGACCGCCAGGCCGGGCGATATCGTGCGTATCATCGAATCGCGGCCGTTGAGCAAGCTGAAGCGCTGGAACCTTGCAGAAGTGGTGCGGCGCGCAGCACAGGTGGGCACTCTCGAAGAGGAAGAGAAGGAGACATCCCTATGATCGGAATGCGAACCATTCTCGACGTGGCGGATAACAGCGGAGCCAAACGGCTCTCCTGTATTCTGCCGCGGGGCGGCGACCTCGGGCTGAGGGCCGGATTGGGTGACATCGTTACCGCTTCCGTCAAGGAAGCCGCGCCGGACTCCAATATCAAGAAAGGCAAGGTCGTCCGGTGCGTGATCGTGCGGATGCGGAAAGAGACACGGCGCAAGGACGGCACTTATATCCGGTTCGATTCAAATGCCGCGGTGTTGATTAACGAAACGGGTGAGCCAATCGGCACGCGTGTGTTCGGCCCGGTGGCTCGCGAACTGCGCGACAAACGATTCATGAAGATCGTCTCGCTCGCGCCGGAGGTGATCTGATGGCGCGGCAGCAGAAAGCGACGCCCGCGCGGCACCAGGGCGTTCCGAAGCCCTGGATCAAGTCAAAGATCAAAAAGGATGACATCGTCAAAGTCATCACCGGGCGCGATAAGGGCAAGACGGGACGTGTATTGAGCATCGACCGCGAAAAAGGAAGGGCGCTGGTGGAAGGTGTGATGCTGATCAAGCGTCATACCCGCCCGAACCCCTCCAAGCAGATCAAGGGCGGCATCGCCGAGCGGGAAAGTGCTATCCACCTTTCCAACCTGATGGTGATGACTTCCGGTGGTGTGACGACGCGCGTCGGCTACCGCGTGGAAGGGACCGGCGCGGGCCAGCGGCGCGTGCGCATCGCCAGGAAGACCGGCGAGGTTTTGGATAAGAAAAGCTAGTGACCGTTTGCTCACGCGTCGCGGCTCCGTACCGGCTTCGGAGCCGCGGGCGCGCGCGAGAGCGCGGGATGAAGGAAATGGACGAATAGTGCTATGGGCGCGAGGTTGAAAGAGCATTACACGAAGAACGTGATTCCAGGGCTGATCAAGGAATTCGGCTATAAGAACGTGATGGCCGTTCCGAAGCTGGAGAAGATCTCCTTGAACATCGGCTTGGGAGAAGCTACCCAGAACCCGAAGCTGATGGATCCGGCGGTATCCGAGCTGGCGCAGATCGCCGGCCAGAAACCGGTTGTGACGAAGGCGAGTAAATCTATCGCGGCTTTCAAACTGCGCGAGGGCATGTCGGTGGGTTGCATGGTGACGCTGCGCGGCGACCGCATGTACGAGTTTTTCGACCGGCTGGTGAATGTTTCCCTGCCGCGAGTCCGCGACTTCCGGGGTGTGTCGACGAAATCGTTCGACGGGCGCGGCAATTACACGCTGGGCATCAGGGACCAGTTGATCTTTCCCGAGATCGACTACAACAAGGTCGAGAAAATCAAGGGAATGAATATTTGCATAACGACGACGGCCAGGACGGACGCCGAAGGGCTGGCTCTGCTGCGGCAGCTTGGCATGCCTTTTCGTCAATAGAGGAAATTGAAGGGATCGTGGATGGCAACAACGGCCAAAATCGCTAGGGACCTGAGGCTTGAAAAGGCCAAGCAGGTAAGAACAAAAAAGCTCCGCTGCCGGCACCGGAACCGCTGCCGCCGGTGTGGGCGGCCCCGCGGGTATCTCCGCAAGTTCAATCTCTGCCGGATCTGTTTCCGGGAGTTGGCGCTGGCCGGAGAAATCCCCGGTGTCATCAAGGCTAGCTGGTAGGTGTCGGAGGGTTAAGACGGAATGGTATCTGATCCGATCGCCGATATGTTGACGCGGATCCGCAATGCGCAAATCGCGCGGCATCCGAAAGTGGATGTGCCCGGTTCGAAGCTTAAGGTGGAGATCGCCCGAATTCTGAAAGAAGAGGGCTATATTCTCAACTACAAGCTGGCTGAAGAAGGCACACGGGGCGTCATCCGGGTTTATCTGAAGTACACGCCGGGCAACGTTCCGGTGATGTCGCACCTGGAGCGCGTGTCCCGTCCGGGCTGCCGCGTGTATGCCGGAAGTAAGGAGATCCCGCGGGTTTTGGGCGGCATGGGTATTAACATCCTGACTACGCCACGGGGTGTCATGACCGGTTCCGCGGCCCGGAAAGAAGGCGTGGGTGGAGAGATTTTGTGCCAGATATGGTAGCCGCTCTTTGCGAGCGTGAAGTGCCATCGGGCCATTGAGCGGCCGGCGCGGCGGCGCGAGCCGGCTGCGTGCGGTGAGAGCGGTCAACTTCGAATACCGGTTGACTGGAGAGGGAAGCATGTCACGAGTTGGAAAAAAGCCGATTCCGTTGCCCAAAGGCGTGAAGGTCACCGCCGCGGGCGCATTGCAGGTGGAAGGTCCCAAGGGAAAACTGAGTGTCCCGCTTCCGCCGGGAGTGGCTATCCGCCAGAACGGCGGAAACGTGGAGATTACCCGGGACGGCGACGAATACGCCGCTGTGCACGGGTTGACGCGCGCCCTGGCGGCGAATGCCATACAGGGCGTATCGGGCGGATTCACGAAAGAGCTCGATATTGTGGGCATCGGATACCGCTGCGATGTCAAGGGGAAGATCGCAACGTTCGCCCTCGGGTATTCTCATCCGATCGAGTTTCTTCTGCCCGATGGGGTGGACCTGAAGGTGGACAAGCAGACGCACCTCACGCTGAGCGGAATAGACAAGCAGTTGCTCGGACAGGTGGCATCCGACATCCGGGCGCTGCGCCCGCCGGAGCCGTACAAGAACAAAGGTATCCGGTATACCGGTGAGGTTCTGCGAAAGAAGGTCGGCAAGACCGGGGCCGGGGGTAAGTAGGCCGTTATGCGTAGTCCGGAGGCAATCGAGGAATGATTCGCAAGGTATCGAAGAACGACGTCCGTATCCGGATTCACCGGCGCATCCGCAAGGGGATTCGCGGGACACCCGAGCGGCCGAGGCTGGTCGTATTCCGCAGTCTGAAGCACATCTATGCGCAGGTGATCGACGACCGCGAAGGGCGGACTTTAACCGCCGCCTCCTCGGCCGAAAAGAGCGCTGCGGGAAATGGCGGCAACGTGAGCGGCGCCAAAGAGGTAGGCAAGCTGTTGGCGGAACGGGCCAGGGAAAAGGGCGTCACCAAAGTGGTGTTCGACCGTGGCGGTTATATCTATCACGGCCGCGTGAAAGCGCTGGCTGACGCGGCACGCGAAGCGGGATTGGAGTTTTGATGGGAACCATGCGGGCAGTGAAGAAGGTCGATCCGCAATTGTTCAACCTCAAAGAGCAGGTGGTATCGATCAACCGTGTAACAAAGGTGGTCAAGGGAGGCAAGAACCTGAGCTTTTCCGCTCTGGTGGTTGTCGGCGACGCGGGGGCGAAGGTCGTCGGATTCGGAACGGGCAAGGCCAAGGAAGTTCCCTCCGCCATCAAGAAGGGCATAGAAGCGGCCAAGAAGAACCTGCGCAAGATCAACGTCCTTGAGACCACCATCTCGCACCAGGTTGTCGGACGGTTCGGCAGCGGACTCGTGCTGCTGAAGCCGGCGCCCGAAGGAACCGGCGTGATCGCGGGTGGACCGGTGCGCGCCGTGATTCAAGCGGTGGGCATTCCGAACGTCCTGACGAAATCGATCGGTTCCCGCAATCCGCACAACGTGGTAAAGGCTACGATTGAGGGCCTTGAGCAACTGCGCGACCGGACCGCGATGGCGGACCTCCGCGGCGTGGCCGTCGAAAAACTGGATACTCATCGAACAGGCTCATCAGGAAACTAAGCAATGTCTGAAGGTAAAATCAAGATCAAGCTGGTTCGGAGTCCGATCTGCACGCCCGAAAAGCACAAAAAGATCGTGCGTTCGCTCGGGCTGAAGAAGATCAATCAGGTGGTGGAGCGGCCCGACAGTCCTTCCTTCCGCGGAATGGTGGCGAAGGTGCCGCATCTGCTCGCAGTTGTCGAATAGGGGACCGTATGAATCTCAGTGAATTGAAGCCTCCCGCCGGACAGAAGCACTCCCGCCGGCGAATCGGACGTGGTATGGGGAGCGGCCGGGGCAAGACGGCGGGCCGCGGACAGAAGGGGCAGCATTCGGTTTCCGGATTCAATCAGATGCGCGGTTTCGAGGGTGGACAGATGCCCTTGCACCGGCGTTTGCCCAAACGCGGCTTCACCAATATTTTCAAGAAGGAGTACGCCATCGTGAATGTCGGCCATCTCGGCGAGCTAGAGGGCGATTCCTTCGACCCAGCCCGCTTGGTCGAGTTGGGTGTGGTGAAGAAGTTAGGGGACGGATTGAAAATCCTTGGTGACGGCGAGTTGAAGCGCGCGATTCGGGTTCAGGCTCACCTCTTTTCCAAGACGGCCGCGGAGAAGATCCAGGCGGCGGGCGGTAACGTGGAAGTCATCGGCCGGACGAAATAGGCGGAAATCGAGCGATATCATGAAGTTTTTCGAGGCGTTTGCGAACGTATTTCGGGTTCCCGACCTTCGCAACCGGGTCTTGTTCACTCTGGCCATGCTGGCGATTTACCGGCTGGGCGGGCATATCCCCACTCCCGGTATCGATGCGGCACGCCTGCAGGAAGCTTTTCAGCAGAACAAAGGGACGCTGCTCGGCTTCATCGACCTTTTTTCGGGCGGCATGTTTTCGCAAATGGCGATTTTCGCCTTGGGCATCATGCCGTACATTACGGCATCCATCATTCTGCAATTGATGACCGTAGTAGTGCCCACGCTCGAAAAACTCCAGAAAGAGGGTGAGCTCGGGCGGCGTAAGATCACGCAGTGGACCCGCTATCTTACGATTATTCTGGCTTTGTTGCAGTCGTTGGGAATCGCCACGGGGCTGCAGTCGATGGAGGGGAATTTCGTATTGAACCCCGGAATCGGCTTTGTGATGATGACGATGCTCAGCCTGACGACGGGCACCGCGTTCATCATGTGGCTTGGCGAGCAGATTACCGAGCGCGGCATCGGCAACGGGATGTCCCTCATCATTTTCGCCGGTATCGTGGTCGGTTTGCCGCACGCCATCACGGAGATTTATAACAACGTTTTTGTCACCCGTAACTGGAGCGCGCTGCACCTGATCATCATTCTGCTGGTCATGGTGGCGGTTGTCGCGTTTATCGTGCTGGTGGAGCGCGGCGAGCGGCGCATTCCGGTGCAGTATGCCAAGCGCGTGGTGGGCCGCCGTATGATGGGCGGACAATCCACGCACCTGCCGCTCAAAGTGAACGCTGGCGGCGTCATTCCCGTGATTTTCGCTTCCTCGCTGCTCGCGTTTCCGCAGACCCTCTTACAGGTGCCCGCGTTCCGTGACAACCGGTGGTTGAGAGGAATGCTCGAGTCGCTCGGGTATGCCGAGCCGCTTCATGCTCTTTTGTTCGTGCTGGGCATCGTTTTCTTCTGCTTCTTTTACGTTTCCATCATTTTTAATCCGAACGAAGCAGCCGATAACATGCGGAAGTACGGCGGGTTCGTGCCGGGAATCCGGCCCGGGAAGAACACCGCCGAATATATGAATAAGATCCTGACAAAGATCACCATGGTCGGAGGATTGTACTTAGCACTTCTTTCTCTGATACCTCAGATCATGATCTCCGGGATCAAGCTGCAACACCTCCCTCTGGCCGGCAATTTCATCGATTCCTATTTCCCACGGTGGTTGCTGGACGGCCTGGGGGTGAATTTCTATTTCGGTGGCACCTCTTTGCTGATTGTGGTGGGCGTGGCCATGGACACCGTCAACCAGGTGGAGGCGCAACTGATTATGCGGCACTACGAAGGGTTCACTCCGCGCGCGGGCCGGATACGCGGGCGGAGGAGCACTTTCTGACCGTGAGGCTGTTCTGACTGTTCCGGGACGGTCCGCGGTTTACGAGGACAGGGAAGGTGAGTTGACATGCCGAAGATCGGTATCCGCACCGTGGCGGTGTTGTTGTTCGGCCCCCCGGGTTGCGGGAAAGGAACGGTAGGCAAACATCTGACGGGTTGCTTTGATATCCCGCATATTTCGACCGGCGACATTCTGCGGGAAAACGTGCAGGCCGGTACGGAATTGGGCAGGCAGGTACAGAGCCTGATGGAAAACGGCGGGCTGGTTCCCGATGGAATGGTGAACCGCCTGGTTCAGGACCGGATTTCGCGAGATGACTGTGTGGACGGCTTCATCCTGGACGGATACCCCCGGACGCTCGAACAAGGGAAAGCGCTTGCCGGGATGCTGGAGGAGCAGGGCCTGGAGCCTTTGGTGATCCATTTGAAGGTGGATTACAATAAAATTGTTTCCCGTCTGACGGCTCGCCGGTCTTGTCCTCAATGCGGGGCTGTCTACAATGTTATCTCCAAGCCTCCGAAGACCGACGGAGTGTGCGACGAGGATGGCGCCGGATTGATTCTCCGGGGAGACGATTGCGAGACGGTGATCCGGCAGCGGATTGAGGCGTACGAGGCGCAGACCCTGCCGCTGGTCGAGTATTTCCGCCAGTTGGCTTCGAAGTTTTATACCGTGGATGGCAACGACGGTTCGCCTACCGATATCGCGGAGCGGGCCTGCCACCATATCAGGGCAGAATGATTATTCGTAAGAGCCCCGCCGAATTGGAAAAGATGCGGCGCGCCGGGCTGCTGGTCTGGGAGATTTTGCAGAAACTCTCCGGAGTGGTCGCTGAAGGTGTGACCACCCGGGATTTGGAAGTGATCGCGGAAAGGATGATGTCGGAGGCGGGAGCCCGGCCGGCGTTCAAAGGCTACTACGTTCCGGCGGCCGGTTCCAAGTATCCCTACGTTTTGTGTACGTCGGTGAACGATGAGATCGTCCACGGGATGCCTTCCGCGAAGCGGGTGTTGAAGAAAGGCGACGTGGTTTCCATCGATACCGGGGTGCAGTTGGACGGGTATTTCGGCGATTCTGCGGTTACGGTTCCGGTGGGCGATGTTCCGGATGAGACGAAAAAACTGTTGTCGGTGACCCGCGAGGCTTTGGAATTGGCGATTGGCAAAATGCGGGCGGGCAACCGCCTGTTTGATGTTTGCGGGACCGTGGAGAAGCACGTGACTTCCCACGGATTCAGTATTGTCCGGGAGTATGTGGGCCACGGCATCGGCACCCGGCTCCACGAAGAGCCGCAGGTTCCGAATTATGTCGACCGCCGGAACGAGAACCCACGCTTGAAGGAAGGGATGGTTCTGGCCATCGAGCCAATGGTGAATGCCGGGGGGGCGGAATCGCGGCTCGCACAAGACAAGTGGACCGCTCTCACCAAGGATGGATCTTACTCGGCGCATTTTGAACACTGCGTGGCGGTGACCTCGAATGGGCCATGGGTACTGACGAGGCCCTGAACCGGGGAATGGAAGAGGGCGCCGGGCAGGAGAAACGGTCGCTGGAGGCGGTGGTGGTTGAACTGCTTCCAAGCGCGACGTACCGGGTTGAATTGAGTGACCGGCGGCAGATGCTGGCGCACCTGGCAAGCACGCAGGTCCGGAATTTTGTACGCCTCCGGGTTGGAGACAGGGTTCAGGTGGAACCTAGTCTCGAAGATGGAACCCGAGGTAGGATTATTGAGCTTCTGAAGAAGCGTTAAAGGGCGGCCATCCGGCGAGACGCCGGATTGGATAAGTCCGGGAAAGCGAAAATGAAAGTACGAGCTTCAGTCAAGAAAATGTGTGACAAGTGCAAGCTGATCCGTCGCGAAGGCGTGGTCCGCGTGATCTGTGTGAACCCGAAACATAAGCAACGTCAGGGATAAAAAAGAGGGACTATGGCACGTATTGCAGGCGTCGATCTGCCGAACAGAAAGCGGGCGGAGATCGGCCTCACCTATATCTACGGCGTTGGACGCACGCGGTCGAAGTCGATCCTTCACCGCGCGGGCGTGGACGCTGACAAGAAAGTCGTTGACCTCAGTGAAGACGAAGTGAACCGTATCCGTCAAATCCTCGAGACGGAAGGTGCGGTCGAGGGCGATCTGCGCAAAGAACTCTCGATGAACGTGAAGCGGCTCATCGAAATGGGAACGTACCGGGGATTGAGACATCGCCGGGGGCTGCCGGTCAGAGGGCAGCGGACCCACACGAACGCCCGTACCCGCAAGGGTCCGCGGCGCGGCACGGTCGCCAACAAGAAGAAGGCTACGGCGAAAACTTAAGCGAGCGGAGAGCGAATGGCAAAAGCACCGGCGAAAGCAGGGAAAAAGAAATCTTTTAAAAAGAAGGAAAAGAAGGTTGTGCCGATGGGGGTGGTTTACATTCAGGCCACCTTCAACAACACGATCATCACGTTTACGGACCCGCTGGGCAACGTGCTCGCGTGGTCAAGTTCCGGTTCGCTGGGCTTCCGGGGATCCCGCAAGGGCACCCCGTTCGCGGCGCAACAGGCATCGCTGACGGCGGCGAACAAAGTGAAGGAATATGGGTTCCGTGTGGCGGAAGTGCGTGTCAGCGGTCCGGGCGCCGGGCGCGAATCCGCGGTGCGCGCGCTAGCCACAGTCGGCATCGAAGTGCGGCAGATCAAAGACACCACGCCGATACCGCACAATGGATGCCGCCCGCCGAAGAGACGAAGAGTGTAAGCATTGCGTTGGGGAAGCAGGATCGAAGGCTCCCATTCCGGGAGCTGTAAACTGCACCTGGAAAACAGGTAAGGAGAGTCAGACATTGGCAAGATATAACGGTCCCGTGTGCCGGTTGTGCCGGCGTGAAGGGATGAAGCTGTTTCTGAAAGGCGAACGTTGCCATACGGAGAAGTGTGCGATCGAAAAGCGCAACTTTTTCCCGGGGCAGCATGGGAAGAGCCGCAGACCGAAAATCGTAGGCTACGGTCTGCAATTGCGCGAGAAGCAAAAGACCCGCCGCTACTATGGGCTGCTCGAAGGGCAGTTTCGCAATCTCTTTGAGAAAGCCGCCAAGAAAAAGGGCATCACCGGCGAGACGATGCTCGATATGCTGGAGCGCCGGCTGGATAACGTCATCTACCGGATGGGCTTTGGCACAAGCCGCGCCCAATCGCGCCAGATCGTGCGGCACGGCCACATTCAGGTGAACGGCCGCAAAGTCAATATTCCATCCTTTCAAGTAAAGCCAAACGATGTGGTTGAGGTGCGGGAGAAGAGCCGGAACAATCCCACGATTCTCGGCGCGCGCGATGCCACGGCGCACGCACCGACGCCGAATTGGCTGGAAGTGGACCGGGAGGCCCTGCGCGCCCGTGTCCTGAGTATCCCGAAGCGCGACGAACTCGTGCAGATTCAGTTGAATGAACAGCTCATCGTCGAGCTGTATTCGAAGTAAAAGGAGAAGGCTTTATGTTCAAGGGCTTCCAAAAGCCAAAACGCCTGGTCGCCAATACGGAGACCCTTACCGAGCGTTACG
This sequence comes from uncultured Acidobacteriota bacterium, assembly GCA_900696665.1. GTDB lineage: Bacteria > Acidobacteriota > Terriglobia > Bryobacterales > Bryobacteraceae > CAADGY01. Next base: position 10,740 of record CAADGY010000441.1, read on the forward strand.
GCATGTTCTGGGCTCAGCCCTTCGAGCGTGGATTCGGAACCACGATCGGTACAGGGTTGCGCCGTGTGCTGTTGAGTTCTATAGAGGGCGCTGCCATCACCGCCGTGCGGATCGATGGCGTAGCGCACGAGTTCAGTCCGATTCCCGGAGTTGTCGAAGACGCGACCGACATTATCCTGAACCTGAAACAGGTTCCTTTCAAGATGATGACGGACGTGGTGAAAACGGTACGGCTGCGTATCGATCAGCCTGGTGAAGTCATGAGCGGGCAGATCGAAACGGATGCCGACGTCGAGGTGCTCGACCGCAACATGCACATCGCGACCA
>CAADGY010000442.1 GCA_900696665.1 uncultured Acidobacteriota bacterium
GATGTTCGGCGTGTGGCCGAAGCCTTCCAGTACAGAGCGGGCTTCGTCCCGCAATCCCGCGCCTGCGGCGCTCGTCAACTCTTTCGGTTCAGAAAAACGGGGGCCGGCGTTGTTAGTGGCGTTCTCAAGGTACACAAAACCGCCAGTACCGGAATTGAGCCCGGTGATGATGTCCCAATCGCCGTCTCCATCCCAGTCAACCACGTTTACGGCATCGCGGCGGCCCACCGGGTCGTCCGGAGGGGCGAACGCTACCGGCTTTCCTGATTGGAAACGAAGCGTGCGTCCCGCCAGCAGTTCCCGCTTGCCCGATGCGCCGGTTCCTCGCTCGAAGAGAGTGTATTCATGACGATCGTTCACCGCCACCAAATCCGGCAGCCCGTCGCTGTTCCAATCTACGGGTGCGGGGCGCATGCGCGCGTGTCCGGCGGTGCGGATGATCCGGCCTCCTGCCTCCAGCAGGCGAGGCGCAGCCCATTTCGGATTCCGGCGTGTTCCACGATTTTCGTAGTACAGATACCCCGCGGTCGATATCTGGCCGCTCATCATATCGAGGTCTCCGTCGCCGTCCCAATCGACGAACACCGGCGAAGTATAGGCCCAAAACCTCTCGACGATTCCTTGAGGCTGAAATCCGACGTCTACGCGCACCTTCAGGGGTTCGCCGGCCGCGCCGGTGAGAAACTCGGGCGGCGCGAACACCGGCCGCGGCCGCGACCCTTCATTGCGGAATAACCGGAAGTCGCCGTCGTCGCTTCCGATGACCAGATCGAGATCGCCGTCGCCGTCATAGTCGGCCGCATGCGGCGTGGCGAAGCCGGGCACCCAGATCTCGGGGTCTTGCTCGCGCAGCGTTTCATATTCGCCGGAGAAATGCGGCTTGCCTTTCCGGCCGGCGTTGCGAAAAACGAAGTCGCCGTTTTCACTCGAAACCAGCAGATCGTCCAACCCATCGGCGTCCCAATCGAGAACGCTGGCTTTGCTATAAATACCCGGATAGCTCAGATAGAGCGTGCGGGGCCTGGCCAGATGGGGAGCCGTGCGTGTTCCGGTATTCTCGAAGAACAGCACCGGCATGGCCTCCTGCGTCGCGATCAGATCGAGATCTCCATCGGCGTCCCAATCCACGGCCGTTGGCGCGCACATTCCAAATACGGTGAGCGGCTGTCCATTGAGACGCAGCGGTTCGGCTTCGGGAAATCGGGGCGAGGTCTTCGTACCGCGATTCGGAAGAAAAAACAATTCGCCATGGATTTGGCCGAAGCCGGTCCTGCCAGTGACGATGTTGCGCGCCGGGAGATAGGGGAAGTAATCCGACCAGATATCGCGGCCGCCCACCAGAAGATCGGGCAAGCCGTCGCTGTTCCAATCCGCAACGAAAGGAATCACGAACAGCAGAGGCGAGCGGTCTTTCGGCCGGGCGGTTGCGAATACGCCCGGTGCAGCAATCACCTCCGGTGGCCGAAACACGTGAGGCGCCGCGGCTCCCGTGCCCCGGAGAAGACGGATTTCGGCTTCGCCCCATGCGCCTTCGACGATATCCCGCACTCCATCGCCGTCCAGATCCGCGATGGTTGTATTGGAGGCCCATCGCAGATAGGGCAGCAGCGGTCCTTTGCGAAATACATTCGCGCCTTCCTGAAAATATATCCGCTGATCCTGCAACAGGTCGAGGTCGCCGTCGCCGTCCCAATCGGTGGGGGTGGCCATCATTACTCCGCGCCCGCTGCGCTTGGTGAGATCGGCGATGGCGCCGGGCCGGCCATAGGTCAGCAGTTCGGCGCCGGTAGCAGCCGCCGTGAAGCCCAGGAACAGAGCTATGGCGAAGCGAAGGATCACCGGTATAGGAAATCCACCGGAAACCATGCGATTTGCGTGCGGCTCAAGCGGGGAAGGCCGCTGCCGCCTGCCACATAGGCCAGCAACACACGATCGCGCCAAAAATCGATCGCGGTGTAACAGTACCAACCCTGCGGATCGGTCAGGATGTTCTTCCGGTTGCTCCACGTCTTCCCCTCGTCGCGGGAGATGGCGACGCTCAGCGGTGTGCGGAGACCGCCCTTGCCCGCGTCATCATCGGCGCGCATCGCGGCATCGGCATCCGTGTGATCGTTCCACACCGCCAGAAGATCCCCCGTCTTCGGAATCCGCTCGATGGAAGCCGGCGAAAGCGGCGAGACGAGCGTAGACGGTGCGGCCCCGGACCACGTTTCGCCGCCGTCGCGGGAATACGCTACATACTGGCTGCCCAGCATGGTCCGGCAGAAGACCATCAGGCGTCCATCCTTCAACTCCACGACTCCCGGCTCCTGCAACCCGGCTTGGCTCGGTACGGGACACTCGATGATGGCCTTACTGCGCCGCCATTTTTTCCCCATGTCGTCGGAAAGATAGAACATCACCCTGCCGCGGCGGGTCCACTTGCCGCCTTCGGTGTGCAATGCGACGGGGAGCACCAGACGGCCGCGTTTCAACTCCACGGCCCGATCGTTATTGAGAACGAAATAGCCCGGATCGGGCGTACAATCCACCGCTTCGCTCCACGTCTTGCCTTCATCGGAAGACGTTCGCAGCATGGCACGGCAATCTGTCTGCGAGTTCTTGCGCAGATAGAAGAACAGAATGCGGTCGCGGGCACGCAGGAAGGAAACGCTCATCACGTTCATTCCGCCCTCGTTTTCGAGCAACGTACGGTCCTCGCTGCTCCAGGAGGCTCCGCCATCGGAAGAAGTGCGAGACGCGATGAAAGCGGCATCGTCGTCTCCGCCTCCGCCGGTGAACTTCGTATAGGCGAACAGGAGCGTCCCGTCCTTCAGTTGGATGAAGTCCCCCTCTGTATTCCGCGGGTTGCCCGGGCCGGGCGGCAGCAATGAAATGAAATGGACTTCGCTCTGCTGCGCGTGGACGAACCCGCGCGCGCCCACACCCGCCAATCCAGTCAAAAAAGTCCGGCGTCTCATGATTCAAAAAGCGTATCGCAGAACGAACTGCATGATGCGAGGCGCACGCGTGCCCGAGATAATTCCGAACTGCTGCGGCGACTCCATGTTGGTATTGGCTCCGCCCCATTGGGTATGGTTGAAGGCGTTGAACATCTCCCACCGGAACTCGAGAGTATGCCCCTCCACGATGCTCGTATCCTTGAACAACTGGAGATCGAAGTTATTCACTCCGGCACTGACCAGAATATTCCGCCCGGCATTTCCCACACGGCGTTCGGCGCCGCCTGCCGCAAGTACGCGGAAGGCATTCACATCGTAGAAGCGTTGCATGCTCCGTTCACTCTTCGACAGGTTGCCGTCGCCGATGCGATCCGGGCGGGCGGCGCAGGCGACGGCACAGATGCCGGTACGCGACAGCGCCATGGAAGGCGACTGCGGCAGCCCCGTCTGAAAGAACGTCATACCGCGAACGCCCCAACCGCTGACGAGCTTGTCCGCAACGCCGGAAGCGTCCGCAAGCAGCGGCCTTCCTTTTCCGAACGGAAGCCGGTATTCGTAAGCGGCGGAAAAGCGATGGGGGGCGTTGAAGTCCGAAGGACCCTTCGCCGTGCCCCGGTTAAAGGGATCGGTCCATAGCGGCGCGCTGTTCAGCGTGGAGGCCAGATCCAGCGATTTCGACCAGGTGTAAGCAATCAGGTAGCTCAGGCCGCTATAGAAGCGCTGTTCCGCTTTGAATCCCAGGCCGTGGAACCAGCTCCGGCCCCAGACACTTTCCGCCTGAATGCGGGCGAACTGCGGATATGGCAGTTGCGATTGCACGTTGCCCGGTCCGGGCGCGCGAAAGTTGATGTTATCGAACACCAGCAGATTGACCCCGCTCGAACCTTGGTATAGGGCTTCGATCATGAAGCTGTTCGAAAGCTGTTGCTGAATACTGAAATTCCATTGCTGGATTTTCCCGTAAGGAAATTTCCGCGACAGAAAAGGGAAGATGCTCAGCGGCGCGTTGCGAAGCGTTTCTTCGGCGGCGCTTCCCGCCTCGGGGTTGTAGCCAAGGTTCGGAATACGAGGGTCTGCAGTCCAGATGGGACGCAGGGTGTTTGGAGCGAAGTCGTTGGTGGAGGCGAGCGAAGGCATCTGCGGAGCGTCAAAGTAGATGCCATATCCACCGCGCAGCACCGTCTTCGCATGCAGGCTGTACGCAAATCCGAATCTCGGCTGGAAATTATTCGTATCAGCGTCGTACGGCCGGGTTTCGTCAACAAGCCGGTAAGGAATGTCGGGGCGGACATTGCGGTAGAAGTCCTCTATCAGTACTATGTTTTTCGCCTGGCGTGAGATCAGCATCTCGCCGCTCGTTACGTCGAAGCCCAACCCGCCGTTATCGCCCTGTTTGAGCGCTGTCTCCACTTCATAACGTAGCCCGATGTTCAGCGTCAGGCGATCGGTGACTTTCCAATCGTCCTGAAAGAAAGCGCCCGCGTAGGTCAACCGCGAGTTCCACAACGTAGCGCGCGCCGTCTTGCTCACGCTGGAGGCCAGCCCCAAAAGAAAATCCGCTGCGTTATTCCCGGTGTACCGGTTCGCAAACGACGTCGACCCATTACCACCCGTGTAGAACATATTCGTCCGAATCTGGCGAATATCACCACCGAACTTGATGGTATGCCGGCCTTTGTTCCACAGCGCACTCTCCTGCAACTGGTAGTTGTTCATCGTGCGGTAATTGGGTGTCACTTCGCTCGGGAATGTGTATCCCGCAACCCCGACGCTGGGGGCGGCCCAGAACAACGGGTCGGTAGAGGCCAGGGTATTCTTGATTCCGGCGGGAGTAATCAGGTCCTGACGGAAGGAATTGAGAGTGCCCAGCAGGTTGTGGTAGCGCGTGTAGCCAAGCGCCAAGCTATTGACAACCGACGGCGTTATAACGTGGTTCCAATTGACGCTGGCGCTTTGCGCGCGGAGCCTGAAATCGCGCCCGCCCGAGTTCGCGGGAGCAGGAAGCATTGGCGGGGTGCGAAGCGTCTCTTCGTTGTACAGGTACCTGCCGGAAATGTTGTCTTTCGCGCCCAGATTGTAATCGATCCGCCCGACGGCATAATCGCGATTCGTGCGCCCTGAAGGCACACCGTTGAAAATGAAATTGCGTGCCGGGTCGCCGGGATTGTTAGGAAGCGGCACTAATTCCAGAATGCGCCGGGAAATCGGATCGATCCGGTTTTGCGAAATGGTATTGTTGGGAAACGGCGCTCCCGTACTCGGATCGACGATGGCGGTTGAGAAGATGCCGTTCCGCTCGTTCTCCGTCATCACCCGCCCCACCGGAGGGTTTCCCGTGGCGGCTTCACGGAAGCCTTCATAGTTGCCAAAGAAGAAAAGCTTGTCACGGACGATTGGTCCACCCAGCGAACCTCCAAACTGATTGCGCTTGAGCGGGCTGACCCGGTCTGAAAAGAACGGGCGGGCATCGAATTTGTCATTGCGCAGAAACTCGTAAAGCGAGCCGTGGAGATTATTCGTACCGGTCTTCGTGGCCACGTTGATGATGACGCCGCCGCCGCGTCCGAACTCGGCGGGCGCCATGCCGGTCTGTACCTTGAATTCGCTGATGGCCTCCACAGACGCTCCAACCGCGAGGCTGTTCCGCCCGCTTTCGCGATTGTCGATGCCATCGATCTGGTAATTGTTTTGTTCGGGCCGCTGCCCGGCGGCTGCGGGCATGGGGGATTCACGGTTGATTTCCGTCGACCGGAAATCTCCGGTAGCGGGCGTCGCCATGGGAACCAGAAATGTCAGTTGCAAAAACTGGCGGGCGCTGAGCGGCAAGCTCAACACCTGTTCCGTCTTGATCACTTCGCCCGCTTGCGAAGTCTCCGCCTCCAGCATCGGGGCCGTGCTTTCCACCGTCACGGTGTCGCTTACGGATCCGACCTGCAAGCGGACATCGACGCTGCGGACCTGTAGAATCTCGACGGCGATGCCGGTCTGTACTTCTGTCTTGAAACCATCGCGCTCCACTCGAACTGAATAAGTTCCCGCCGGAAGGAAGGAAACACGGTAAAGTCCCTCGCCGGAAGTCAGGGTCGTTCTGGTAAGTCCTGTTTCTTCATTGCGAACGGTTACTTTCGCATCCGCGACCACTGCGTCGGAGGCATCGCGTACGGTGCCGCTGATCGCACCGGTGGTGGTTTGGGGCAAACAGGGGACCACCGCGAGCACGGAAACCGAGATCACAGCCAAAGCATAACGAAGCGGCAATTTGGACATTCCGAAGCACCTCTCACGAAAAGTTAACCGAGTATGTCATACCGTCGACAGTTTTGCAATAAGGATTTCGGCCCGGGGCTCGCGTCACTCCACTGCGGCAGACCCGCCCGCTGGAACCTTCTCCGTGCGCAACCGCCCCAAAACCGCTGCAATAACGAATCCCACCACAAAGGAAGCGGGCACCAGCCAGGTGAACGAAATAGACTGTCCACGTCCGAAGGCCACGTACAAGGAGCAGGCCGTTCCCGCCAGAAAACCCGCCAGAACGGAACGCTTGGAGGCAAAGGGGAATAGGATGCCGGCAAAGAAAAGCACGGCCAGCGGTCCGACGAAGATGTGATTCAGCCGCTGCGTGACGTCGATGAGGTTCCAGTCCGAGCGTCGAACTGCCCAGGTGATGGCAACGGCGGTGGCGATTCCTATGAGACCTCCCGCAACCGAGACCAACTTGGTCAGGGTAAGAGAACTTGCCTCCGTGCGGTGCCGGCCAAAACGTTCCACCAGGTCTTTCATCACCACGGCCGCGAGCGAGTTGATTCCGGAGCTGAGGCTCGACATGGCCGCGGCCAAAAGGGCCGCCAATACGAGTCCGGAGACGCCTTGCGGCAGTTCCTTCACGATGAACCGCGGCATCAGGGCGTCCGCGTGGGGAGCGATCTCGCGCTGGAAATCGGACACCGGCAGGCCTGACTGTTGAAAATAGAACCCGAACAAGGCCAGGCCGCAGACCGACAGCACCGCCAGCAGTCCAACGTTGATGGCAATGTAGACCCAGGCGGTCCGGCTGGCCATCCGGATGGAGGGAGTGCTGAGATAGCGCTGCACCGCCACCTGGTCGCTTCCATTCGTACAAACACTCCAGAAAAACTGCGAGAGCATGATGCCGATCACGGTGAGGCGGACGGTCAAGTCGAGGCTCACGAACTGGATCTGAGTCCGGCCCGCCTCGGCGAAAGCGCTCCACCATTCCAAAGGTCCCGTCCCGGTGCGCAGTAACACCGCCAGGGGTATGGCTACCGCTCCGCCGATGAGCACCACGAGTTGCAGATTATCCGTCCAGATGACGGTACGTAACCCACCCGCACTCGAATAGAACGTAGTGATCAGACCCGTTATGACGATCGTCCAGTAGATGTCCCATTGGGTCATCTCCGCGATTGCAAAGCTGCAACTGTAGATGATGAGGCCCATCCACACCACGGTTCGGATCACAAACACCACGGCGGCCAGGACCCGGACCTGTACGTCGTAGCGGCCCTCCAGGTACTCGTACATGCTGGTGATGCGCAGAGTCATCAACTTCGGCAACAGGATGCGCGTCATCACCGGAACCGCCAGCGGAAGCGCCAGCACACCGGTGAAATAGGCCAGCCCGTACCGGACAATTTCCCCCGGCACGGCAAGAAATGTCAGCGTGGACACAAGCGTGGCAACCACGCTCCCGGCCGCCAGCAACCAGTGAATATTGCGGCTTCCAAGCAGATATTCTTCCCGTGACACCTGCCGCCTGGAGAAGTACATGCCAATCAGCGGCAGACTGCCAATGTAGGCGGCTATTACGGCAAAATCGATCCAGGTGAGATGCAAGGGACGCTGTTCCTTTAGTCCAGCTTGAGTTCGCTCAAGTCCCGGTACAGAGTCTGGAAACCGTTCAGCAACACAACATGGTCGCTGCCATAGGCGATGAAGCGGGCGCCCCTCTCCAGGTAGGCTTGAGCAGCCGCGGGAGAACCCGCGGGGATACCCCAGAACTTGCCGTGCGCCGCCGCTGCCCGGGCCACGGTGTCAATTGCCTGCTGCATGGCCGGATGGTTGATCTCGAATGGCACGCCAAGGCTGATGGAGAGATCGCCGGGACCGATGAACAGGACGTCGTAGCCAGGCACCGCCGCGATACCTGCGATGCGCTCCAGGGCCTCCCGGTCTTCGATCTGAAAGACGAGAAACACTTCCTCGTTGGCGTGACGCATATGTTCGATAGGCCCCGCCAGCATGTAGTCCGCGTCGGCTCCGGCGCCATCGAAGCCGCGCTTGCCGAGCGGTGGAAATCTGCACCACTCCACCCACTGCCGGGCTTCTTCCACGCTGCGGATGTGAGGAACCATAAGGCCGTTGGCTCCAGCTTCGAGCATGCGCATGGGACTGCCATACTCGGCCTTCCGCACGCGCACCATCAGATCCATGCCGCTGGCGCGGCATGCCAGCGCGAAGGCGTTCGCGGCGTGATCGGGGCCGGTCTGGTGCTCCAGATCGTACCAAAGCGCATCGAAGCCGATCCGCCCGATCAGCTCCGGGAGCCAGGGGTCGTTCACGCGTCCGACACAGGTTACTTTTACGAAGCCGCCATTGCGAAGCTTTGCCAATACCTTACTGTTCACCATAGTTTTCAGAAAATGAGGTCGTGCTGGCCGATCATCCGGGGTACGAACCCGCGTTCAAGTTCCCGAATGGCTGTATCGATGTGCAGTTGCCCGTTGCGGAACGTGAACAATCCGTGTCCGGGAAACAGGCAATCCACTCCAAGTCCTTTCAAACGTTCCAAATGCGAGCGATAACCATCCAGAGAAGATCCTTCGGCATTAATCAGGCCGAGAACACCACCGTAGAAGAGCACGTCTCCCACAAACAGCGATCTGCCGCACTCGAGTTCCGTCAGGTAACAGAAGCTGTCCGGACTATGCCCGCTCACGTGGAGAGCCTCAAATCGCAGGCCTGCCACCTCAAAAATCTCTCCATGTTCGATGCTGTGATGGACAAGGGAAGGCCTCATTCGCATTTCCATGGGATAGGCGCCGCGCCGCCGGGCCTTTGCCAGTCCGGAGCGGTCTTCATCGCCCTGTTCGAGTACTTCCCTGCACGGTGCAGGCGCCCAAACCTGGCAGCCGTAACGGTCGAGAAGCGGCGCCACACCACACGCGTGGTCAGGATGTGCATGTGTGAGTACGACAGCCGTGATCTCCGCCGTTCCCAGGTCCTCACGAAGATTGTGGAGCAGTGCGTCCGTGGCCATGCCCGAACCCGCATCGATAAGTACTATTCCTCCTGGTGCACGAATACCATAGACGTGGCAATCCCACGGGCAGGAAAGTCCAATCTGGAGGTCTGCTACCAAACCGATCTGGCGGCATAAGCGCATCCGGCAAATATTCCAGGAAAAGGCACTATACATCTGTCGACAATCCACTGCAACTGCAACTCCCCCTTTACGGGTATAAGTATCCCCGGATAGCTCTCAAGACAAGTGGCTTAAGGAAATTCCAGCAGCAGCCCGTTCACCCGTTTGTGGGGGCTGGTGCTGTATTAGGAGGTATGCGAGTTATTTTGCCAAATTCGGACGATATTTCTTTTGACAGCAAAGAACTATATCTGGTACTGTTTTGGTTCTGGTACTAATGCAATACCCTGTCTTGGGCCAACGGTCCCGGTAGTCTGCGTTGTGACATTCTGCTACGGCCGCCAAGACGAGACGTGGTGCACTGGGCGCGTCGGAACAGAAGGGACGACTGGTGTTTAGACCTGAGTAAACCTGAGTTTAGCTAGGTACATCGGCCACGCATAAATAATGGTTTCATTCATCTATACAAAACGGTCTCAGACGACGATGTATCAGAGCGGGGATTGGGCATCAACTTGATAACAGATAATCACCTCCGCTTACCAGTTACTCCTTCCTGTGCAGATCAAGGTGCGCCGGAGTGCATGCTTACAGTGATTGTTGGCTCTTTCGTCCGAGCGTGTATCGCGGATGCCATGCCCTGGGAGGAGGTTGCCTAAAGTGAGATTCCTAGCCAGTTCCATTGAGCGCATGGGTTGCCAGACAGTAGTACTGGCGCCGGAACGGTCACGAGTACCCGCCGCCTTCCGGCGTATCTGCTCCGACGACAGCTTGCATGAAATTTTGATTGCGTCGATGCAGCGCATGCGTGGAGGCGCCTACGTTTACGACGGCGCCATTTCCCGTTCTGAGCTCACCGATGATGGGCGGCATAGACAACGTATCGACACCTATAGTTGGCACTTGCTGACACTGAACCGTTCCGGGATCGTCTGCGGTTGCGCGCGGATGCGTTTGCATGAGGATGAAGTTTCCTTCGCCGACCTGGGAGTCCGGAATGTGCCGCTTGCGCAATCGCCCGAATGGTCGGTCCGGCTCCGGCGAGCCGTCGAATCGGAGTTGGCTGAGGCACGCCGGAAGCGGCTATGGTATGCCGAAGTCGGTGGATGGGCTATCAACAGCGACCGGCGTGGCACGGTGGATGCGTTAGGCACGGTGCTCGCGGTGTACGCGCTGGCAGAGTTGCTGGGTGGAGCCCTCATGATCGGCACTGCAACAAAACGGCATAACTCAGCGCCGATCCTGCGGCGTATTGGCGCCCGCCCGCTGGTCTTCGATGAGGTGGAGTTCCCGTCTTACTACGATCCGGCCTACGGATGCGAAATGGAGATTCTGCGGTTCGACTCCGCCAACCCCCGGCCCGCCTATATGTCATGGCTGGCGGAGATTCGGGAGCGCATGGCGGGCGTGCCGGTCATTTGTCCTTCCCAGACCGTTTCGCGCGCCGTACCGGAAGGTTTCAGCGTGGCAACGTCGAGCAGTCGCCTTCGGGCGCCAGCCCCCGCAACAACAGCGGAACTTTCGATGAGACAGGCCTCGGCTGGCTGAGAATCACGAGGTGCTGGTTGTACAACAAGTTGTCATGAGTAATGCAGCGCTGGATCATGCACTGAATGAATGGGCCTCCCTGCTAGGGCCGGCTCATGTACTCAAGGATGCCGAATCCGTAGAACCCTTCAATGTAAGCACATTCGCAAGTCCTTTCCGTACACCTGCCGTCCTGCGGCCGGCAACTACGGCCGAACTGTGCGAGTGCCTGCGAATCGCCAATCGGCTCAAAGTGCCGGTTTATCCAATCAGCAGCGGCATGAACTGGGGCTACGGGTCCCGGCTGCCCTCCTCGGATAGTTGCGTCATTATTGAACTGTCCCGAATGAACCGCATTCTCGAATTCGATGAGGATTTGGGGTATGTCACTGTAGAGCCAGGGGTCACTCAGCGGCAACTGTTCGATTTCCTCAAAGAGCGAAAAAGCCGTCTATGGATGGACGCCACCGGCGCGCACCCGGACTGCAGTCTTATCGGCAACACTGTGGAGCGGGGTTTCGGGCACACTCCTTATGCGGACCACTTCGCGAACTCTTGCGGGCTGGAAGTTGTACTGCCTACAGGGGAAGTTGTCGAAACGGGGTTTGCGCGTTTCGAGGGGGCCAAAGCAGCGCCAACGTATCGCTGGGGTGTCGGGCCGACGCTCGATGGCATGTTCTCCCAGTCCAACCTGGGTATCGTTACTCGCATGAGCGTCTGGCTCATGCCTATACCCGAGCACTTCGAAGCATATTCTTTCCAGTGCAGTGACGAGGCCCTTGCGGCCGTGATCGATGCTTTGCGCCCTTTACGTATGGATGGCACGCTCCGGAGCGCCGTTCATATCGGAAACGATTATAAGGTGCTTTCCGCGCGGCAGCAGTATCCCTGGAACGAATCGGCGGGCGAGACGCCGCTTTCGGCCGCCAGTATGAAGCCATTCCGGAAAAAGCTGCACTTCAGCGCCTGGAACGGTTTTGGCGCTCTATACGGAACCCGGGTGCAAGTAGCTGAATCGAAACGACTGCTAAAGCACGCTCTGGCCGGCAGGATAACGGATTTGAAGTTCCTGAATGACCGGAAGATCCGGCTTATGGCCCGTCTGGCGAAACCCTTGAGTTTCCTTACCGGATGGGACATTAATGGCATCCTCGAGGTGGTGGAACCCGTTTACGAACTGATGCGCGGAGTGCCGACAGACAAGCCCCTATCAAGCACCTACTGGCGAAAACGTACTCCTGTCCCCTCGAAAATGGATCCGGACCGTGATCGTTGCGGCCTTCTGTGGTGCAGTCCGGTAACACCCACGCATGGAGCCCAGGCACAACGTCTGGTGCAACTTTCCTGCGATTTAGTACTATCCCATGGTTTTGAGCCGATTATATCCCTGACCCTGATCACGGAAAGAGCGATCGCGTGCATTATCTCCTTGAGTTATGACCGGGATATCGAGGGCGAAGATGACCGTGCGATGACCTGTTACAAGGCGCTGTTACGCGCTGTAATGGATGCCGGGTACTATCCCTATCGTCTTGGAGTACAATCCATGTGGGCGATGGGATGCGGCAACGGCTTCGACCAACTGCTTCGCTCTATAAAGGATGTTGTTGATCCCAATGGAATTCTGGCGCCGGGACGTTATGAGCCGCCACGGCAGCCCGCTCCTCAGTCCTATTCCCAGTTCGCTTAAGGTATAATCAGGCTTGTAATTTGGTTTATTGACAGCAAGGACAAACTGAAATACCATAAGAAACAGTTCGTCGCGTGATGCATTCGCGAGTTCTTGTGTTTCAGGTACAGGTTGTAGATGTAGAATTCCTTCGGAGGAGGATAATGACAAAAACTGCGTGGACGTTAGTAGTTGTTCTGAGTTTGCTGATTCTGCCTGCGCTGCCACTTGCAGCAGCACCGCTATCCGGCTCGTTGAATATCAGCGGATCCTGGCGGATCAGCCAAGACGCCATTGACTTTTTCCCGCCGGACGGTGGACCGGATGGAATCTTTTTTGTAGAGCCGGCATCGACTGGGGATTTCGCCGCCATAGCCGACACCCAGGGAACGGCCAAGGATCTCGATTCTTCACCAGGTGGACAACCGGTTGGGTCCGATTTTCTGCTGAGCAGTTTCCTGCTGTTTGACGCTCAGCCAACCTGGAGATTCGACCTTACCTATATCCAGCCAGGTGTATTTACCTCCGCGAACTGTGCGACTCTGCCGGCTGCCGGTGGACAGACTTGCACGCCTGCATTCCCACCGCCCAAGTCGCCTTTCAATCTGATCAACGCCAGCGCGACTTCATCGTCGGCGACGTTCAACGTTAGAGGCTATGCCTATAACGCTGCAAACGAGAAGTCTCTTTACGTTGGCACCTACACCACTCAGTTTGAGAACCGCCCCTATCAGACTTTGCTTGCTGACATTATCGCGGGCATACCGGTAGAGAAATCCTATTCCGCTTCGTTCACCCTTACACCTATTCCGGAGCCGGGTACTTTATCGATTATGCTGATCGGTACGGGGCTGTTGGCTCTCGGTACTTTGGCTCGCCGCGTTCGGCGGTAAGCTGAAGGACATCCGTTTCAACCTACGGCTCCCGGCGCGTTGAACGCCGGGAGCCGTTTCTGCGTTTGCGGCACCAAATCGCTAGTAGAGGAACATATGCCTATCAAGCCCAGTGACAGCGAAGAGGAGTATTTCGCCCGGCAAGAAGCGGAGCGAAGGCGCAAGATTGCCGAGGAGCGGCAAGCGAACATCCAGGAAGAGGAGCGCGAGCGCGAGCGCTCTCTTCACTTCATGAAGTGCCCGAAGTGTGGAATGCAGCTTGAGGAAATCACCTTCGGAGATATTCGCGTCGACAAGTGCTTTAGCTGCGAAGGGATCTGGCTCGACAAAGGTGAGCTCGAAGGGCTCCAGTCAAAGGAACCGGGCTTCGTAGGCAGGCTGTTCAAAGCATTCCGGGCTTAAGCCGCTGGGTCGAAAAACGTTCTGCTAAGCCAGATCAGCACACCCAACAACACTACTCCTGTAATCAGGCTCCAGGCGATCAGTTTCTTCTCGATCGGTAAAAGCGGCTCCGCTTCCATTTTTCTGATTTCGTCGGATAATTTCGGTACGTTCACAATCGTCCCCTCTTCTATGCCGCCGGCGGCTTCACACCCTGGAAGAACAGCCAGGAGATTAACAAGCCGACCCAGATGATGAATCCGAACAGACAAAGGATGTAGACTAGCGCAAGCCTGCCAATTCCCTCTTCCCAAAGTTTCCGGAAGTTGGAGACCACACCAATAGTGAAGAACGTCATAACGAAGAAAATGCCACGGAAAACGTTGGCTTCGCCCATGGCGGCGCGGCCTGCCGCGCTCAGATCCCGCGCAAACAAGCCCAGCAGCAGCATCAGGACAAACGTGCCCATATAGCCGAGAATGAACTTGGGAAACCGGTGCCATATATCGGCCGGCCGCATACGTTCTCCCGCGCGCCGTTCGATTTTGCTGGACCAGATCCAGGCCAGGATGAACGCCCACACCGCGATAAAGACATCGATGAACACTTTTACCGTGGTGGTTGTGGCGACAATCCACCCAGGCTGATAGTGGACACCCTGCACCTCCGCCGCCCTGGCGAGTATGAGCGATTCCGTAATGGCTCCGCTTGCCACCGCCGCGCCGTCCGTTTTAACGGCAAGCCCCATCCACGCGCCGGCCACCAGCGGCTCCTGGAAGAGGAAATGGTTTGCCATCCACGGCAGCAGGAGCAATTCCACAACGGCAAAAATCACCACCAGCGACGACACCATCACCGGCACCACCGGGCGCGCACGGATTGCCGAACCGGTGGCAATGGCGGCCGAAACGCCGCAGATGGAGATGCCGGAGGCCAGAGGCACCGACCACTCCCGGCTGAATCCGAAATATTTTCGGGCTACGAAATACACGATGGCCCAATAAATCAGGTAGGCCTCAATGATAGCGCACAGCCCGCGGAACATCACCGACGTGGCAAGGCCGAGTTGCTCGGCGGCCGTTACCCCGAGAAATCCCCCTAGAATCACGATTGCCGTCTTGATGTAGAGTTCCGGACGCACTGCTTCCTGGATGCCGCTGGCGAGCCGTGGAAGAAAGTTACCAATAAACAGCCCGGCAAGAAGCGCGATGATAAACCCGGCTTCGGACGTCATGTTGAGCGACCAGCCGATGCCGAATGTATCGAGTTTATCGGGTGTAGCCGCGATGTATGCCCAGGCGCCCGCAACCCAGCAGAGATAGCTGAGGAAGAAGATGGCGGTGAAGCCTCTGAGAAATCGCTTCACGTTCGCGCCCAGCGACATCGCGCCCGCGGTCATCACGGCAAGAAGAAAAACATATGTAAGAACCAACGAAACGAGTCCCGGCAATACCCCATAAGCCTTGGACACAGGCCGTAGCGTGGTAGAAATATCCGTCCACACGGATGCGGTCACCGCCCAGCCGAGGACATCGGCGCCTAAGAGTAAGCCGGTCGAGAGCAAAAAAATGAATACACCAATCCAGACAGCAAGCCAGTCTTCAGAAATGCGGCGCCCAGTCGAAACCATCCAGCCTATTGTGCAACATCGTGCGTTGGACTTTCAGGTGGGCTGGTTCGCTGCCGTTACACGCGGCGCCGGAACAAGACTGTCGCAAGCGGTGGAAGTGTAATCGAAATGCTGTGCTCGCGTCCGTGAAATGGCGCGGGCTCAGATGACACCATCCCACCATTGCCCATGTTTCCTCCACCGAAACATTCCGCATCCGTGTTTAGGATCTCCTGATAGAAACCTTCCGCCGGTACGCCGACGCGATACTTTTCGCGGGGCACCGGAGTGAAGTTACAGCAAACCACAATCAGGTTATCCGGATCATGCGCACGGCGGACAAACGATATGGTGGAGCCCTCCACGTCGTGAAAATCGATCCACTCGAATCCACTCCAGTGATAGTCGACTTGGTAGAGTGCGGGCTGCTCGCCGTATACGCGATTCAACTCCTTCACCAGGTGCTGCAGTTGGCGGTGGATGGTGAAATCCAGCAGTTCCCAGCGCACACCCGCGTTGTGATTCCATTCCTCGTATTGCCCGATTTCGACGCCCATGAATAGCAGCTTCTTGCCGGGGTGGGTATACATGTATCCGAGGAAGGCGCGAACATTGGCGAACCGCTGCCACTCATCGCCCGGCATTTTCCCCAACAGGGAGCGTTTCCCGTAGACAACCTCATCGTGAGAGATCGGCAGGACAAAGTTCTCGGTGAAAGCGTAAAGCATGCTGAACGTGATGTTGTTGTGATGATACTTGCGGTGGACTGGCTCTCTCGAAAAATAATCCAGCATGTCGTGCATCCACCCCATGTTCCACTTCATAGTGAACCCAAGCCCGTTCAAGTAAACCGGTTTCGATACGCCGGGAAAAGAAGTGGATTCCTCCGCGATCGTAATGACCCCTGGAACCTGGTGCGCGAGTTCGTTGAAGCTTCGCAGGAATGAGATCGCTTCCAGGTTTTCGTTGCCCCCATATATGTTGGGAATCCACTCGCCGGGCTTTCGCGAGTAGTCCAGGTACAGCATCGACGCTACGGCATCTACGCGGAGGCCGTCGATGTGGTATTCCTTCAACCAGAACAATGCGTTCGAAATGAGAAATTCCCGCACTTCGTTCCGGCCATAGTTAAAGATCAGGGTGCCCCAATCGCGGTGCTCGCCCTTTCGGGGATCTTCGTGCTCGTAAAGAGCGGTCCCATCGAAGAACGCCAGCCCATGCGCATCTTTTGGGAAATGGCCCGGCACCCAGTCGATAATGACGCCGAGACCTTCCTGGTGACAGCGGTCTACGAAAAACTTGAAGTCCTGCGGCGTCCCGAATCGGGCAGTGGGAGCGTAGTATCCGGTCACCTGGTAGCCCCACGATCCGGAATACGGATGCTCATGCACCGGAAGCAGTTGAATGTGCGTGAAGCCCAGTTTCTTCGCATACTGTATCAGTGATCCAGCCAATTCGCGGTAAGTCAGCGCCTGGTTCTGCGGTCCGCGCAGCCACGATTCCAGGTGCACTTCGTAAATGGAAACCGGTTTGTCCAGCCAGTTCGTCTGCCCGCGGCTCTCGAGCCATGCGGCATCGTTCCATTCGTAGCGCCCGATGTCACAGACGATCGATGCGGATTTGGGCGGAGCCTCCGACTGGAACGCGTACGGGTCTGCCTTCTGCTGATGATAGCCCCGGAACTTGGACCGGATATCGTATTTGTAATTGAACCCTTCTTTGACGCCCGGGATGAACAGTTCCCAGACGCCTCCGGTGCGCAGCCGCATAGGATATCTGCGGCTGTCCCATTCCGAGAAGTCGCCTGCTACCGACACGACAATCGCATTCGGGGCCCAGACGGCAAAACGGGTACCCTGGACGTGATCGATCTCCGCAAGGTGCGCGCCGAACGTACGATAGCTCTCGAAGTTCGTACCCTCGCCCACCAGGTGCAGTTCAAAATCCGTCAACAGCGGAGGAAAGCGATACGCGTCCTCGAATTCGGACCACTCACCATTCCACTTTCTGATTCGAAGCAGGTAGCGCCGCTGACCACCGTCCAGACTGGCTACAAAAAAGCCCTGCGGGTGCACCTTTTCCATTAGTGTGGAAGAGCCGTCCAGGAGAACTTCGGCGTGTTCCGCCTGCGGCAGAAAGGCACGCACCTCCCAGCAGTTGTGCTTGCCGGGCTCGCCAGTCCCATGCGGACCCAGCACCCGGAACGCATCGCCGTGATACCCCCCCACTATCGCTTCGATCTCTTCGTGCGTCATGCTTTTCATTATGGCAATGGAACCGGATTTCTACCGGGAATTAGCGAAGGCGGAATTGCATCTTCATCTGGAAGGTTCAATTGCACCGGCAACACTGCGCGAACTGGCGCCGCAGGTGCCGCTCGAGGAGATCGAACGGCGCTATCGCTATGCGGACTTCAGCGGGTTCATCGAGAGCTATGTGTGGGTCAACTCATTCCTGAACACTCCCGATGATTATGCCTTTGTGGCGCGCCGCCTGCTGGAGAGCCTCGCCGCCGAAAATGTCCAGTATGCGGAGATCAACCTCTCGGCCGGCGTTATTCTCTGGAAGCGGATGGACCTGACACGGGTATACGAGGCGGTGGACGCGGAAGCAGCGCGTTCTTCCGTTGAGGTCCGGTGGATCCTTGACGCGGTCCGGCAGTGGGGACCGGAAAAAGCAATGGAGGTGGCGCGTTTCGCCGTGGAAAGACGGAAGGACGGCATCGTCGCCTTCGGCATCGGCGGCGACGAAAGCCGCGGCCATTGCGATTGGTTCTCCGATGTATTCGCCTTTGCCAAAGCAGAGGGCCTGAAACTTGCACCTCACGCGGGCGAGACCTGCGGCCCGGAGTCTGTGTGGAGCGCGCTGCGGCAGGGCGCCGATCGAATCGGCCACGGAATTCGCGCAGTGGAGGATGCGGAACTGATGCGCGAACTGCGGGAACGCGATATCCCGCTAGAGATCTGCATTTCGAGTAACGTGGCGACGGGCGCAACACCCTCGCTCGAAGCGCATCCGATTCGCAAACTCTACGAAGCGGGCGTCCCGATCGTTCTGAACACGGACGACCCGCCGATGTTCCACACCACGCTCAGCCGCGAATACGAAATTGCGGCGACGCGGTTTGGGTTCTCCCGCACGGAGTTGTCCAGGCTGGCGGCGAACAGCTTCCGCTATGCGTTTGTCAAGCAGGAACCGCGCTAAGCGCCGCTTTGACTGAAAAGAACCCGGTTGCGGCTACACTATTGTTGTTGAGTGTCTATTTGGCCCAGGCTCTCTCGTGGTACGTTCCCACGCAGATTTTGCCGGTTAACAACCCTCAGACCGATATCCCACGCGCCACCACCCGGTGCCATATCCGATCGAACTGGCCGAGCGTCTCGTTAGAATGTTCAGTTTCGTGGGCGATACTGTCCTCGATCCCTTCATGGGTGCTGAAACTACCACAGTTGCGGCGGCAAGAACGGGGCGCAACAGCTTTGGCTTTGAGATTGATGAGCACTATCTCGATATGGCGCACAAACGAATCGCGAATGACACTTCATCTTTGTCTAGCACAACCACGATCGATGTTCGAAAGGATAATGCCGCGGCATGAGGCTCCAGCCTCGGATTGACGAGGGTCTTCAGACTGCTGTTAAGCACTTCTGGAACACTCGTGAAACGCAGGCCCAAAGACAAGGCGCGTTGTCGGGCACCAAAGATGCAGGAAACCGATCCGCTGTCACCGGCGGTGCGCAAATGAATGGTTTTATTAATTTGGTTCGCGACCTACTCCGTGATACCGGTCTTTCGGAAGCCTATATCCATTGCAAAAAGCGCCTGGAACTCCCTGGTTGATATAGGCCTGAGAAGAAATGGGGCCTTCTTGTCGTCATGAACAACCAACTGCTTGCAGCTATCGAATTTAAGTCTCAGGTTGGATCTTTCGGCAACAATTATAATAACCGGACGGAAGAAGCGATCGGGAGTGCCGCTGACATATGGGCGGCATATCGGGAAGGAGCCTTCAGACCCTCTGTTCGGCCTTGGTTGGGCTATCTGATGTTACTCGAGGATGCTCCCCAATCGGTTGCTCCGATAAAATCTCGAGAGCCGCACTTCCAGGTGTTTCCTTAGTTTGTGAACGCATCATACGCGAAACGCTATGAAATCCTGCTAACGAAACTCGTCCGAGAGCGGATGTATGACGCAGCAGCCTATCTGATGTCGAATGCTGTTGATGGCCCGGACGGCTTGTACCGGGAACCTGCGGCGGAGCTAACTTTCAACAACTTCATGGTGTCGCTTCTCGCGAGCGCCATCGCGGTCGCCAAGACGCACT
Source organism: uncultured Acidobacteriota bacterium (assembly GCA_900696665.1). Lineage (GTDB taxonomy): Bacteria > Acidobacteriota > Terriglobia > Bryobacterales > Bryobacteraceae > CAADGY01. The sequence continues at coordinate 19,728 of CAADGY010000442.1, forward strand.
AATCATAGGGTTAGAGATTCTTAAGCAGGAACCGCGCCAAGTCCCAAACCGTTGATCAATTCCGTGTGCACCGTCCCGTCGCGCACGTCGAAGATCCCCGGGAAGCGTTTCTCCCAGGCGTCGTTCGCAGCCGGGCAGTACTGGCGGCTGTTCGCTTCGATGGCCGCGACACCCGGAACGTGCGCCGCAATACCCGCGGAATGGATGAGCGAAGCCCCTGGGCACGTCAGGTCCTGTACACAGAGGAACATTTTGTACTTCTGCGCGGCCGCGGCCATGAGAAGCGCCTGCGCCTGTCCTTTGCACGCCTTTAGCGCTGCGCCCGTATACCCCATCTCGCGAGCGAGCAGCAGGTTCTCCAGATCTGTCAAGGATTCATCGATCACCACCGGCCGCAGTTTTGAAGCCTTATGCATTACGTTGGAGCGATGCGCCTTGAGATCCCGCGCCGTCGGCTGTTCAATATACTGGATACGTCCGAAAGCAGCGGGAGCTTTCTCCTTCACCTGTCTCAGGAAATCGAGAAGATAAGTAACGTTCGGACAACGCTCGTTGAAGTCCGCCGAATAATACCAGGTCTTTACACCACGTTTCCGCTGCGTTTCTGTAGTCGCGCGGTCCACTGCCAGCACGCGGTTCACATCCCAGCTCAAGTCGTCTCCGTTCAGCTTGATCTTGATGTGGGTTAGCCCGCTGTATTCGATCCACTCAGGTAGCGTTTCCGGAAGATTATCATTGAGGCGCTTCTGGATGTCCGATTCCGTGATCGGGTCAAGCGCTCCCACCAGATGATAGAGCGGCATCCGGCTTTTTGGTTTCTTCAGAACATACTGCTGAAGATACTCGCCTTTGAATTCCGGCCCGAGATAGTGCGAAAGGTCATGCGTCATCAAGTCGGATCCATAGATGTCATAAGCGCTGCGCCGGTGCAGTTTTCCGAACGCGTCGTGAATGGCCGCATCAAACGGGCTTGCCACGACGAGAGTAGCCAGTTTCGGAATAGGAGCTTTCAACTTCTGCCGGCGCGACTCCTCCTCCGCAGCGCTCAGATACAGTGGCTCCAGAGTAACGTTGATGTCCACGGGATGCCGTGTTTCGTTGTAATCAGCAGTGATTTTGGCCACCCTCTCCGACAGGCCCTTCATGGCGTTCAGGGTGACCTCGTACGGCATGTCCTTTGAAGGAAACGCCCAGATGTTTCCCAGGGGCATAGAGCCAAAGCCCTTCGCACTGCGGCCACTCGCAGTCTCGACAACACAATCGACATTCAGCAAGGTCACGCGGTCTACGGGTGTGCCGCCAAACTTGATGGGCGTTCGATACAGGTAGTCTTCGTATCCGAACTTCACTTCCTTGATGCGCACGTCGGTCGACTTGGGCGCCGCAAGAAGCGCCGGGAATCCCAAAACGGACGACGCGCTGAAAGCGCGAAGAAAGCCGCGGCGAGGAATATGCTGCATAGGCTCCATTATCGTATGGAACTCGCATGCCGATGCTGGTGTCTATTAGCGTGTAAAAGGAAGGCGCAACATGATCTTCCAAACGGTCTCGCGAGCCTGAACATCGCCGGCGGCGCCGCCGCGAACTTTCAAGAAATCTGAACCGGTAGTGACGAGCAGAAAGGAGTGGTGTGTCTATGTTCGAGCAGGCTTTATTGGATGAGACTGTCAGAACCAACCGGCCGTGGACTACACTGGTTTCGCTGGTTGGACAAACGGGATTAGTCGGGATCCTGTTACTTGTGCCGCTGATCTTCACCGATGCCTTGCCGCGAGCGGAGCTTTCCAACCTGCTCATGATGCCGGCGCCTCCTCCCGCCGCTCCTCCACCGCCACCGCCGGCGGAGATGGTGCAAAAAGTAGCCAAGGTGATTCCGCGGCAGTTTGCCGACTCCCGTCTCATGGCGCCGCGCGCGGTACCGGAAAAGATTGCCCTGATCGTCGAGGAAGAATTGCCCCCGGCCGTCTCCGGCGTCGTTGGAGGCGTCGAGGGCGGAGTTCCGGGTGGGATGCTGCATGGAGTCATCGGAGCCGTTGTGGACGCAGCCTCCTCGCACGCAGCCGTGCTCCCTCCGCCGCCTCCGCCACCGGTTGTGGTAAAGAGGCCCACGCCACCGCAGCGCATCAAAGTCGGCGGCAACGTGCAGGAAGCGAAGCTGATTAGAAGAGTGATCCCGTCCTACCCGCTGCTCGCCCGCCAGGCGCGGGTCGGTGGCATTGTGCAGTTAATTGGCGTGATCACAAAAGAGGGAGTTGTGGCGCAGCTACAGGTTGTCAGCGGGCACCCCTTGCTGGTAGGCGCGGCGCTCGATGCCGTGCGGCAGTGGGTTTATGAGCCGACGTTGCTGAATGGCGACAAAGTGGAGGTGATTGCGCCAATCACCGTGAACTTCATCCTCCAGTGACACTCCGGAGGGGGGCGGCACGGAGCCGCCTCCCTCTATGAGCCTGCCTTCTCCGGATTCATCACCGCGATGTAATCCAGATTGCGGTAAAGCTGCCGGTAGTCGAGGCCGAAGCCGACGACGAACCGGTCGGGGATTTCGAAGCAGCGAAATTCAACCGGCACCTGCACGATGCGGCGGGAAGTCCGGTCGAGAAGCGTGCAGATGGAGATGGAATTCGGCCCGCGCCCGGCTAGGGTTTGCAGAAGATACCGGGCTGTGAGGCCGGTATCCACAATATCTTCGACAAGCAGCACGTCTTCGTCCTGGATCATGTCATCGAGATCTTTGGAAATCCTGACAACTCCTCCACCCGCTTTCTGCGATCCGAAGCTCGAAATGGCGAGGAAATCGATTTTCACGGGGATATCGATTTCCCGCGCCAATGCGGTTAAGAAGAAAACCGATCCCTTCAGTACGGCGATCAGCTTCAGATGCCGGCCTCTGTAGCGCTCAGAGATCTCAGCCGCAACCTCGCCGATCCGGGAGCGGATCTGCTCTTCCGTGAAAAGGATTCGTTCAATACCGGAAGGGGCCGGCTTGCTCATTGCTTCGTCACTCGCTCACCCAAGCCGTATTTGAATACGAGGTCTTGAAAATCTTTCTGGTAAAACACCTGTATGTTCACATCGGGATATAGCGTCTTCAGCAATTTCACTTTACGGTTCTTTCGGGTGACAAGCGATTGCTTCATCGTGGTCAGCTCGACATAGAGGTTGAACTCGGGCAGGTAGAAATCGGGCGTAAACGCCTCGATGACGTTGCCGTTCTTGTCCCAACGAATCGGAAAGCTCTTGGGCTCGTATTTCCATGCTACGCGATAGAAATCGAGGACATTGGCAAAAACCTCCTCACTCGGGTGGCCGAAGGCTCGCCGCTTGAGTTCGGCGTGTCCGATGGGAGTAATCCCGTGTTTGGCAAGCTCGAGGCGCACCTGGAACTGAAGTTGCGCTTCGGCGGAAGCACCCAGCAACCCGTGATCGAAAACACCTTTCACACGCGCGGCAGTCTCCATGATCTCGGCCATCTCTTCCGCTTCGAGCCCGTCGGCGTTCAAAACAAGATCGAAGAGGTGAGGCGGCGTGGTGGCCCTGCCGAATTTCCGCTTTCTTTCCGCACGCTGCTTCAGTTGACATTCGCGCAACTGCCTTCTCGCATCGGGGCGGGTAAGCCCGCCATCGAGCATCAGATTGCCAGTCCGGCGCGGTTCGGGAGCATCGACGTGAACCCTCAAAACACCGGGATAATGTTTGAACAACGTCTCGGCGCCAAGCAGGCAAACGACGACGTGATGCTGGGTGGCGATGCGCGCGACAATAGAAGACACTACGTACGGGTACGCCTTGTCCGGAATGGCGATTTGCGGTCCGAACTCTTCGATCAACATGCCGGCAAGAGACGACCCGGTTACAAACTCGCAACGAAGCCGCTGAGCCGTAAGGCGCCCCGCCTCTTCAAACCTGCACCCCGGTTCACCGGAGACGGTTATCAACCCCATTCGTCTGTTATCGTACCAACATGATTCGTATTTTGGTCCTGTTTCTTGGCGCACTGGCGTTCGCCCAAACAGAGAACACCGCCCTTCGCTCCATGGAAGAGAGCAAGGCAGCCGTAACCGCCTACCTTAAACGATGTGCTCGCCGCATTACAGACCGCGCGGCCACGGAAATCCGTACTCGCGAACAGTGGGAGCGTGTACGCGCCCGGCGTCTCGAAGAAATGCGCGATATGCTCGGCCTGCTGCCCTGGCCGGAACGTACCCCGCTGAACATAAGAATCACGAACACGCTGGATAAGAGCTCCTACGTCATCGAGAACATCGCCTTCGAGAGCGTCCCGAAATTCTACGTAACGGCAAATCTATATCTACCGAAGAACCATCCGGGGAAGGCGCCGGCGGTGATCTACGTTTGCGGCCATGCCATGGAACCGCACGGCTCCAAGGCCGCATACCAGCGCCACGGCATCTCGCTTGCGAAGAACGGATATGCGGCGATGATCATCGATCCGATCCAGATCGCCGAGACGTTTGGCGTCCATCACGGCATCTATTCCCAGGAGATGTACGACTGGTACTCGCGCGGCTACACGCCCGCGGGAGTGGAAGTCTGGAACGCCATGCGTGCCATCGATTATCTCGAGACGCGGCCGGAAATCGATGTGGATCGTATCGGGATGACCGGCCGCTCCGGGGGCGCCGCCATGACGTGGTTCACTGCCGCCGTGGACCCGCGCGTGAAAGTCGCCGCGCCGGTGATGGGAATCAGCACCTATGCCGCAAATGTTCAATTGAACACGCAACGCGGGCACTGCGATTGTATGTTCACGATTAACGCCTCGCTGCACGACATGATGCACCAGGGAGCGCTGATCGCACCGCGCCCGCTGCTGATGGCGCATGGCAAACTCGACAATCTCTTTCCCGTTCCCGGCTATGAGGAGTTTGAAGCGAAGGTTGGCGGCCTCTATTCCAGTTACGGCGAACGCGCCGGTTTCCGGAACATTGTTGTCGAAACCGGCCACCAGGATTCGGATTTTCTGCGCGAAGAGGTAATCCGCTGGTTCGACCGCTATCTGATGCGCATCCCCGAACGCAAGCTCGACATGGACTACAGCAATGCGGCGCCGGAAAGCCTGGCGGTGTTCCCCGCAGGTCCACCGGACGATGCACAAAACTATCGCATTCAGGACACGTTTCTGCCGACGCCGCAGTTGCAGCGATACGCGAACCAGGCCGCATGGGAAACCCATCGTGCGGGAGTCCTCCAGACCCTGCGCAGCAAAGTGTTCGCGGCATTTCCGGAAATGCCGGTTGACTTGACTGTAAGGCGTGTGTCTCCGGAACCACCGCGGCGCGACCAGGAACTCGACTTCGAATCCGAAGAAGGAATTATGGTACGCACTGTGTATCGCAGGCATGAGAAACCCGGAAAGCACCCGGCGCTTCTGTACGTCGCCTCGGACGGCGAAGACGCCCGCTCCATCGATGCGGTCTTCCGCTCGATTGCGCCCCGAATGGTTGTGTATCCCAGAGGTGTGGGGGAGATCCCGTGGCCGAAGAGCTTCTGGAAAGATACTCTGCGCAACGCGATGCACGTGGGGCACACGGTGGATTCCATGCGGCTGTGGGACGTGATGTGCGCCGTACAGGTGCTGCGGCTCCAGGATGACGTGGACCCGGGACGCATTATGGTTGTTGGCCGTGGCGTCTCGGGAGCGCTGGGTCTTTATGCCGCCGTTCTCGATCCACAAATCCACCAGGTGACGTTGATCGATCCTCCTGTCACACACGTCCAGGGACCAATCTTCCTGAACGTGCTTCGCTATCTCGACCTGCCGGAGGCGGCGGCGATGATCGCACCCCGCCACTTGAATTTCTACGCGCGCATTCCCAAAGAGTTTGAAAGCGCGCGACAGGTCTTCCAGCTCTATGGAAAGCCAGAGAACCTGTTTCTGACAATGAACTTCGACAAAATTCTGGCAGGACGTTACGATCACCGGTTCGCATCCGGGCTATAAAAACGGTACAAATCCGTGTGATATAGTGAAGCCATGCTGGAAGGGTATATTCCGATCTTTATATTTATGGCGGTTGCCCTGGCGTTCCCCATTGTTGCGCTCAGTTTATCGAAACTGCTGCGCCCGGCGGCGCCATCCGTCACCAAACTGGAGGCGTACGAGTGCGGAATCCAGGCTTCCGGCGGAGCGCGTGGCCGTTACACGGTCCGGTTCTATATCATTGCAATCTTGTTCGTCATTTTTGACGTGGAAGCCGTGTTCCTGTTTCCGTGGGCCGTACGATACCGCCAGTTGGGATGGTTTGGAGTTGCCGAGGTTGCGGTATTCCTCGGTATCCTGATCGTCGGCTATATCTGGGCTTACAAGAAAAAGGCTCTCGAGTGGGTCTAAATCTGCTCGAACGGTGACTGAACGGATCTATTACAACGATTCGTACCAAACCGAATTCCGGGCGCACGTCTTGGAAAGCTTGGAGGACGGACGCCGCCTCTATCTGGACCGCACCGCATTCTACCCCGCCTCCGGCGGCCAGCCGCACGATACAGGCTGCATCGATAACGCAATGGTGACGGACGTCATCGAAGAGGAAGACGGCCGTATCGCGCATGTCCTCTCCACGCCGGTTGAACACTCCGATGTAAATTGCCGTATCGATTGGGTGCGCCGTTTCGATCACATGCAGCAGCACAGCGGCCAGCACCTGCTCTCTGCTGTACTGATGGAGCTGTTTTCCGTCGAGACGTTGAGCTTTCATCTCGGCGATGCGGCTTCCACCATCGATTTGAGCGTTGCATCACTCGAGCCGGAACAACTCAGAGCGGCCGAGGCACGCGCCAATGTGATCGTTTTCGAGAACCGCCCGCTCGCAGTAGAATTCCGGGATGCATCGGAAAACCTCGAGTTACGAAAGCCCTGCGAACGCCAGGGGAAATTGCGTATTGTGAATATCGAGGGCCTCGACCGCAGCGCTTGCGGCGGTACACACGTCCGCTCTACCGGTGAAGTCGGAGCGGTGCTGATTCGCCGCCTGGAGAAGATGCGCGGCAATCTTCGCATCGAGTTTCTCTGCGGAATGCGGGCTGTCCGGCGCGCGCGATTGGACTATGAAGCGTTGGCGGAGATCAGCCGCTCGCTTTCAGCCTCTCTGGATGAAACCCCAACCCTCATAGCGGTGCAGCTACGCCGCTTGAACGAATCCGAAAAAGCACGGCACAGGCTGTCGATCGAGTTGGCGCGCATGGAAGGCGCCGCTCTGCACGACGCGACCGAACCCGGCCCGGACGGCGTCCGCCGCGTGAGCCGGACGATCGCCCAGGGTCCTATCGATGACAACCTGCGCGCGCTGGCGCAAGGCTTCACGTCCCGGAACAAAGCCGTTTTTGCAGCTTTTGTGGAAGAGCCGCCGTCGCTGCTGGTGGCGGTTTCCGCCGCTACCGGGCTGCACGCCGGCAACCTGCTCAAATCATTGCTTGCCGGCGCCGGCGGGCGCGGCGGAGGCAATGCGCAACTTGCGCAAGGCAGTGTCTCCTCCCGGGAGGCGTTGGAGCGCATCAGGGGAGAGCTGAATGGCTGAGTTCGATGTCGTCGGAGTTGGCCTGAACGCCACAGACACACTGCTGCTATTGCCCAAGTTCCCGGCCTACGCCGGCAAGGTGGCATTCGAAGACGAGATCCTGAGCCCCGGCGGCCAGGTTGCCAGCGCGATGGTAACTTGCGCCAGCCTTGGCCTGCGCGTGAAATACATCGGAACTGTGGGGGACGACGAACGCGGGCGCATCCAACTGGAAAGCCTCGCCGGAACGGGCATCAACATCGATCATGTACAGGTCCGAAAGAACTGTCCGAATCAGACCGCCTACATTCTGATCGACCGGACCACCGGCGAGCGAACCGTCCTCTGGCGGCGTGAGGAGTGTCTTCGTCTCAAGCCGGAAGAGATCACACCGGAACAGATCGTGTGCGCGCGCCTCCTTCATATCGACGGGCACGACACTCCCGCGGTGGAGCGCGCCGCGGCCATCGCACGATCCGCTTCCATCCCGGTGACCGTGGATGTGGATACCATCTATCACGGTTTCGATCGCGTGCTGCCGCTGGTGGATTACCTGGTGACCAGTTCCGAATTCCCCACGCAATGGACGAACGAGCGGGACCCCTTTCGCGCCCTTGAAATGATTCAGAACGAATACGGCATGAAGGTGGCGGCGATGACGCTCGGTTCGCTGGGTGCGCTGGCGCGATCGGAAGGCCGGTTTGTATACTCGCCCGCATTCGTCGTGAACTGCGTCGACACCACGGGCGCCGGAGACGTATTTCACGGCGCCTTCTGCTATGCTGTGCTGAAGGGCATGGATATGGCGCAAATTCTCGATTTTTCCAACGCCATGGCTGCCCTGAACTGCACCGCCCTTGGTGCGCGAGGCGGCATACGGAGACTGGAGGAGGCCACAGCTCTGATGTCGCGCGCGGAACGCCGTTCTCACGCCGAATTTGAAGTTCGTACCGTGATCTCGACACGTTAGATGATTCCACTGCGGGACACTCAACCGAGTTACTCCACGCCCTTCGTCACCATTCTGGTGATCGTGATGAACGTTTTCGTATTTCTATACGAAGTGTCGCTCGACGACTATAGCCGCAACGCGTTCATCTCTACCTGGGGTATGATACCGGCCCGCTTCGAATACACGGACATGCTGACGTCGATGTTTCTCCATGGAGGCTGGCTGCACCTGATCGGTAACATGTGGTTCCTCTGGATCTATGGCGATAACGTCGAGGACACGCTGGGACATGGGAAATTCCTGTTGTTCTACCTGTTATGCGGACTCGCGGCGGCGGGAACGCAAGCGGTGACCAATCTGGATTCGCGGATCCCGACAGTGGGCGCGAGCGGTGCGATTGCCGGTGTCATGGGCGCATACCTGGTCAAGTTTCCGCATTCCCGGATTCTGACGCTGGTTGTCGTTTTCGTATTTATCACCACGGTGGAAATTCCGGCGGTTCTGATTCTGGCGTACTGGTTCCTCATTCAACTGGCAAGCGGTATGTGGAGCGTGGGTTATTCGCAGTTATCGCAGGGTGGCGTAGCCTGGTTCGCACACGTTGGCGGCTTCGTCGCCGGTATCGTTCTGATCAACGTCATGCGCACGCGCGAACGCTACAGGCGGCGGCGCGACCTTCACTGGTAATGATTGTTTCCGATCTCACAGAAGTGCCCTCCGTAGACGTTCTCGCCATCGCCGCGCATCCGGACGACGTGGAGCAGACTTGCGGCGGCACGCTGATTCGCATGGCCGAAATGGGCTACCGCACGGGTGTGCTGGACCTGACGGCCGGTGACATGGGTACGCGCGGCAGCCCCGAGCTCCGGCTGCTGGAAGCCGGGGAGGCGGGGGAACGGATGCTGCTTTCCTGGCGCGGCAACCGGCGTTTCCCCGACGCGCGGCTGGAGAATACGATCAGTGTACGCATGACGCTGGCGGTGGACATCCGCCGCTTGCGCCCGCGCGTGGTGATTCTTCCTTACTGGGAGGCGCGGCACCCCGATCATTACCGCGCCGGTGAAATCGCTTACGAGGCCTGTTTTCTCGCGGGTCTTCGTAAGCTCGACGAGTACAGCGAGCCGCACCGGCCCTCCAAGGTGATCTATTCGTCGTTGTATGCGAACGTCACCCCTTCCTTCGTCGTCGATATCACACGCCAATTCGACAGGCGAATGGACGCGCTGCTGGCCTACGGGTCGCAGTATGGCACGGTGGAGGCGGGCTCGGAACTATTTCCGAAAGAAAGGGAGATACGGGAACGGCTCGCCGCCGTCGCACGCTTCTATGGCAACCTGATTGGCGTGAAGTACGGTGAACCGTTTGTCGTAAAGGAAACCATGCGCGTGGACGACATCCTGCAGATGGGCGTGCGGAGCTTCTGATGCCGATATCCATGAATTTGGGATTAGCGCAGGTACGTCGATAGGACCGTGTACAACTCTGATGCTAGATCTGGCCCAACCGGGCGTGCCGCAGCTCCCTTATCAGCAAGCTTCTGTAGTCCGGCGGTCAGTGCCAGATTGTCATCCTGCATCAGAAGGGCGTCTATGTCAGTGCGATCAGGCATGAACGCCGGCACTCTGAGTGCCTCCAGCAATTCGGCGCGAACGGCTTGCACCGCCGGAATGGATTGAGCCGCCTTCGGTCCGATAGCGTATATGGTCACCGCGCTTTTATCAAGTGATAACAAGTTATTCATTTCCTGCCTCAACGCGTCGGACATCTCAACTTCTGGAGAGAAAGCTGCTGCTTCCTCGGGGCGAAATCCCGGCTCTCCGGACAGAGGCTTGTGTCCGTGGAAGGAAATCCGCACCAAGCCTGGACGCGCGGGCGATTCGACAACAAAGCCGCTCTGCGATGTGCCTGGACTCAGCCTGAGCGTTTGATCCGTATCAGTGCCTGACCTTCCGATAAAAATGCGTTCGATTGGCGGCTTGGTTTTATCTATGTTGTATACGAACCAATATTGCGGCACCCGCGTGCTTGTCACAGGACCAAATGCATCGATCCAGAATAGCTGAATCCACTGCTTCGCATCGGGACCGTTTCCTATCTGATACTCATAGGTAAATCCGTTGCCCGTAGGACGAACAGTCGCAGTGACGTGAGGCGCTACGTGGACATTCCTCTCAATAACAAGAGTAGCGGTCGTGCTGTCCCTGCGCCTGGCGCCCTCAATGACGATGTCACCATCCTTGTTGAACGAAACTCGCTCATTTGGAGCAAGTGCCGATGGAGGAGCCGGTTTTCTCCCCAACACACGAGGAACTACTCGCAATCGTTGAGTTTCGCTTCCGGACTGTTGCCCAAATACCGCGGGAGTAGTACAAGTAATTGCCGCCATGGCTATAGCAATCTTAGAAATATTTCTCATGTCAGCCTCCAACCGGAACAAGAACACGCCTCCTGCCGGTCCGCCAAAGACATTGTCATCACATATGCAGATGCAATTGTTCTGCGCAACCACATTGAAATTGGATGTACGGCGCGGCACAGTAAATGGATAGTATGACCATTGGGAAGGGTCCACGACCGGAGCTTCCGATGCCGATAGAAAAACGCGGCCCTTACGAAGTCGTGTCGAGCCGTGAGGTATACCGGGGAGCGCGAATCAGCCTGCGGTGCGACCACGTGATTCAACCCGGGGGAAGCGAGCGCGATTTCGACATCCTCGAAATGGTGGAGGGCTCGACCGTTCTTGCTCTGTCGGACGACCACACAGCGTATCTCACGCGGGAATACAAGTACGCGGTGGGGCGCGAGTGTCTGGAGCTCATCAGCGGAGCGATCGACGAGGGTGAGACCGCGCTCGAAGCGGCGCAACGGGAGATCAAAGAAGAGGCGGGATTGACGGCCAGGGAATGGATTCCGCTCGGTGTGCTCGATCCTTTCACCAGCGCGGTCCGGTCGCCCAATCACATGTTTCTCGCGCTCGGCGCCGTCCTCGGGGAACCAGACCCGGATGAAGGAGAGGTTATCCACACGGTTGCCGTTCCGTTTTCCCAGGCGGTCGAAATGGTCATACACGGCGACATCACACACGGAGCGAGCTGTGTAGCCATTCTCAAAGCGGAGCGGCTGCTTCGCGAACGGCGCTGAGCGCTTATCGAAACACGATCCTGCGGATCTCTTTCGTCGCGGCGTCGTACCCCACGCTTACGTTGAGCGGTTTCTGTACCCCGCATTCGAGTTGGCGGACGTCGCCCCTGGTGTTCCGTGTCGCCCTCAGGATGAAGTCGCCGGCGGAAGTTTTCAAGTGCAGACGCGCTTCTGATTCTTCACAATCGACGCGCACCAGTTGCCCGACTATGGCCGAATCGCCGGTGGAGCTTTGCCAGCTACCTGGCGTCGCCACACCGCTCCGCCTCTCGGGCTCCACCTGTTGGTTGGAGGTGAGTCTGATGGCGGCTTCCGCCATCTCCATTTCCGCCGGGTTCCGCGCAGCCTGTAAAGTCCGGCGCGCACACCGCAATGCCAGTTCCCGCTGCCCGAGCTTGTGATAACTCAGCGCAAGAGCATGCCAGAAGTTTGCCTGCCGCGGCAGTATTTCCGCCGCCTTGCGATAATGCTCCACTGCCTTCTCTTCGTTGCCCTCTCTCGAGTATTCCAGGCCGAGAATAAACTGCGCTTCGGCCAGAGACGGTTGGATGGCAATGGCCTGTTCCAATAAGGGCCGGTACCGTTCCGCTTCCGCTCTGGAATCACGCAGCAGCATCGCATATTCGAAGAAAACGGAAGCCTGCCGGCTGCCGAGCGCAATCGCGCGCTCGAACTGCCGCATCGCTTCCCGCGTGCTGCCGCGCCGCAACGCGATCATGGCGCTGCCGGCAACGGATTCGGGGGAGCCAGTGCCATCCTTTTCCACTCGCGCGTATATTTCTTCCGCCAACTCGGGCTTTCCGGAGTAAATCAGCAGCTCTCCAATTACCAGCGCCGCCTCCGTTCGGCCGATTCTTTCCACTTGCGCTTGAATCTCGTGCTGAGACGGTTCCCATGCTACGTGCGCCACGCGGAATGGCCTTCGCAGATAGTAGGCTGCGTCCGCCAGGGCGGCCGCCAGATTCTTTCCGAATGCCTCATGAAAGGCCTGGGCGGGCGGGTCCCCTGCTGCGAGTTTATCGGCAAACACCGGCATCCGGCCCCGGTAGCCGGGCGCGAGATTCATCATGTGCACCAGCGCCCAGCACTGTGCGTAGAACAGTCCCGCTTTATCACGGTCTGAATACCACGGGGAACCGCGATCCACAGCCGCGAAAACCGCTGCTTCGAGCAGCCCCGCGGACTGGAGCTTGCGGATGTGGTCCGGAATCGGTTCCCCGATGCGAAGACGCGTACCGGAAATGTCGATTGTCGAATAGAACTCCGCTGTGCCCTCTTCAAACCACAAAGGGAGCCGTGACGAGGAATGGCTAAGGGCGAGATGCACATACTCATGGCGCAGTACCCGGTAATTTCCCGATACGCTCCGGTGCGCCACAATGTAATCCCTCTCAGGACCGCTTTGAAAGAATGCTTCCGCCGTCGAAGAGGGGCGCGTGCGCTCGAACTCGGAACGCGACGAGAACACGATAATGCGAGCCGGCAACGGCAGGTCACGGCTGCGCATAGGTGCAAACGCGCTATGGATCCTCTCGATCTGGGAGAGCGCCTCACGCGCGGTTTCCTCACCCGCGTCCGTATACACTTCGAACGCGCTTGTCGCGATCCGCACCCATTCAGCAGCCTCCGCTTGGGAAACGAGGATGGCAATCAACGCCAGCCGTCTCATTCCACTGCCAGTATAGGGCACCAACTCCCGTTCTCAACTCGACGTCCGCAAAGCCTGAGGCGCTCTACATGGCTCGTGGTGCTAACGGGTGACTTCGCTGCGCCGCACTTGCACCCGGCGCCGGTTCTTCTCCAGATTCCCGGCAGCCCTGGCGCGTGCCTCATCGCTGATCTTTATGTTATTGACGACACGGCGGGCGCCTGCCGCTTTGGCCAGACGGGTGGCGGTGCCTTTATGCTGGACAACATTCGTGCGCCCTTCGATGGTGGCCACACCGCCCTGCACCCGCACCGTAAAGTTGTTGGTGGAAATTCTGGATTTCGCGAACCGCTGCCGGATGGAGTCCTCGATCTGTGCATCCGGAGCCACTGCTGCCGCGCCGCCCTGCCGCACATGCTTCGCTGTTTTACTCTGAGCTGCCAGAGGAAGGAAGCAGATAAGAATCAGCACGATCGCACAAAAGGTTCGCTTCAAAGCCGGGTCCTCCAACAACTAGTGCCAGGAAGCGGGAAAGGTTCTCCCGGAAGCCGTTGTCTTAGCCGGGCAACGCCTCCAGCATTCGATCCACATCATCGGGGCTGATGTAAAAATGCGGTGACGTGCGCACCCAGCCCTGGCGTGGCGCCGCAACGATCCCGCACTCTTTCAGGCGGTGGACGATCGCCCGTGCGTCTACTTCGCGATGGCGGAAGCTCACGATTCCCGCTCCCGTGGCGGGACTCCGCTCTCCGAGTACTTCACATCCCCTTCGCCTGGCGCCTTCGGCGATGCGGTCCCCCAATTCCTGCACATGCGGGGCGATCCGCTCGACGCCTACTTCGAGCAGGAACTCCATTGAGGCCCGAAGCCCGAAGCAGCCGATGGTGTTCAGAGTCCCACACTCATAGCGGCCCGCGTCCGGCCGGAGCGACATGTCGCGGGAAGCGTAGTCGGCATAATGGGCAACGTTCGTCCATCCGAACTCCACCGGATCGACGCGGTCCTGCAACTCGCGGCGGATGTAAAGAATCCCGCAACCCTCGGGCCCGAGCAACCATTTGTGGCCGTCCGCCGCTAAGGCATCTATGTGCCAGGCGTTTACGTCCAACGGAAAGGCGCCCAAGCCCTGGATGGCATCCACAAAGAACATGGCCCCCTGGCGATGGCAGATCTCTCCAATGGCCTTGAGATCCGCCCGGCGGCCGCTGAGATACTGGACGAAGCTGATCGCCAGGAACCGGGCACCGCGCGTGGCCTCATCAATCCGCTCCAGCGGATCGGTCACAGAAAGCCATTCCACGCGCACGCCACGTTTCTCCAACCGCTTCCAGGGGAAGTAGTTTGCGGGAAACTCCTCCTGGAACGCCACCACTTTGTCCCCCGCCCGCCAATCCAAACCGGTGGCCACGGTGGCGATGCCTTCCGAGGTGTTTTTTACAATTGCAATCTCGCCACGCTCCGCCCCAATGAGTTGTGCGGCGGCTCTCCGGACGCCTTCGTAAGCGTCCAGCCACTCGTCGTAGTGATAAGAGCCGTAAAGCAACGCGTCATCGGCCTGTTCGTGCATGGCCTCAGCCGCGGCGCGGCAAAGCGGCGCGACTCCGGCGTGGTTGAGGTAAATCAGGTGCCCGGTCACGGGAAATTCAGCCCGGTAACGGCTCCAGATTGCGTGCTGTTCGATTTTTGAGCTGGTTTCGAAACCCATTTTTCCCCAAATACGTTAACTAGATTACGGCTGCCTGTGATCGGATCCTGTACGGTGGCCTATAATAGCAGGTAGAGGTTCCAGGGAAGGAGTTCCCATGCAGCGCGCTTTTTCGTTTCACATTGGCTTGGTGCTCGCCCTGAGCTTGCTGGTTCCGAACACCGGCTTTGCCAAAGACAAGAAGAAAGATCCGGAAGAAATCGGAAATCGCGATGTTGGCAAAGGCGTCAACTTCTATTCTCTCGAAAAAGAGATAGCGCTTGGCAAGCAGCTCGCGCAGGAAATCGAGCGGCAGGCGAAGATTGTTGACGACCCCGTCATCGCCGAATACGTAAACCGCATCGGCCAGAACCTGGTCCGCAACTCGGACGCAAAGGTACCCTTCACCATCAAGGTGATTGATGGCGAGGAGGTGAATGCGTTTGCGCTTCCCGGCGGATTTTTCTTCGTCAACTCGGGATTGATCCTGCGCGCGGAGTCGGAAGCCGAGCTGGCCGGCGTGATGGCTCATGAAATCGCCCATGTGGCCGCACGCCATGGCACCCGCCAGGCGACCCGCGGTCAATTGGTGAATCTGGCCACCATTCCGCTGATCTTCATGGGCGGTTGGACGGGATACGGTGTCCGCCAGGGCGCCAGCGTGCTGATTCCGATCGGCTTTTTGAAGTTTTCGCGAGGCTTCGAAGAAGAAGCAGATCTGCTGGGCCTTCAATACCTCTACAAAGCCGGCTACGATCCCACGGCTTTCGTGGATTTCTTCGAGAAAATTCAATCCGATGAAAAGCGGAGACCCGGCACCATGGCAAAGGTGTTTTCCACGCACCCCATGACCGAGGACCGGATCAAGAACTCCCAGCAGAACATCGCGGAGATTCTCACGGCTAAGCCTGAGTATGTAGTGAACACCTCGGAGTTTGAGAAAGTCAAAGCACGGCTGGCGGCATTGCAGAACCGGCGCAAGATCGATGACAAGGACGACAAGAGCCGTCCCACGCTGCGCCGGACTCCCGGCAGCGGCCCCATCGGCGACGATGAAGAAAAGCAAAAGCCCGATGAGGATGAGCGCCCGACCTTAAAGCGCCGGTAGGTTTCCCCTCCCCCGCAAGCCGCACTAGGCCCACGCCCGAATCTCAAGGGCGGGGGCCTTGTTGTATTCAGACTCCTGTGTCCGGCAGGCGGTGAAAATCGCCGCTCTTTCCGCCGGTTTTCTCGAGCAGCCGGAGATCGGTGATCTCGATGGCCTTGTCCAGCGCTTTCGTCATATCGTATACCGTCAGCGCTGCGGCAGCGGCCGCCGTCATCGCCTCCATTTCCACCCCTGTCGGCCCTGTCGTAGCGGCGCTGGCCACAATCCGCACGCCATCCTGCTCCACGCTGATATCGACGCCGACGTGCGTCAACAGCAGCGGATGACACAGCGGAATCAGCTCCGCGGTCTTCTTGGCGGCCATAATACCGGCCAAGCGCGCTACCTCTAATGGATCACCTTTCGGGTTCTCCGGCAGTCTTCTCAGAACGTCCGGGCGAATGCGCACGAACGCATGCGCCCGTGCGGTGCGCCTGGTGTTCTGTTTCGCGGAAACATCCACCATGCGGGCGCTGCCCGCCTCATCAAAATGCGATAAATCAGAACTCATTTCAGAAGCACCTGAATCAGGTCTCCGGCTTTCCACGATTCCTGCTCCGCATCGGCCACCAAAAACGCGTTCGCCCGGGAAAGAGCCGGAACGTCGCTCGATCCCTGCCACGGGATCGGTGTTATTTCCGCAGTTCGGCCGGAGAGGTGAGCGGGAAGGAAGCGGGTCAGCCCGGGTTTGTGAGTAAATCCCCGCGTGAGCCGCGCCAAGGTCAACGGCAGCAGGCTTTCCGTTTGTCCGCCCAGCAGATCCAGCGCCGCGCGGGCGAAGACTTCGAACGTCACCATTGTGGAAGCGGGGTTGCCTGGCAGCCCGAAAAAAAAGGTGCCGCGGGCGCGCCCGAACACCAGCGGCTGACCCGGTTGAATACGGACCCGGTCAAAGTAGAATTCCGCGCTGTGCCGGGCCAGGGCTTGCTCCACGACGTCGTATTTCCCCGCGGAGACGCCGCCGGAAATCAGCAGCAGATCGTAGTCGAGACCCTCGCCAATCAGCTTGGCGGTCATCTCCAATTGATCTTTCGCCACCGGAAGAATGGAGGGAACGCCGCCGGCGCGCTGCACCTGGGCCGCCAGCGAATGGGCGTTGGAGTTGCGGATTTGCTGCGGCAGCACGGGCTCCTTCACTTCTACAATCTCATTGCCGGTCGCCAGAATCGCCACCCGTGGACGGTTGTACACGCGGATGTGCGTCCGCCCTACCGACGCCAACAGGGCAACTTCGGCGAACCCGGCGCGAACCCCTCTGGGGGTAAGCACATCTCCGGCCTTGGCCTCCGAGCCCTGAAAATTGACGAACTCGCCGGCACGAACAGCGCGTTCGGTGCGGATCGCCGTCCCCTCACGTACCGCATGTTCCACCATCAGAACCGCGTCCGCCCCGTCAGGCAGCGGCGCTCCGGTCATGATTTCAATCGCCTGCCCGCTTCCCACGGCGACAGCAGAGACATCTCCCGCAGCCACTTCTCCAATTAGGGTCAGCTCGCCCGGCAGGTCCTGCGAACGGACAGCGAAGCCATCCCGTACGGAACGCGCCAGTGGGGGGTAGTCGCGGTCGGCGCGAATGTCCTCCCCCAGCACGCGGCCGTGCACATCTACCAGGCTGACATCCTGCGAAGGAATATCACCGATTGCCGCGCGAATTCGCTCGAACACGCACTGGCGAGCATCCTCAAAGCTCAAAGTGGCCACAAATGCATTCTACCTGCCGGTTTGCACAATTATTGGCGTATAGTGAAACTCACCTGGACACAGGCGGTGGCGTGGCGCATCCGGAGCCACCATCTCACCGGGGGCGCCAGCCGGCAGCATGCTCGCCGCTGCCCGCCTCTGCGCCCTGCCTGCAACAAGTAATCGGGAGAATTTCACGGCCGGGCAGTCTGGTGTACCATTGGAAT
Organism: uncultured Acidobacteriota bacterium; assembly: GCA_900696665.1. Lineage (GTDB taxonomy): Bacteria > Acidobacteriota > Terriglobia > Bryobacterales > Bryobacteraceae > CAADGY01. The sequence goes on from CAADGY010000442.1 coordinate 37,721, forward strand.
TACTTGCATGAAGGCTTTACTGGAGATCCTCCAGCCGGGGGAACCCGACTGGGATCTGGCCCAAGCGATTGACCCGGATAGACTTCCTGCTCACATCGCAATCATCATGGACGGGAACGGCCGCTGGGCAAATCGTCGAAGCATGCCTCGGGTGGCCGGACACCGGGCGGGGATCGGGCCGGTCCGCGCGACGGTGGAGACGTGTGCGCGTCTCGGCATCGAGGCGCTTACCCTCTACGCGTTCTCCATCGAGAACTGGAAGCGTCCGCGCCAGGAAGTGGACACCTTATGGCGGCTGCTGAGGCATTACCTCGGTAAGGAGATGTCGTCGCTGATGCGTAATGGCATCCGCCTCACCGCCATCGGGCGTCTCGATTCTCTTCCTCCCGATGTGCGCCGAGATCTCGATCGAGCGGTGCGGCAGACGGAAGCCAACAGCGGATTACGTGTGAACCTTGCGATCAACTATGGCGGGCGCGCCGAACTGGTCGACGCACTCAATGCGGTACTGGAGGAAGCCCGGCTCGAAGGACGGCTTTCCACACTTCAAATCGATGAGGAAGCGGTGGAGGCTCATCTTTACACCGCGGGCCAGCCGCATCCCGACCTGCTGATCCGCACGTCTGGCGAGATGCGGATCTCCAATTTTCTCCTCTGGCAGATCGCTTATTCCGAACTGTACGTCACGGATGTTTTCTGGCCGGACTTTTCGCGTTCCGATCTTCTTCGTGCTATCTGCGAATACCAGAAGCGGGACCGCCGCTTCGGAGGGCTCAGCCCGCGAGGGCACGGCCGCTCTTCGCGCCAGCCAGTGGCAGAAGAAATCGGCGTCCCGGCGAGATGAAACGTGTCCTGACGGCGCTTACGCTCATTCCGTTTATCCTGTTCGTCATTTTCTGGGGTCCCTCCTGGCTGTTCTTTGCCGTGGTCGTCGCAGTAGCCGCCCTTTGCTTCTACGAATACTCGGGTATCGCCGAAGGACATGGCATCGCGCGCCCCGGCCCGGCCGGATATGCCGCGGGCCTGTTGTTCCTGCTGGTGCAGCGGCACGAAGCCTTGTTGATCGTCCTGGTCACGCTGTTGATCGCGGCGTTGTCCCTCCGCAAAACCGAACTGTCGAAATGCCTGCCCTATGCGGCCGCCATGTTGTTCGGTGTGCTTTACGCGTTTGGCCCGTGGCGCTCCGCAATTGCGCTTCGGAGTGTGGATCCGCTCTGGCTCTTTCTTCCTCTGCTGGTGAGTTGGACGGGCGATACCGGTGCTTATTATGTGGGACGGGCGATCGGCCGGCACCGTCTGGCGCCTCGCATCAGTCCCGCAAAATCCTGGGAGGGTGCTGTGGCTTCGGTGATCACAGCAGCAGCCGCGGGAACGCTTTACTGTGCGTATCTGCTGCCCTCGGTGCCCCTAATAGAAGCGGCCGGATTGACCGCCGTAACGAACGTCGCGGGGCAAATCGGCGATCTCGCGGAGTCCGCCATGAAGCGGGGCGCCGGCGTGAAAGACAGCGGAACAACCCTGCCCGGACACGGTGGATGGCTCGACCGTGTGGATAGCGCCCTGTTCGCGATTCCAGTCGTGCACTTCTATCTGTGGCGCGCCCAGTTCTGAGTCCCGGTTATTTACAGTAGCGTGTCATCCGCACGCAAAATCCACGCCGAGGGATGCGGCTTGAAGCCGATTCGTGGATAATACTCCACCGCTTTAGGCGCCGAAAGCAACACGATGTACGTTTCCGGGCCGCTTTCACGGCGCGTAATCCGGATTAACTCCCTGCCGATTCCCTGCTTCTGGTGCGAGAGGCGGACGGCGAGATCGGACAAATACGTAACGTAGGCGAAATCCGACAGGCTGCGTGCAATCCCCACCATCAAGTCCCCGTCCCATGCGGTGACTGTCAGGTTGGCCATCCGGAGCATCGCGCGCATGCGCTCACGATCCTCCACGGGCCGGCGTTCGCCCAGTGTGGAGGCCTTGTACAGTTCGATCACCTGGTCCAGGTCCAGGCTGTTTCCCACGCGGTATTCGATCACAGGCCGGAAGCCCTTCCTCGGGCGGACAGCATTTTCCTGTACGCCCCAAGCAATTCCCGCCGGACGTCTTGGCGAATGGGCCGCGGCACCTCACTTGAGCTGTATTTGTGGCAGAGATCGATGCTGCGCTTCAGGCTCTCGACAAACTGAACGCAAGGCGGACAGCGATGGATGTGCTGCCGTATTTCCTCGCAGGTGCTCTCAGGCAGTTCCGCATCCAGATACTGCGACAGCATCGAAAAGATCTCCTTGCAAGTATGCTCCATCGCGTTATCCTCGGGCAGATTGCAAGTACCCGTCCAGTTTCTTTCTGACGGCCAGACGCGCGCGATGCAATCTCGTCTTTACCACATCCGTACCGACCTCCAGCACTTGCGCCGCTTCTTCCGTCGTGAGCTCTTCCACATCGCGGAGCAGGATCACCGACCGGTAGATCTCGGGAAGCTCTCCGATGGCTTGCTCCAGCACGGTCCGCAGTTCGGAGTTGAGCGCCTGGGTCTCCGGCAATGCGGACCAATCAGCGAGCTGAAGCTTCCTTTCCACTCCTTGGCCATCGCCTGCCGGAATGAGTTCCTCCAGCGAAAGCTCCCGTTCCGGGGCGAATATGCTTTTGCGCCGTTTCATCAGGCAGGCGTTCTTGGCGATTCGGAAAACCCATGCCCGGATATTCTCGGGCTCCTTTAACTGATCCAGCTTCTCGAATACTTTCAACAGCGTCTCCTGCGAGACCTCTTCGGCGTCCTCTCTTTGGCCGCACATGAGATAGCTGTACTGAAAGATTTTCGTCCGGAACCGATCCAGGAAGCGGTCGAATGCCTCTTCCTTGCCCGACAGCAGGTCGCGCGCGAGCTCTACATCGTCGTCTATCTGATGCACTCACCGCCATTCTAACCCGCTATAATCGGACAAATTTATAACTGCTGAACTGCCGTTTCCAGCGGAAACCCGATGGCAATATCAATCTTGGGCGGATGTGAGAGGGTATTGTGAATTAAACATGCCTTCGTAGCACGCAGCAGGCCCTCCCTATGCCTTTCGCCATCGACTCCCGGCACCGTAACCTCGATTACAAACGAATCGAGCCGCACCGGCTTCCCGTCTTTGGCGGCGCGCACCCGAACTTCCAGCCCCTCCATCGGCAGATTCCGCGCTTTCAGGTATTGCGCCGCATAATAGCCTGCACAGGTTCCGAGCGACACAAGCAAAAACTCCGGCGGGCTCATTCCCTCATTGGCCCCGCCATTGCCGGACGGCTGATCACAAATAACGCTATGCCCACGCGTTTCGGCCTGGAACTGCACACCGTTCCGGTATCGAACCGTAACATCCATAAAAATTATGTCTCCGCTCACGAAGATGCAGTCTGGTGGCCGGGGTGACAGTGTTACTTTCGGAAATTCCCTGCATCTTTGTGTCTGAAGCACGGCCATAGATTGAAATGAGACCCTTTACTCTTTTTGTGCTGTTTTGTTGTACGATACCGTTGTCCGCTCAAGATTCCCTCTCATTACAGGAGGCCGTCGAGACGGCCCTTGGCCGGCATCCCGCTATAGAGGCAAGCGCCTCCCATACCCGCGCCGCGGATGCGCGCATCCGGCAGGCCCGCAGCGGATATCTGCCCAAACTTGATTACTCGGAAGCGTATCAGCGCAGCAATAACCCGGTATACGTATTCAGTTCGCTATTGACCCAGCATCAATTTGCCGTGGAAAACTTCGAGATTGGCAGGCTCAACCGGCCGGATGCGCTGAACAACTTCCAATCATTATTGACCGCCGAGCAGGTCCTCTACGATGCCGGCCGGACGAAAAAGCAGGTGGAGGCGGCCGAAATCGGGCGCAATCTCGCCTCAGAGGATGAGCGCGGAGCACGAATGTCCGTCATTGAGGGTGTCGTTCGAGCTTATTATGGCGCGGTGCTGGCAAATGAAGGACTCCTGGTGGCGCGCGAAGCCGTGCGTTCGGCCGAAGCAGACCTGAAACGTGCGGAAGCGGTACGGCAAGCAGGCATGTCTACGGACGCCGATGTACTCTCCATCCGCGTGCACCTGGCTGCGATGCGGGAGCAGGAGATACGGCGAGTTCATGAACTGGATGTCGCCCGCGCCGCCCTCAACGAGGCGCTTGGATTACCCCTGGAAACACCTCACCAGTTGACTACACCGCTTGCGGCGGCGTCTGTCGCGTATGCTCCCGAACTGGAAAAGAGCGCGCTTTCGGAACGGCCGGAGGCCCGCCAGGCCGGTCTTCGCTCCCGCCTCGCCCAGACGCAGGCCGACGGGGCGCGAGCGGCTTACTTTCCGCAGGTCTTTGCGCGAGGGGTCTTCGAAGCTGATCGCCAGCGGTTTGTCACGCGTGGCGGTGCGAATTGGATGTTTGCGGCGGGATTGCGCTGGAACCTGTTTAACGGTTTCGCCGACCGCGCGCGCATCGAAGAGGCCGGACACGCGGCTGCCGCCGCGCAGTCCCAGCGCGAACAGACCAGCCGCGCCGTCCAGCTACAGGTTCGCGGCGCGCTGTCCAACTTCTCCGCCGCGGAAGAGCGGATCAAGGTGGCCGAGGCGGCCGTCGGTATGGCCGAAGAGAGTCTAAGGATTACAAAAAACCGGTTCGACAACGGTCTCTCTACGGTGACGGATCTGCTTCGCAACGAGACGGCACTCCTTGAAGCGCGAATGCGCCGCCTAGCGGCGATTCACGACCAGCGCGTCGCCGCGGCCGCCGTCGAGAGGGCCGCTGGCACTCTCTCCACTTCTTCGAGCGTATTGAAATGATCCGGACAAGGATTCTCATGACGAAAATGATCCCGATTGCAGTTCTGTTATTGAGTTTGGCCGCCTGCGGCCATGACAGCGGCACGAAGACCCAGGCCGCACCCGCCAAACCTGTTCCGGTTAAAGCTCTCACCGTGATGGAGACGGATGTGCCTGCCGTATATGAAGCAGTGGGGACCGTGAGGGCACGTACCGCGGCCACGATTTCAAGCCGCGTAATGGGCTATGTGCGCGACGTCCGTGTCGCGGTTGGCGATCGTGTCCGCACCGGGCAACTGCTGGTGACGATCGACTCCCGGGAACTCGAAGCAGTGTACGGCCAGGCGGAGGCGGCCCGGGCCGAAGCACAGAGCGCCATCGCTGAGGTGGAGAACTCCGTTTCGGCCGCAAGAGCAAACCTGGAGCTTTCGCAGGTCACTTTTAATCGCATGAAAGACTTGTTTGAGAAGCGGTCGATCTCAAACCAGGAATATGACGAGGCCGCGGCCCGGCTGGAAGTGGCGAAGGCCAACCTCCAGATGGCGCAATCCAAGCGCACCCAGCTCGCCGCGAAGGTGCGGCAGGCCGATGCCGCGGTCCGCTCCGCAGGGATCGTGAGAGGTTATGCACAGATCACCGCGCCCTTCGCGGGCGTCGTCACGGAGAAACTCGTGGAGCCCGGCAACCTCGCCGCTCCCGGCGCTCCGCTACTGACGCTCGAACAGGCTGGCGCCTACCGTTTGGAAGTCCCGGTGGAAGAGTCGCGGCTCGGGTCGATACAATCCGGCCGGCCCGTCGAAGTCGTTCTCGAAGCGCTCGACCGCCGGCTCCAGGCGCGGGTCAGCGAGGTTGTTCCGGCGATTGACGCCGCCTCCAGAACATTCCTGGTGAAGATCGATCTGCCACGGATGGCGCACGTCAGCTCCGGGCTGTACGGCCGGGCTGTCTTCAAGACCGGAGTCAGGCGGAGCATCGTCGTGCCGGCCGATGCCGTTATCCGGAGGGGACAGGTTGTCTCCGTGCTCGTGGCCAGCGGCGGCGTGGCAAGGGCGCGGCTGGTGACGGTTGGACGTGGCGATGGCGACCGCGTCGAAGTACTCACCGGGCTTCTTCCGGGCGAAAGGCTGATCTATCCTGTACCGTCATCGGTCTTCGACGGCGCCCCCGTCGAGGTGCAGCCGTGAACTCCTCCAAGCTCGGCGTGGCCGGCAGGTTTGCGCGCCTTTGGATGGAATCCAAGCTGACGCCGCTGTTCATCGTGGCGTCCGTCCTCCTCGGCGCTTTTTCGGTTTGGAAACTACCGCGGGAGGAAGAGCCCCAAATCATCGTTCCCATGATCGACATCTTTGTCGGAATGCCCGGCGCTTCCGCAAAGGAGGTGGAGGAGCGTGTCACCAGGCCGATGGAGAAGCTGCTTTGGGAAATTCCCGGCGTCGAATACATCTACTCCACGTCCAGTCCCGGCGGAGCGCTGGCGATCGTGCGTTTCAGGGTGGGCGAGGACGAAGAGAAGAGCATCGTCATGCTCAACCAGAAGATGTATTCCAACTTCGACCGGATCCCACCGGGCGCTACACAGCCGCTCATTAAACCGCGATCCATTGACGACGTGCCCATTCTCGCGCTGACGCTCTGGAGCCGCCGCTATAGCGGCTTCGAACTCCGCCAGGTGGCCGCGCAGGTGGACGACGCCATCAGCCAGGTGAACGATGTCTCTGTTGTCAATCTCATCGGCGGAGAACGCCGCGAGATTCGCATAGTGCTGGATGAAGCTAAGCTATCCGCCTATTCGATGACTCCGGTTCAGATTGTGGTGGCGCTGGGAGCTTCCAATCGCCGTGTCGAATCCGGGCGTTACTCCACGGGAAACCGTGAACTGCTGCTCGAAACCGGCGAATTTCTTCAATCCGCCGAAGACGTCCGGAATGTGGTTGTGGGTGTGGCGAACCAAAGGCCGGTCTTCCTGCGCGATGTCGCCGAAGTTGTCGATGGCGGCGAAGAGCCATCGCAATATGTTCATTACGCGTCGAACGGCGCCTTTTATCCCGCGGTGACCATCGCTGTCTCCAAACGAAAAGGCACGAATGCCATCGAGATCGCAGGCAATGTGCTGCGCCGCGTCGAGACGCTAAAGGGAAACGTCATCCCATCGGAGGTGGAACTCAGCATCACGCGCCACTACGGCGAAACCGCGGCCGAAAAATCGAACGAGCTTCTGTTCCACATGGCCATCGCCGTGGTATCGGTCAGCCTGCTCATCGGATTCACCCTGGGTATTCGCGAATCGCTCATTGTCTTTGTAGCCATCCCCGTCACGCTGGCGTTGACACTTACGGTTTTCTATCTCTACGGCTACACCCTCAACCGCATTACGCTCTTCGCGCTCATCTTTTCCATCGGCATTCTGGTCGACGACGCAATCGTCGTGGTGGAGAACATCGTACGCCACGCGCGCTTACCCGAAAACCATAGCAAACCGCTTGGTGAGGTCGCGGTGAAGGCAGTGGACGAAGTCGGGAATCCGACGATTCTGGCGACACTGACGGTAATCGCCGCGATCCTCCCCATGGCATTCGTGGGCGGGCTGATGGGGCCCTATATGCGGCCGATCCCGATTGGCGCCTCCGCGGCAATGGTGTTTTCCCTGATCGTTGCTTTTCTGGTGACGCCCTGGGCCGCTATCCGGTTGTTAAAGCCGTCGGCTAGCGGAGCACACGAGACCGAAGATCGCGCCACGCGGCTCTACCGGGTGTTCATGGGGAATGTGTTGCACCGGCCCGTTCTCACCTGGAGCTTTCTAGGCCTGGTGACCATTCTGCTGCTCGGGTCGATATCCCTCGTCTATATCCGGTTTGTTCAAGTGAAGATGCTGCCGTTCGACAACAAGAGCGAATTCCAGGTGATTGTGGACATGCCGGAGGGTACTACGCTCGAGGAGACGGCGGACGTAACTCGCCGGCTCGCCGAAAAAGTGCAGGAGCGGCCGGAGGTGACCGATATTCAAACCTACGCCGGCACGGCGTCGCCCTACAACTTCAACGGTCTCGTGCGCCATTATTATTTGCGGGCCGGCGCGAATGTCGCCGACATCCAGGTGAACCTGTTGCCGAAACACAAGCGCGACCTGCAAAGCCACGATATCGCCAAACTCGTTCGCAACGATCTGCAACCGATTGCCGCGCGCTACGGAGCACGCATCAAAGTGGCTGAGGTGCCTCCCGGCCCGCCTGTTCTGCAAACGCTGGTGGCCGAGGTCTACGGTCCTTCGACCGAAGGTCAAATGCGCATCGCGCGCCAGATCCGGGATCTTTTCGACCAGACCGAGGGCGTGGTGGATGTCGACTGGTACGTGGAGGACGACCAGCAGAAGAACCGTATCGTCATCGACGAACGTAAAGCCGCGCTTAACGGCATTACCGAAGACGATATCGCCCGCACACTGCGTATCGCCGCCGCCGGTGAAGCGGCGGGGCTGCTGCATAACGCGGACGCGAAGGAAGACGTCCTGCTTCGTGTGCGGCTCGACCGGGCCACGCGCTCCGACATCGGACGCATTCAGAACCTCAAGGTGCGCGGCGGCATGGGTCAACTGGTGCCGCTTCGGGAATTGGTGAGCATCGAGCCCGCCATCGCGGACAAGAGCATCTACCACAAGAACCTGATGCCGGTCACCTATGTGACGGCCGATGTGGCGGGCGCGATGGAGAGCCCCGTGTACGCGATCCTCGCGCTTGGCCCGAAGATCGCCGGCATCAAGCTGCCGGAAGGTTATTCGGTCGAACAGCACACGGCCAGCCAGCCTTTCGACGATTCCCGGTACGCGATGAAATGGGACGGCGAATGGCATATCACCTATGAGGTTTTCAGGGACCTCGGATTAGCATTCGCCGCGGTGCTGGTTCTGATCTACGTCCTGGTGGTGGGCTGGTTCCAGTCGTTCATAACACCGCTGGTCATCATGGCCGCCATTCCGTTTTCGCTGGTGGGTATCCTGCCCGCACACGGGATGATGAACGCCTTTTTCACGGCCACTTCCATGATCGGCTTCATTGCCGGCGCCGGAATCGTGGTCAGGAACTCCATTATCCTCGTCGATTTCGTCGAACTGCGGCTGAAGGAGGGCATGCCGCTCGATCAGGCGGTGATCGACGCCGGCGCAGTTCGATTCAGGCCGATGATGCTTACGGCAAGCGCGGTCGTCGTGGGCGCCACGGTCATCCTTTTCGACCCGATCTTTCAGGGGTTAGCCATCTCGCTAATGGCGGGCGAAATCGCTTCTCTGCTGCTGTCGCGCATGACCGTCCCCATTGTCTATTACGTGATCCATCGCAGGCAGACGGCACCGGCCGGGCCGGCTGCACCAACCTCCCTTCTAACACATTAAAGAGGCTTATCCATGACTATAGATCGTTATTTGCGAATGATTGCCGGCGCCTTCGTCCTGGCGAGCGTGGCCCTTGGCTATTGGGTTCACCCCGGCTGGTTCCTGTTCACCGCTTTTGTTGGATTGAACCTGCTTCAGTCAGCGTTCAGCAACTGGTGTCCGATGATGACGCTACTCCAGAAGCTGGGCGCCAGGTCCTGCACGCACGACCTGAAAAACAATGCCACCGCTCACCGTTGAGCGGTCTATCGCTCAGATCCAGACCTGTTCCAGAGGAACTCCGCGTTTGCACAAATCGCAGGAAGACGCGTCGATCGCATAATGCGTATCGAGTTTGGCCAGATAGTAAAACGGCAGAGGATCGAAGCTGGGTGTCTTCGGGTTCGGCTGATAGATCACGACTGCCAGCCCGACGACCTCTGCGCCGTTCGATTCTACCAGCGTCTTCAGTTCCGTCAGTCTGCGGCCCGACCGGAGAATATCGTCTACCAGCAGCACCTTCTCTCCGGGCATCTGTTTCAGATACTGGCGAAAACGCAACGGCTCATTCTCGTTTTCACGCTCGGCCCAGTACACCTGCGCCGCTCGCAAAGCCTCCGAAACACCATACGCCACGGGCAGCCCTCCGGTGGCCGGCGCCACAATCGAAAGCTCCGGAATCATCGCCCGGATTTCCGGATTCGCCCGGAGCAGCCTGCTAAGACCCACGCTGAGCGTCTTGGCGTACTGAAAATAGCGCATGGCGAGCGCCACTTGAAGATATTCGTTGGAATGAAGTCCGTTCGGGTATTCGAAATGGCCCTGGCGCAACGCGCCAGTCTCCTGGAACACCGTAACAACATCGTCCTGCGAGGGGACGAGATGCATAGCTTAATAAGCTCCCTTCCCGGTCAACACCCGGGGAATCGTACGAAGAATGATTTTCCAATCGAGCGATAGCGACCAACTGTCGATATACTGCATATCCAGTTTCATCCAGGTTTCGAAGTCCAGCGCGTCGCGGCCGCTGACGGCCCACAGACAGGTGAGCCCGGGCCGCATGCGCAGGCGCCTGCGCTGCCAGCGCTTGTATTCCCGCACCTCTTCCGGCACCGCCGGGCGGGGGCCTACGATGGACATATCGCCTTTCAGTACGTTCCACAACTGCGGCCATTCGTCAATCGAGAAACGGCGCAGGTAACGGCCCAGCGGCGTCAGCCGGGGGTCGTTGGGAATTTTGAAGGCAGTGGTCTTTTGATTCAGGTGCCTCAGCGCGAATTTCATTTCGTCAGCACGGTCGCACATGGACCGGAACTTGTAAAAGACGAAACGCCGTCCGTTCAACCCGCAGCGTTCCTGGCGGAAAATCACCGGACCCGGTGACGTGAGTTTAATCAAACCCGCAATAGCCAGCATGACCGGGAACAGAAGCAGCAAAGCTGCCGCTGCCAGCGCGATGTCGATCGCGCGCTTCAGCAACAGGCGCAGTTCATCAACGGGAGCGGCGGAAAAGCTCAGCGTGGGGGCAGGACCGATCCGCTCCAGGTGCATGTCGCTGTTCACGTGCGGAAAAAAATCGAGGAGAACGCGCGTGTTCACCCCTTCCTCATCGCACATCAACAACACTTCCTCGAGTTCGCCCAACCGCTGCGGGGTGATGGCAAAGATCACTTCGTCGATCACCTGATGCCGCAAAAGCTGTGGGAGATCCTCCAACGGGTAGACGGGATACTCCTGCTCCAGCCTCACATAGCGGGGCGACGATTCGGCGGTGTCGTTGAGAAAACCGCGAATCCGGATGCCATATTTCGCGGATTGCTCCAGCATTTCGCCAAGACGCCGCGCCTTCGGGCCAAGCCCCACAAGAATCACGTAATGGGGAGCCCCGAATTCCCGCCGGATAGCACCGACAAGCTGCCCCGCATACAGCCGGAACAAACAGAGCAAAATCCAGCTATACACCGCGAACAGGCCCAGAAACGGACGGCTCAAATCCAGCCGCAGCATGAACTGAAAAACAACGACGGCGACAAAGCCGGTGGTACACTGCCGGAACGTGTCCCGCAGGATCGTCCGCGGATGCGCTGAATCGAGCTTGTTGTACACCTCGAACCAAAAGCCCAGCAACACCCAAACCAGCGCGCAAAAACCTAACAGAAGCGTCTTGGTGGGGACGGTCAGGAAGAAAACCCTCTCCAGTTGCATCCACACGCGCGTCTGGTAGGCTGCCTCAAAGGCAAGAGCCGTCAGCAAGACATCGGAAAGTCCGAATAGAATCTTGACCTTGCGATGGTGCGGGGCGAACATCCGTTCATCAGAATAACAGAACCGCGAGCGGCCGTGCGCCTGTAAAAGACGACGTCTCGAAACGGTTAACAGCACTTACTCCGCTGGTATTTCGCACGAAGATGATGGTCTGAAAACCGCCGCCACTCCTCCGGAGAATGGCGCCGCCCGTGGGTGGCCAGGTGCCGCTCATATGCATTTTCGTCGCAGATCTCTTTCATCAGGCACAACAGAAAGCGGGCGACGGCGCGAACCGTTTTCATATCTCCTCCGCCCTTAGCGCCGACGGTACGTAAGGCGCCTCGTGAATGGTAGCGTCCCTGGTACCGCGCAGAATACCTACCCAGACCCGGATCGAATCCAGAAGAATCGTTGTCACCAGCACCAGAAAAATCCCGCAGACCGCCGCGTCCAGCCGCTCGTTGAAAATCCGCGCCTGTGTCTCGGCGATCCGGGCCGCCACGATTTCTCCGCTGGCGAGCGCACTCTCCAATTGCGCTGCCTGCGCAAGGAAGCCGATCCTCGGCACTGGCGAAAAGATCTTCTGCCATGCTGCCGCGTACGTCACCACCACCAGCCAGACCAGCGGCACGCACGTGATCCAGATGTACTTCAACCCATGCATCTTTAACAGAATCGTTGTCGCGACGCAGAGTGCGATGGCAGCCAGCAATTGATTGGCGATCCCGAACAGCGGCCACAGTGAGTTGATGCCCCCCAGAGGATCCCGCACTCCCTGAACCAGAAAGTAGCCCCACGCGAGAACGATGGCCGCGCTCGCGCCGATGACGCCGGGCATCCAACTAGTCCGGCCCAGCGGCGCATACACGCTGCCGAGAAGATCTTGCAGCATGAACCTCCCGACGCGCGTTCCGGCATCGATAATCGTGAGAATGAACAGCGCCTCAAACATGATGGCGAAGTGATACCAGAAGCCCAGGATCGCCTGCCCTCCGCCGCTGCGTGCGAAGATATGCGCCATACCGAGGGCAAGCGAGGGCGCCCCGCCCGTGCGATGCATCAGCGTCTGCTCACCCACATCGCGGGCGAGGGACTCCATCTGGTCCGCTGTGACCGGGTAGCCCCAGGAGGTGATGGTTTGGACCGCCGCTTCCGGAGTCGCGCCGACGATGCCCGCCGGTGCATTCACGGCAAAGTACACTCCCGGCTGCAACACACAGGCGGCAATCATGGCCATAATCGCCACAAACCCTTCGAGCAGCATCGAGCCGTAGCCGACCGGCCACGCATGCCATTCCTTTGCGATCATTTTCGGGGTGGTGCCTGACGAGATCAGCGAGTGAAATCCCGAGATGGCGCCGCAGGCGATGGTAATGAAGCAGAACGGGAATATTTTGCCGGCAAAAATCGGCCCCGTGCCGTCCACGAATTGCGTGAACGCGGGCAATTGCAGGTCCGGCCGGACAAACACGATTCCTATCGCAAGCATCATCACCACACCCAGCTTTACGAACGTGCTGAGGTAATCGCGCGGGGCGAGCAACAGCCACACCGGCAGCGCACTCGCCAGGAATCCATAGACGATCACAGCGACCGCGAGAGCCATCCCCGAAAGCGTGAACCAGGGCGCCAGAGCATCCGAATGGGCCACCGCCTGTCCCCCGAAAATGCTGGCGACAACCAGAACGAAGCCCAATATGGAAACTTCCAGGACCTTTCCCGGCCGCCAATAGCGCAGGTATAAGCCCATAAACACGGCGATGGGCATGGTGGCGGCAATGGTAAACGTGCCCCACGGACTCCCTCGCAGCGCATTCACCACCACCAGTGCGATCACAGCCAGAAGAATGACCATGATGAGAAGCACGGTAAGCAGCGCTGTGATGCCCCCCACCTTCCCGATCTCTTCGCGGGCCATCTCGCCCAAGGACTTGCCGTCGCGCCGCATGGATGCGAACAGAATGATGAAGTCCTGAACCGCTCCCCCCAACACCGCGCCCACAATGATCCACAGCGTGCCGGGCAGGTATCCGAACTGCGCCGCCAGCGTGGGGCCCACCAGCGGACCAGGTCCCGCAATGGCGGCAAAATGATGGCCGAACAGGATCCACTTGTTCGTCGGCTCGAAGTCGTGGCCATTCCGGAGGCGTTCCGCGGGCGTGGCGCGTGCATTATCGAGCAGCATCACCTTGGCCGCAATGAAC
>CAADGY010000443.1 GCA_900696665.1 uncultured Acidobacteriota bacterium
CGGCGGCCACCCGCCCGAGCGTCCGGGCGGGGCGCGCCCCGGAACTACTCGGAATTGTGTCTGCCAAGAACCTCCGCCGGCAGAGGTGGTCGTTCCCGAGCGCTATTTTGCACCGCGAAGTAGTCTAAAACTGGAAAGCGAGCTTTGTACAAAGTCCGTAGAAAGCAGTTGGAAACTCCCGCCGTACCGCTCGCTGCTGGTTTTTTCTAAGCTTCCGCCATAAAGGAGTCTGCAGCGTTGGGATAAGTGCTGCAACTACCGTTCGCGGTCGCGCTTGCCTGGAGCCTGGCTAACTTGTGCTTTTCTTTCTGAATCGTGGAATGCAGTTCGCGGCCACGCCGGCAAAGGCAACTCTCAGCACGGGGCTGGCCTCCGGCGGCGGGAGCAGCGCAATCTCCTGCCTGACCTCGACGAAAGAGAGGACCGCAAGAGCGGTCCCGTTTACACTAAAACCAGAGCCGCGCCACAAACGTTGCGGTAAACTGGCCTCCCAGGCAGCACCACCCGCCCACGGTACCCGTCGGCTTGCCGAACAACCCGGGTGCGGTCAGGTTGGCGGCGGCACTCGGGTTGGAGAAGTTCGGTCGTTTGAATACATTGTTCACGTCGAAGCGGAGATCCAGGTTCACCTTTTCGGCGAAGCGGAGCACCTTGGCAATGGACGTTTGCGACCAGATCAAGCCCGGACCTTCGATAATGTTCCGTCCCGCGGCTCCTGTCGTGTACGCCGCCGGATAAGCGAAAGCGTTGATGTGCCACATCGCATTCTTGAGGTTGTTGTTGAAACGGTCGCCGATCTCCCAGTTGTCCACTTTGATGTTGTCATAGGTCCCGGTCAGGTTGGGACGCACGCCGACGGTGGGCAGATACCGGTTTGGGCTTCCGGCAACGGTGAACGTGATTGGTGTTCCGCTCTGGAAGGTTTGAATCCAGGACAGGTTCCAACCACCGAGGAACCAGTCCTTCGCTCCGCCGCTGTTGAGCCACTTGCGCCCATGACCGAAGGGTAGCTCATAAGTAACATACGTTACAGAACGATTGGCCAAATCGTATCCGGCACGGGCTTTCTCCAACCGGCGGTTGTAATAGGTGATGCCGCCGGCCCCGCCGTCGTTGTCCGCGTCGTTAATGGCCTTGCTCCGCGTGTAGAACGTTGTCATGGTCAGACCGTGGGAAAACCGCTTCTCGAGTTTCACTGTTCCCGAATGGAAGGTGTTGTGGCCGAAATTGCTCCAAAGGTTAACCGTTCCGAAATGGGGAAACGGCCGGTATGGCTGCGCGTTCTGGAAGATCCGGTCCAGCACCGCCCGGTCGCTTGAAATATCCGGGTGAATGGCGTTGATATTCCATGCGTTCAACAGCCCCACACCGCCCGAGCCTTGATAGCTCAGGTCCAACAACCACGATTGTGCGAACTGCCACTGGTACGTGGCATTCCAGTTCATCACATACGGGCTGCGCATTTTCGGGTCGTACCAGCTTGCACTCCGGGATCCATAATTGGAGCCTACAAACGGCGATGTCCCGTCCGGATTGATGTTGTACCGAATTGGACCTGGCCCCTGTCTCAGGAAGAACGCCGGACGGGGGTCACCGGAGGGTTGCTGTACGGTTACACCGGTGAAGTACTCTTCGAAATTCTGATCCAACCCGGCGGTGAACAGATCGATAAACGTCATTCCGAAGCCGCCCCGGAGAACCATCTTGTCGCTGATCCTGAAAGCTGCGCCAAGTCTCGGTTGAAAGTTGTTGAAGTCGTTGTTTGCCAGAGCGTTTCCAGGATGCGTAATCGCTCCCATCCCTCCGGTCAGCGGATCGGTCGCGGTGGGATCAAACTGGCTGTGCTGGCCGTACTTCGTGTTGAACGGTGATTCGTAGGACCAGCGCACACCGGCATTTAACGTCAGCCGAGGCGAGACGGTGAAATCGTCCTGCAAATAGAACGCATGGCTCCACCAGCGCGGCAGCCAGTTCGCCAACGCCGTGTTGAAGTCCGCCCGTACGACGCTCCCCAGCAGGAAAGCCGCGAAGTCGTTACCCGTATTAGGCGTGAACGGAAGATTAGTGCCGCCGAACCGGTACACGCCGGCCGGCAGCGACGCCGCGCGGGTGTTCGCGCGCGTCCGCATCAGTTCATAACCGGTCTTAAAGGAATGCCGTCCGCGAACAACGGTCAGGTTGTCCTGCAGAACGAAATTCTCGGTCACCTGGTAGAAATCCGCGCCCGGCATCGTCGCGCCATAAAACGCTGAGCCGCTCGAATTGAAGAAGGACGGGAATGTCTCGCCGCTAATGCCTGGTATCCCGAGTTTCTGGCCCCAGTTCTCGTTCACACCGGGGGGCGTACGTGACTCCTTCCGGCGGTTCGCTCCCAGACGAATCTCGTTGATCACCGACGGGCTGAACATATGCGTGTCGGAAACCACCATGTTGATCTGGTCGCTCGGCTGAAGAACAAATCCGCCGTCCAGCAATTCCCAGTTCAGTGCGATATTGGTACCCCGTGCGCGGTTCTTCACATGAGAGAACCGCCCGAACAGCCGGTTTTTCTCGCTGAAGTGCTGATCGATCTTAACGTCGTAACGGCTCCGGTAAGAACGGTATTTGCTCGTCCCGCCGTAGTTCAGGTCCGGACCGAAGCGTGTAATCAGTCCCGATCCGCCAAGGTTGTTGGGCGCATTCCACGGGTTGTTGCTCAGGAACTTCTCGACCGCCGGGTCGAACCGGTTGCGCGGTATGACGTTGCCCGGAAAAGGGTCGCGAACCCAGGTGCCGCTTGCATCCTGGCGCGTCGTCGCCGGATCGTAAATAGGCAGGCCGATACCACCGAAAGAGAAGTCGCCATTCAACATCTCCCGTGTGGGAACAGTAGCGAACAACTGCTGATCGTATTTTTCATGATGGCGCGACCACCCAAAGAGGAAGAATGTCTTGTTGCGTCCATCGTATAGCTTTGGAAGGTAGACCGGACCGCTGACCAACGCCGATAGTTCGTGGTATTTCAACGGGTTATTTGAACGCTCCAGGTTGAAGTACGCCCGGTGTAAAAGTTGATCGTTGATGTAGCGGTCTTCCCCTTCGAAATGAAGCTGGTTGGTGCCGGACTTGTATGTCGCGCTCAGCATACCACCTGCTGAATGTCCCTGGTCGGCCGGCATCACCGTCGTCACGATCTTGATCTCTTCAATCGCGTTCTGCGTCGTCGACATGATACGGTTGGTCGCTACGCCGCCGCGCACGGGTTCGGTGCCCGGTATTCCGTCCATCGAATAGCCGATCCCACGGTCCCGCTGCCCGGCGATATGAAAGCCGTTCATGCTGGTGACGCCGGGCATCAGGTACATCGTCATCCAGGTGTAGCGCTGCATGATCGGCAGAGCGTTCATTTGCCGCCCGGCCAGCACGGTGCCCGTCGTAGCAGTGGCGGTTTCGAGCAACGGGGTCGTGCCGGTAACTTCGACTTGCTCGACGACATTGCCGACAGCCAGTTGGACGTCCACCGTCAGCGTGTCATTCGAACGCAGCACGATGGCTGTGCGCTGGAGCGTGCTGAACCCCGGTTTTGTGAAGGTGAGGTTGTAGGTGGCGGGTGCCAGGTAAAAGAACCGGTATAGCCCCGTCTCATCGGTAACGGTTCTTGATGTGACGCCTGTCGCCGGATTGAGCGCGGTGACCTCCACGCTAGTGACGACCGCCCCAGTCGAGTCCGTAACCCTTCCCATAATGTTGCCTGTCGCTGTTTGGGCGTGCGCCACGACGGTGCAGAACGCTACAGCGATCATTAGAAACCGAATTGATGTGAGCATAGTCTCCCTCAATCTTGAAGTGCTGAAGCCCCGTCCCATGCGGATTGAGTAGACTATATGCCCACTGGGCGCACGATGTCAATGCCGTTAGTATCGCTGTCGTTTAGTGCCGCTGGCGGTGCGTCCGCTGTTGCGCTGCTGCCTGCGGCCGGGCGTCAGATCCGGCTGGTAACGAATGGCGCAGCACTCTTTCCCTGACATCAATGTATGGTTCGCGCTCGCTGTGGCCGGCCATCCGCACCACGGTCCGGCTATCGCGTGGTGGGAAGAGGAACTCTCACTCGCCGGGGTTTCGCGTCTGACTCAACTGGGGTTGCTGCGGTTGCTTGCCACGGCTTCCGAAGGCTGCTTCCCATGCTGGGAACACATATTGATCTGTGTACATTGTGCGGACAGGTTCGCTTTTAGCTGAGTGTGGTGAAATTCCAGCAATAAAAATAGTACGCCAGTGGAAGTTTCGTTCGGAGACTATTGAAAAATGGCTCGAATTACAAAGACAAAGGCGTTGATCGCGATAGATTGCCTCGCAAAATTCAGCCACGCGCCTGAAGTATTTTTCGTTCTCTGCACGTTATCGTATATGGCCGGCGCGGTTGTTCGCACCCAGGCTGAAGGCATCTCTTACGCGATACAGCGCTTCATAAAATCGAAGCTCTTTTTGACCTCTTCTATTGTGTCGCTTCCTTTATATTCGTACTCGATCATCGCGGGGATGCGAAGTTTTTGGTCCCGCAACACGCGGAGCACTTCGCAGATGGGCGTGTCGCCCTGGCCGAAGGGCATGTTCACGTCGCCCTGCCGCTTCTTGTCTTTTACATGCAGAGTGACGATTTTTGAGTGATGCTCTTTGAGGAACGATACCGGATCGTAACCGGCCCCCCAGAAGTGCCCGATATCTAAATTGATGCCGATATAGCGCGACATGCCTTTCATTGCATCGAAGAAATCCTCGGGGCGGGCGAATTCGTTCTGGCGGATGCGCGAGTGGTTGTGCATGCCGACGACGATCTTCGCCTTGCTCGCAAACGGATCTACCCGCTTGGCGGTACTCACGTTGGCCGAGGCGGTAAGGCGCTTCGCTCCCAACGCTTTCGCCATCTCGAATCCGCGCGCAATCTCTTCTTCGGAAAAGTCGTCGCGGAAGCTGTAGTTGTAGGCGTAGAGTTGAATGCCGGCGGCTTCAAACTGCCGGCGCACCTTCTTGAACTCGCCCATGGAGACGCTGGTCCGCCATTTGCGCAATTCCTCGCGGGAGAGATCTTTGGGCTCGATGTGGCCGGACCACACCTCCGCATAATCGAGGCCCGCTTCCTTCATCCCTTGGATGGCGCCGGAAAGGCCACGGTCCCGAAAGCTGTAGGTCTGGGCTCCAATGATGACACCCGTGGAGCCGGGCTTCGCTGCCGCGGAAACAGGGATGGCGGCTAAGGCGATCGAAGTGAACTGACGGCGGGTATGCACAGATCCTCCTTTGCTGAAAGGACCCAGCATATCACCGTCGAACCCTCTCTACTGCTAACCCAAGTTCGTCACGACAGTCGTCGTTTCAAGCTATTTTGGCCGCTCCCATGAAGGGAAGTGCTTTAGCCTCAATCGTTATTTTTTGAAATGACGATGTAGTGTAGACCAACCCTCTTGATGC